>CALZMR010000251.1 GCA_945788575.1 uncultured Woeseiaceae bacterium
TCTTCCTGGTCGAGAGCGAGTCGTTGCCGAACCTGGACCCGTCGAATCCCAGATTTCAGCGGCTGATTTCGATCTGGAAGAAACTTCCGCTGGCCGTAGCGGATGTCATCGGCCCGCCGGTCGCGAGACGCCTCGGCTGACGACATGTGCGGCATCTACGGCATTCTCGACCGAAAATGGGCGGCTTCGGCACGCCGCGGGTGGGTGTTGCAAGAACAGACTTATAGGTCCTCGTCAGTCTTGAGAAAGGGTGCCGTTTGAACCTTGACCGCAATTGTCCGATCGAAGCGTTCGATCGATTGTACGAGCCAGAGGCAGCTTGAGCGTGAGCACACCGAATCGCAATTCGGACAACGACATGCGGACGACGAGGATCGCGATCATCTCCTTCGCCGTGCTGGTCGTCGTTATTGCGGCCCTCTTTTTCGGGACGTTCGCTTCGGTGGTCGAAATATGGCGTACGACCGACGCGTTCACGCACGGATTCTTCGTCGTACCGCTCGTCCTGTTCCTCATCTGGCGCGAACGCGATCGAATTGCAAGAGCGCCGGTGCAGCCCTCTTGGCTCGGCGTAGCCGCGCTGTTCGGTCTGTCATTGCTGTGGTGGCTGGGTTCGCGCCTGGACGTTCGGGTATTATTCCATGCCGCGGCTGTACTCAGCCTCCCGGCGGCTGTGGTCGCTGCGTTCGGGCTGCCGATCGCCGCGATAATCCGATTCCCGTTGCTGTTCATGGTCTTCGCTGTGCCGGCGGGTGAGTTCCTCATACCGGTGCTGATCGATAGCACGGCTAGACTCACGGTCGGGTCGCTCAGCGTGCTCGGGATTCCGGTCTACCAGGACGGGCGTTTTTTCTTTGTGCCGTCCGGTTCGTATGAGGTCGCCAAAGCCTGCAGTGGACTGAAGTTCCTGATAGCTACGCTGATGCTGGCCATTCTCGTCGCTCATATCTATTTCCGGCGGCTGTGGAAATCGGTGATGCTGGTAGCCTTCGCAATTGTGGCGGCTGTGCTTGCAAACGGTCTCCGAGCGACGACGGTGGTGCTGCTTCTGCACTTCACTGATCTGGATATTGCCGACGGCCCGGATCATCGCTTTGTCGGCTGGATCATGTACGCGCTGCTCATCGTGGCGATGATCTGGATCGCTGCGCGATTCCAGGACGACATCGATTCGCCCCGGGGTGCGGGTAACGGCGCGCTCGCGCCGTCACCGCCAGCCAAAGGCTTACGGGTTGCGCTTTTCGCAATGCTGGGTTTGATTGTAGGCCCGGTTTTCGAGTCTCTGACGAGGCCGGCGTCGCCCGACCTCGACACGGGACTTGGCGCGCACGACTTCCGTGCAGCGCGGATGGCGCCGAATGCGGCCGCGAGCCGGCAGGACATGGACATGCCGATCGACCATCGGCGCGGACAGACAATGATGGGTGCGAGCTGATGTGTGGCATTACCGGACTTTTCGATACGCAGGGCAAGCGGCCGATCGATCGCGGCCTTCTCGAGCGTATGAACGACCGGCAGTCGCACAGGGGGCCGGACGGTAGCGGCTATCACGTCGAGCCCGGCGTCGGTCTCGGCCATCGCCGGCTGTCGATCATCGATCTCAGCGGTGGCGCGCAGCCGATGTACAACGAGGACGAGTCCGTCGTCGTGACTTTCAACGGTGAGATCTACGAATTCGCTGCCTTGATGGACGAATTGAAGGCAGCCGGGCACGTATTCAGGACGCGCTGTGACACTGAAGTCATCGTACACGCCTGGCAGGAGTGGGGCGAAGCGTGCCTCGAGCGCCTGCACGGCATGTTCGCGTTCGCGATCTGGGACCGCAACCGAGAGCAGCTGTTCCTTGCGAGAGACCGATTCGGCAAGAAACCGCTCTACTACACGTTTCTCGATGACGGTACGTTTGCGTTCGCATCGGAGCTCAAAGGCTTGCGGGTGCATCCTCGCCTCGACACGACGATCGATCCGACGGCGGTCGAGGACTACATGACCTTCGGTTACGTTCCCGATCCGAAGTCGATCTTCAGGAACGTCAGGAAACTTCCGCCCGCGCACTTTATGACGCTGACCCGCGGAGAGTCGGGAGCGCAGCCGCGAGAGTACTGGCGAATCCGCTTCAATGCAGACGATAGCCTGTCGGACACACAGGCGTTGCGCGAAGAAATGGACGCACGCTTCCGGGACTCCGTCGAGAAGCGCATGATCGCCGACGTTCCGCTTGGCGCATTCCTGTCGGGTGGCGTCGACTCCAGTGCTGTGGTTGCGAAGATGTCGGAGATCTCCTCGGAACCGGTGAATACCTGTTCGATCTCGTTCGGCGACCCGGCCTACAACGAGTCTGCCTATGCGAAGCAGCTTGCTGAGAAGTACTCGACCAATCACCGCGTGGAACAGGTTGATGCCGACGACTTCGCTTTGGTCGACCGCATCCCGGACATCTACGATGAACCGTTCGCAGATAGCTCTGCGATTCCGACCTACCGCGTCTGTGAGTTGGCCCGCAAGCACGTTACGGTTGCGCTGTCGGGCGACGGCGGCGATGAGATCTTCGCTGGCTATCGTCGCCACCGTTGGCACATGAACGAGGAGAAGGTGCGCAGCCGCATCCCCCGTGCCGTTCGACGTTCGGTATTTGGTCTCGCGGGCGCGATCTATCCCAAGATGGACTGGGCGCCGAGAATATTCAGGGCAAAGTCCACCCTGGAGGCGATCGCCCGCGATAGTGCCGATGCGTATCTGCACAGCGTGTCGATTCTGCCGAACGATCTGCACGGCCGCTTGTTCGGCGATGCCTTCAAGAGAGAGTTGCAGGGGTATTCGGCGCGAGAAGTGTTCCGGCGATTCGAGCGCGAGTCCGACACCGACGACGAGTTGTCGAAGATCCAGTACATCGATATCAAGACCTATCTGCCCGGCGATATTCTGACGAAGGTCGATCGCGCGAGCATGGCGCATAGTCTGGAGGTGCGTGTACCGATCCTGGACTCGGAGTTCGCGAGCTGGGCGTGCACGGTCCCGTCTTCGCTGAAGCTCAAGGGTCGGCAGGGCAAGTACATCTTCAAGAAAGCGCTGGAAGGATCTGTGCCCGACAGCATCCTCTACCGGGAGAAGATGGGTTTCGGCGTGCCGCTCGCAAGCTGGTTCCGGGGGCCGCTACAGAAAACGCTCAAGGAGCGCTTGCTCGGTCCCACGATGCGGGAGGCCGACGTCTTTGACCTGGACTACGTTCGTACGCTGCTAACTCAACACACGAGCGGTATGCGCGATCACAGCCCACCGATCTGGGCACTGTTGGTGTTCGAGGGATTCCTCAGGAGCCTGCACGATTAGTCGCGCAGCCGTTCCTGCCGTGTTGTATAAGGTATTGTAAATATTATGAAAATCAGTATTTTTGGTCTCGGCTACGTCGGTGCGGTTTCACTGGCGTGTCTTTCGCGCGACGGTCACGAGGTGACGGGCGTCGATATCGATACGAGCAAGCTCGATCTGATCAGCAGCGGAAAGTCGCCGGTTATTGAAGAGGGCATCCTCGAACTCATGGAATACGTCGCCGCGTCGGGACGGGTCTCCGTGACTGCGGATGCCGGTGAGGCCATCGACAGCACGGAGCTTTCATTCGTCTGTGTCGGTACGCCCTCTCTGCCGAACGGCGATCAGGATCTGACTGCGCTGGAACGATTGTCGAAGCAGATGGGTGAAGCGCTGGCGAAAAAGAACCGCACGCACATCGTTGTGATCCGATCGACGGTACAGCCCGGTACGGTCGAAAACGTCGTCATTCCGCTGTTGGAGGAGTACTCCGGGAAGAAGGCCGACGAGGATTTCCACGTGTGCTTCCAGCCGGAGTTCCTGCGCGAAGGCTCGTCGATACGCGACTACGATAATCCGCCAATGACGGTCGTCGGCGTCCGGAACGCTGCACCGCTGGAGGAATTGCGTTCCGTCTTCGGCCACCTCGCCTGTAAGTTCATCGACACCGACATCCGTACGGCAGAAACGCTCAAGTATGCCTGCAACACGTTTCACGCACTGAAGATCACGTTCGCCAACGAAATCGCGCGTATCTGCCAGGCGATGGGCTCGGATTCGCTGAGAGTCATGGAACTGCTGTGCGAGGACAAGCAGCTCAACATTTCGAAAGCCTATCTACGGCCGGGCTTCGCATTCGGCGGTTCCTGCCTGCCAAAAGACCTGCGTGCACTGCTGTATCTCGGCAAGACCCACGACGTCGAGACGCCGATGTTGTCGGGCGTACTGCCCAGCAACCGCGTACACGTCGAGCACGCGCTGAAAATGATTCTGGAGCGCGGCGATCGCGAAGTCGGCGTGGTCGGGCTCAGCTTCAAGAGCGGAACGGACGATCTGCGCGAGAGTCCGCTCGTCGATCTCGTCGAACGGCTTATCGGCAAAGGCATCAGTCTGCGAATCTACGATCCCGAGGTACGCGTGTCGAGGCTGATTGGCGCAAACAAGCAGTATATTGAGAATGTGGTTCCGCACATCGGCTCTTTGATGTGTGACAGCGTGGAGACGGCCGTCAACGGTGCCGGCACCGTTATCGTCGGACTGTCCGGAGATGATATCGTCTCGTCGCTCGTCGAACACTGCGGCTCGGAGCAGTTCATCGTCGACC
>CALZMR010000252.1 GCA_945788575.1 uncultured Woeseiaceae bacterium
GAAGACGGGCTCGCGGCGGCCGATCGCGGTGAGGAAGCGCTCGTACGTGCTCGCGAAGAGGCGGAAGGGATTATCGCCGAGGCGCGCCAGCAGGCAACGACTATTCTGAACCAGGCTAACGCTCGCGCGAACGATATCGTCGCAGACGGCAAAGCCAGCGGTGAGAAAGAACGTGAGCGCCAGCTCACGGCGGCAACGGCTGAGATCGAGCAAGAGGCCAACCGGGCCCGCGAGGACCTGCGCTCCCAGGTTTCGGCGGTCGCCCTTGCCGGCGCTCAGAAGATTCTCGATCGTGAGATCGACGCGAGCACGCACGAGGACATCCTCGGCCGTCTGGCTCAGGAACTTTAAGCGGCGATGGCTGACAACAACACAGTCGCTCGTCCATATGCACTGGCGGTCTTCGAGATCGCTAACGAGGACGGCAACCTGGCCGAGTGGTCCGCGTCGCTCGAAGCTGCCGGTCAGCTGCTCGAGGACGGCCAGGTCGCCGACTTCCTGAGTGCGCCGACACTGAACAATGCTCGAAGGCTCGAGTTCTTGACGGAGCTGTTCGCTTCGGCACGAGCGTCGCTTCTCGCCGGCGGCGATCAGAAGGCCATGAACTTTCTGAAGCTGTTGATCGAGAACGGCCGGATTGCCGTGATGCCTGAGATTGCCGAGCACTTCGAGGAGCTCCGGGCGCGGATCGAGAACACTGTCGATGTGACGGTCACTTCGGCCGTGCCGATTTCCGGCGTACAACAGCAGGCGATCGCGACCGCACTGAAGCAGAGGCTGGGCCGCGAAATCCGGCTCGAGACCGAGGTCGACGAACATTTGATTGGCGGCGCCGTGATTCGCGCCGGCGATGTCGTAATTGACGGATCACTGCGTGCGAGGCTCGACGGCCTCGCCAACGCGTTGATCAAGTAAAGAGGAAAACAACATGGCACTCAAAGCTTCTGAAATCAGCCAGCTGATTAAGGAACGCATCGAGAACTTCGAGGCGACCGCCGAGGCGCGCGATGTCGGTACCGTAATTGCGGTTACCGACGGCATCGTCCGCATCCACGGCCTGGCCGATGCTCGCTACGGCGAGATGCTCGAGTTCCCCGAGAACACGTTCGGTCTCGCGCTGAACCTCGAGCAGGATTCGGTGGGCGCGGTCGTGCTCGGCGACTACAAGCACATCTCGGAAGGCGCGACGGTCAAGACGACCGGCCGCATTCTGGAGGTGCCGGTCGGTCGTGGGTTGCTCGGCCGCGTCGTCGACGCACTTGGTAATCCAATCGACGGCAAGGGGCCGATCGACTCGAACCAAAGTTCGCCGATCGAGAAGGTCGCGCCGGGCGTCATCGAACGCCAGTCGGTCTCCCAGCCGGTTCAGACCGGCCTCAAGTCAATCGACTCGATGGTGCCGATCGGCCGCGGCCAGCGCGAGCTGATCATCGGTGACCGCCAGACCGGTAAGACTGCCGTCGCCGTCGATACGATCATCAACCAGCGCGGCACGGGCATTAAGTGTATCTACGTCGCCATCGGTCAGAAGGCCTCATCGGTCGCCGGCGTCGTCCGCAAGCTCGAGGAAGAGGGCGCGATGGAGCACACCATCGTCGTTGCCGCCTCCGCGGCCGACAGCCCCGCGATGCAGTACATCGCGCCATATGCGGGCTGCTCCATGGGCGAGTACTTCATGGACCAGGGCGAAGACGCGCTCATCATTTACGACGATCTGACCAAGCAGGCCTGGGCCTATCGTCAGGTGTCGCTCCTGCTCAGGCGCCCGCCTGGCCGCGAAGCCTACCCGGGTGACGTTTTCTACCTTCACTCGCGTCTGCTCGAGCGCGCAGCCCGGGTTAGCGCCGACCACATCGAGAACATTTCCGGCGGCAGCATCAAGGGCAAGACCGGGTCGCTTACGGCATTGCCGATCATCGAGACCCAGGCCGGCGACGTATCGGCGTTCGTTCCGACGAACGTAATCTCGATCACCGACGGCCAGATCTTCCTCGAGACCGACCTGTTCAACGCCGGTATCCGCCCGGCCATCAACGCCGGTCTCTCGGTATCGCGTGTAGGTGGTGCGGCTCAGACCAAGATCATCAAGAAGCTCGGCGGCGGCGTCCGTCTCGCGCTGGCGCAGTACCGCGAACTCGCGGCCTTCGCTCAGTTCGCGTCCGACCTCGACAAGGCCACGCGAGCGCAGCTCGAGCGCGGTGAGCGCGTAACCGAACTCATGAAGCAGAAGCAGTACTCGCCGCTGTCGGTCGCCGAGATGGCGCTGTCGCTGTTCGCGGTCAATGAGGGCTTCCTCGATGATGTCGACGTAGCCAAGGTCGTCGACTTCGAAAAAGCGCTGCACGACTACGCGCGGGCGCAGCACGAGAGCGACCTGAACGCGATCAACGAGACCGGTGATTACAACGACGAGATCGCGGCTACGCTGAAGGGCATATGCGAGAAGTTCGTGGAGGAAGGCGCGTATTGATGTCGGAGCGCCCGATGGGCGCGGTTGTAGGATTCGCGCGCATGGCGCGCTCCTACAGGACTTCGGAGCAATAAAGATATGCCAGGCGAAAAGGAAATACGCTCAAAAATATCTTCTGTGAAGAACATGCAGAAGATTACGAGTGCGATGGAGAAGGTCGCGGCCAGCAAGATCCGCAAGGCACAGGTGCAGATGGAAGCATCCCGTCCGTATGCCGAGCGGATTCGGCGCGTTATCGGTCACCTCGCCCACGCGAATCCCGACTACAAACACCCGTTTCTGACCGAGCGTCCGGTCAAACGGGTTGGTTACATCATCATTTCGACGGACCGCGGCCTCTGTGGCGGCCTGAACGTAAACCTCTTCAAAAAAGTTATCGGTAAACTCGTCCAGCACCAGGAGGACAACGTCGAAGTCGATCTGGCCCTCGTTGGTGCGAAGGCGGTTCAGTTCTTTAAGCGGCTCGGCGGCAATGTCGTCAGTGCGGTGACTCATCTGGGCGATCGTCCGCAGATTAACGATTTGCTCGGCGCGGTCACGGTCATGCTGGACTCTTACGGAGAGGGCAAGATCGATCGGCTGTATCTTGCGTACAACGATTTCATCAGCGCGATGAGTCAGCAGCCGCACATGGACACACTATTGCCGATCAGCGCGATCGACCTCGACGGCGAATCGCTGCAGGAGCACTGGGACTACATTTACGAGCCCGAAGCGGGCGAGCTGCTCGATGACGTACTGATGCGCTACATCGAGTCGCAGGTCTACCGCGGTGCGGTCGAAAACTTCGCCTCCGAGATGGCGGCGAAAATGGTTGCGATGAAGTCGGCGACCGACAACGCCGGCGAGATCATCGAGAAGCTACAGCTCGACTACAACAAGGCGCGTCAGGCTGCCATTACACAGGAAATTTCGGAAATCGTCGGCGGTGCTGCCGCGGTCTCCGGCTAGAGCCCGAGAATTGCATCAGGCGGTGCGAAAGATCGGTTGAGGATTTGATTGGATTACGCGTTTTTCGAAGGAAAGCAATAACGGTGTTTATTGCCGAGAGAGAAAGACGCGTAAGGCGATCAAAGACTAAGCGAGAGCGCAGCGCCTGGTGAAATACCCGGGCTAAATGTTTGAAATCGATCGGCGCCGAAAACGCCGAAACAGGATGAGGATCCTTACATGAGCACTGGAACTACTGTGCAGGTTATTGGCGCCGTCGTGGACGTTTCGTTCCCGGCCGGCCAGATTCCCAAGGTTTACGACGCGCTGCTTATCGACGACGCGGAGATCACGCTCGAGGTGCAGCAGCAGCTCGGCGACGGCGTTGTGCGGACCATCGCCATGGGCTCCTCCGAGGGGCTCAAGCGCGGCATGGGGGTGACGAATACAGGCCAGCCGATCACTGTGCCCGTCGGTGAGAAGACGCTCGGCCGCATCATGGACGTGCTCGGCAAGCCGATCGACAACGCGGGCGAGATTGGTGCCGAAACCATGCTGCCGATTCACCGTTCTGCACCGAGTTACGAAGAGCAAGCGGCAACGACCGAGATTCTCGAGACGGGTATCAAGGTCATCGACTTGATCATGCCAATCGCCAAGGGCGGTAAGGTCGGGCTGTTCGGCGGCGCCGGTGTGGGCAAGACGGTGACGCTCATGGAGCTCATCAACAACATTGCCAAAGAGCACGGTGGCTATTCCGTGTTCGCCGGTGTCGGTGAGCGCACCCGCGAAGGAAACGACTTCTACCACGAGATGACCGAATCGAAGGTCATCGACAAGGTGACCCTGGTCTACGGCCAGATGAACGAGCCGCCGGGCAACCGCCTGCGTGTGGCACTGACCGGGCTGACGATGGCCGAGGCGTTTCGCGACGAAGGCCGCGATGTCCTCATGTTCATCGACAACATCTACCGTTACACGCTGGCCGGAACAGAGGTGTCTGCGCTCCTCGGCCGTATGCCTTCCGCGGTGGGTTATCAGCCGACGCTTGCTGAGGAAATGGGCGTGTTGCAGGAGCGTATCGCGTCGACGAAGACCGGCTCGATCACGTCCTTCCAGGCCGTCTACGTACCCGCGGACGATCTCACGGACCCGTCCCCGGCAACGACTTTTGCTCACCTGGACGCCACGCTCG
>CALZMR010000253.1 GCA_945788575.1 uncultured Woeseiaceae bacterium
TGACGACAAAGCTTGCCTCCGCGGTATTTCCGCGGCCGTCGTCGGCCGTACACGTCACCGTCGTATCGCCAATCGGAAATGTTGCGGTCGGCGGCGGGGTGCAACTCACGGTCGCAGGGTCGCCCGTCGTGTCTTCTGCCGAAGGAATGACGTAGGTATTGGTCGCTCCACTGGCATCGGTGGCCCCAATGGTAACGTCCGGTAGGGGTATGTCGACAAACTCTGGCGGCGTCTGGTCAATTACAGCGACGTCGTAGCTACGCGTCGTCATGTTGTTCGATTCATCGGACACCGTGCAATCGATGCTGGTTGTGCCGATCGGCAGTGGCTCACCGGATATTTGCATCTGCGGTGTGTCGGCCGTACAGCTGATAACCGGATCGGGGTCGACGCCGTCGACATCCGTCGCCATCAGGCCAGCTTCAAAATCGAGGCTCGCGAATCCGTCTGGACCTGCAATGACGCTGACGGCTGGCAACGGGACGACGTCGAAGTCCGGCGCACTATTGTCCCTGACGTCGATGAACAGGTTGATCGTCGCAACGTTCGGTGGCTCGGCATCATCCGCAGCGGTGCAGGAGATGGGGGCGCCCAGCATATTGCCGGGCAAGCTGACCGGGATTGACTGTCCATTGTCAGGGTCGGAGCTCGTACAGATGGCCAGACCCAGACTATCTTCGCATGTCACGTTGACATCGGTGCCATTGTCGGTCGCCGTCACGAGCACATTGGCGACTTCGACGCACGCACCACCCGGGCGGTTCGCCTCGATCTCGGGCACGGGAATTACGTCGCCGTCCGTCAGGCCACCGAATTCAGGGGGCTGCGTGTCCAGCAGGATGCGTTCGCGTTCATCTGCGAGTGACAGCTGGCAGAAATAGGGGTCGGAATTACCGACTGGCCTGTCTTTCTGGCTGCAATTGGCCGCTTGCGATGATGTGGTGAAGCCGCTCACCGATACGTTAGCGAGTTCTGTCGGCGTACCGAAAACACGGCGTGTAAAGAACAGCAGCTGGCCCGGCGCGGCGATCGCACTGACGTCACCATTGAATGGCTCGGTGATCGTCGCGAGTTCGAGTTCTTCGCTGGCGAGTTCGCTGTCCGGATTATTAACGGTGGCGAGTACGCGACGCTCGACCTGCGGCCTGTACCCGCAATCGCGCGAGGTCGGCGTTATGTAGAGCGTCCACGCCACGATCTGCGAGTCGACGTCGTCAGCTGCCGGACCGGTCAATTTTATGTCAGCGTTGAACGAGGTAGTGATATTGCCCGTGTTTCTGATGATGTAGGTGTAGTCTGTCCAGGTAAGGTCTTCGTCAAGCGTCAGCGTTCCGTTGTCGTCGAACGACGAATTGATCAATTCCGGATTGATGAGTTCGGGATTGATCAGCTCGGGATTAATGAGTTCAGGGTTGATCAGTTCAGGGTTTATCAGCTCGGGATTTATCAGTTCCGGATTGGCGAATCCGAGGTTGATGAGTTCCGGATTAATGAGCTCGGGGTTGATCAGCTCGGGATTAATGAGTTCAGGGTTGATCAGTTCCGGGTTGATCAGTTCCGGATTGATCAGTTCAGGATTGATCAGTTCAGGATTGATCAGCTCGGGATTGTGCAGCTCCGCCTCGAGGACGTCGATGCTGCAAGTCGTTGGATCTTCCGCGTCACAGACCGGGCTCTGGTAGTTCGGGTCCTGCAGCGGCCCGGACGGACCCTCGCCGCCAAGCGTGATGCTGGTGATTGCCGAACAGGATCCCTGGTAAAGGCCGTAGTTCCCAAGAGGATCGTCGGCATCGCATCCTGGCGCAAATACCTGGACGCCTGTTTCCGCACCCGGGATATTGGAAACCAGAAATAAGGTGCGTGCGAACGTCGATTTGGCCGGTACCGTCAATTCCTCCCAGATAACGGGTGGCGGTACGTCTTGGTCGAACGGCGGTACGGCGGGCAGTTGCCGGAAGGACGCACGGCCCAGCGACGGGAAATCGCCGGGCTGTTTCGTAACCCGGAGCAGGTAGGTTTGTGGCACGTCGTTGACGTTGCTCAGTGCGACAGGAAATGCTCGCTGCAGGTTGGTCAGCGGCTTGGTCGGCGTCGGTGCCTTCAGCCGGATCAGGTCGCGGATACGAGAGCCGTAGATATTTGCGTCGCGTGTGCGGTCCTGGGGCGTCGCCGGCTCGCAGACGTCAGGCATGGGATTGAACGGGTCCACGACACCCTCGGTCGTGCGTGTATCGACAGCGTGTGCGGTTGGTGGCGGGCCGCCGGCATCGGCAAGCATGGGTTTTTCGGGCCGCTCGTGCGCAGGCAGCAATTTCGGAGTTATGGCCTTGGTGCCTGGGTCGGGCGTGTTTTCGAGCGTCGTAGAGTCGAAGATATTGCCGCGCACGTCGCGGTTGGAGGTCCAGGCAATAAAGAAATCAGTCTTGTCGGTCAGGGGATCAACGATCGGCGAAGAGTTACTGATGACCTTTCCATTCGAATCGAACCGAAACTGTTCCGCGCCGACCGCGATGTAATCGCCGATGAATGACAACGTTCCGGACGCGTAAAGTTTCGCATTGCTGAAAGACGCTTCACCTTCGATCTCGAAGCTACCGGCCGTCTGGTTACCTGGTGGCCCTTCTACACGTGCGCCAATACGAAACTGCGATACGCGCACGGGGTCGGAAATATCGATATTTTCCCCGTTCTCGTCCGAGACAATGCGAGCCGTGTAGACGTCCGCCTTGCGGTTGATTTGCCCACCCGATCCCGCATCGAAATGGTCGGCAACAACATTGGGCACATAGGGTATGCCTTCGCGACGCGTGTCATACCAGGCGAGCTGCACCTTGCCGTTCGCGCCCGTGGCAGCGGGCATGAACTGGAAGCTGCCAGCGGGTGCATTGTCGTCGACAACCGTAACGCCACTTGCGCCCAGACCAGCGAGCGCACCGGCGTGTTTCATGACGATTCGAGGCCGCCCGCCCGTGCAGTTGCTGGCGCCGTCGAAGTTGCGGTCAGAATAGAAAACGTAAAAATTCTTGCCGTCGTTGGCTGCCCACGGGAAATCGTTGGTCCTGAACGTGACAGAGGATGCAGTCGTCTCGCTGAGTTGATCGAAACTGCAGATATCGGCGAGCACGGCACCCTTGGTCCATTTCTTGCCGCGATTCGTGGTGTACGCATACATGATCGAATCGAAATCATTGTTGTCGCCAGCCCTGCGCCACACCGCGAGCACCGAGTCACCCATCGCAGTCAGCGAAATGCCGGAAACGAGGTTTTGGTCCTCCGAGAGCTTGACGACCTGGTTCTGCCAGGTTTTGCCGAGATCATCGGAGTCCTTGATCAGTACCTTGACGCTCTGGTTGCCCGTGAAAACGGCGAAGGCGACAAAGAGTTTTCCCGTCGGGAAGTCGCGTGTGATCGTGCCGAGATCTTGATTCTCCATGACAGTCGAAAGCGGGAAGGTGCCTTGCTGATTCGCCCGATCGGCAAGAAACACGGCGTCAGGTTTGTCGATGAAGCGGCCGCTGCTGCCCTGATCCGCGATGTAGGTGAATTTGCCGGGCTCGTAGAAATCGGCGTCTTCCTTGTTGATTTCGAGCCAGTGCTGGATGGCGAGAACGCCACTATCCTGGTCGCGGTCACCGCCGATGAAATTGAAAACGGCAATGCCCGGCAACGCGATCATGCGCGGGTCGGCCGCGAACTCGGTTCCGATAGGGGCTACGTGAAGCGGGTGCCCGGGTGCGACCCGGCTGGTCCATGTAGTGCCGGCATCGCAGCTCGTCGCCACGCCCTGCCATGCGTCCTCGATTCCGGGCACATCAACGGTGCGGTAGTCGTTAAATCCGCAGATTATGCAGTCGGCATCGCCGGGACGAATCGCACATGAGGGCTCGTTTTGTTGCTTGAGGCCCACATCGCGAATGTCAGCCGGATCCGGCGTCGGGCCCACAATATTGACGTTGGCGCCCGGATCACCAGGCGTGAGGTCATCGGGCGCGGGCTGGGCTACCCCGGCCTGGGACAAAAGGAGAACAACTAGCGCAATAGCGCCGGCGGTAAATACACGTGCGGGCGAGCTCTCCATTCCAACCCCCTGACTTATAATTTTTTGCGGACTCTTGTAGTTATTCTTAGATCCGTCTTGGACTAATTATAGACTAGTCGACGTTGCGATTTTGTGTCTTTTTTTCAGGGGTTTATGTCAAGTTATCGTGGGCCGAAGAACAGGTCCATTTCGTCATCCAGCGCCTCGACGTGGGAGCTCTGCCGATCCTCTACGCTGTCGATGGCTTCGATGGTTCGGTCATCGATCGTTTTGGTGTTCGCCGTCAGTATGGTCGGCGTGATCAACACCACGGTTTCAGTGTTCGTCGACGTGTAATCGCGGTTCGAAAACAGGCGACCGACGCCCGGAATCCGGCCGAGTACCGGAACCCCGCTCTTGCTTTCTTCGATGCTGTGCTTGATGAGGCCGCCAACGAAAATCGTCTGGCCATCCGGAACGATCATGCGCGTCGTGACTTCGGTAGTGGTTTGAGACGGAATACCGGTCAGCGGATTGATGATGCCCGTGCTGACCTCCGGGTGGA
>CALZMR010000254.1 GCA_945788575.1 uncultured Woeseiaceae bacterium
GATGGAAACGCGTTGGCCGAGGACTTCGCCGGCGCAAGCACCATGCGCGAATACCCGGAAAAGCCAGAGGATAATGGCTTGCCGCAAGGGCAAGCCTATTAGCCAGTGACAAGGCATATATCCTCCAATACCATACGCCCATGTCTTGGTTTGAAAAATTGATGCCGTCGCGCATCAGCACCGAAGGCCGCACCCGTTCGGTTCCCGAAGGGCTGTGGATCAAGTGTCCCAAGTGCGATGCGCAACTCTATCGCAGCGAACTCGAGCGCAATCTCCTCGTTTGCCCGAAATGCACGCATCACATGCGGGTAGGCGCGCGCCAGCGTCTCGACTTCTTTCTCGATCCGGATTCGGTAAAGGAGATCGCGGCGAATCTCGAGCCCCAAGATCCGCTGAGGTTCCGCGACAGCAAGAAGTACCGGGATCGCCTTTCCCAGGCGCAAAAGAAGACCGGCGAGAAAGACGCGCTGATCGCAGCGACTGGCACCTTGCTGGGACGTCCGGTTGTCGTCTGCGCGTTCGAGTTCTCGTTCATGGGCGGCTCGATGGGCTCCGTCGTCGGTGAGCGATTTGCGCGCGCGGCCAGGCACGCTGCCGAGAACCGTATGCCGCTGATTTGCTTCTCGGCCTCCGGGGGCGCCCGCATGCAGGAGGCTTTGTTCTCGCTTATGCAAATGGCGAAGACGTCGGCCGCTTTGGCGGAGCTCGGCGAAGCGGGCATAGCCTATGTCTCGGTGTTGACGGACCCGACGACTGGCGGCGTTTCCGCGAGCCTTGCGATGCTCGGCGACGTCAACATCGCCGAACCGAACGCACTTATCGGATTTGCCGGACCGCGCGTCATCGAGCAAACCGTTCGTCAGAAGCTGCCGGAAGGTTTTCAGCGAAGCGAGTTCCTGCTCGATCACGGGGCAGTCGACATGATCGTCGATCGACGCGAAATGCGTAAGCAGATTGCGGACCTCCTGGCGAAGTTTGAGCAGCGACCGAGTCCCGTCTCAGAAGCTTGAGCCGCATGCCCGTGCTTGCTGACTGGCTGGCCCGGCTCGAGAGCTACTCACCCGTCGAAATCGTGCTCGGGCTCGAGCGCGTACACGAGGTCCTCGATCGGCTGGACCTTGCCCCGATACCGACTGTGCTGCACGTGGCTGGCACCAACGGCAAAGGTTCCTCGGTCGCGCTGGCCGAGTCGCTGCTCATCGAGTCGGGATGGCGAGTCGGGAGCTACACGTCCCCACACATCCTTCGCTACAACGAGCGAATCCGTGTTGACGGCGAGCCCTCGGCCGATGAGACGATCATCAGCGCATTCGAGCGGGTAGAATCCTGCCGTGGTGATACGCCATTGACCTACTTCGAATTCGGCACGCTCGCCGCGCTCGTGGTGTTCGAGGCCGAGAACGTCGAAGTTGCGGTTCTCGAGGTCGGCATGGGCGGTCGCCTCGACGCCGTCAACGCCGTCGAGCCCGACGCAGGGCTCATCACCAACGTGTCACTCGATCACTGTGACTGGCTCGGTGAGGATGTGGAGGCGATCGGTCGCGAGAAGGCCGGCATCATGCGTCCGCGAAAGCCGGTTGTATTCGCCAGCAGCGACAGCCCGCGGTCGGTGCTCGAGACCGCCGCGAAACTCGGCGCGGACCTGATTCTTCACGGCCGCGACTACACGTTCGACGGCGACGGCCGCAGCGGCTGGCGGTGGAAGGGGCGCTCTCATTCGCTCGAGGCGTTGCCGCTTCCGTCACTGGGCGGCGGCGCTCAGATGTACAACGCTGCCGGTGTGCTGGCCATGCTCGAGGCGGCAGGTTTCCACGCGCTGCTGGACGTTGAGCGCATCAGATCAGCGTGGTCGAATCTCAGCCTCGAAGGCCGTATGCAGACGCTCCGGACCGATCGGGAATGGCTCATCGACGTCGCCCACAATGAGGCAGCTGCCGGCGAACTCGCGTCTCGGTTGGACACCGATGTGCCCGATGGTGAGACGGTCGCGATCGTCGGTATGCTGGACGACAAAGACGTCGAGGGCGTCGTGAACGCACTCCATCGGGCCGTCGATCGCTTCATCGCGGTTACCGCTCAAAGCCCCAGAGCGATCGGCGCCGAGGCGCTCGCAAAGCGGATCGCGAATGCCAGCGGCAAGCCGTGCCTGGAGGCGGAGTCGATCGATGCCGCGATGGGTTTCGCCCGGTCGTCGACCACCGGCAAGGGCCGCATCGTCGTCACCGGCTCGTTCTATGTCGTCGCTCCGGTTCTCGAAGCGTTATACTCGCGTCGCTAGCTCGGATACTGCACCAGTTGGCGCGTAAGATCGGTCAGAGATTTGATTGGATGAAGGATTTTCCGAAGGAGCGGAATACCCGAGTGTATTGCCGACTGAGGAAAATCCTTCAGGCGATCAAAGATCAAGCGAGAGCGCGTCCACTGGTGCATTATTCGGGCTAAGGGCGCAACACCATGGATAGAGCTTTGAAAGAACGAATTGTCGGCGCGATCGTTCTCGTCGCCGTGATCGTGCTGGTCGTACCGGTCTTCCTGGACGGGCCGTCGAACAACGGTGAGGTGATCAGCGAAAGAGTCCCCCTGCCGGGCCAGGAGGAGCAGCCTATGCAGACCGTCGTGCTTGATCGGGATCGCGATGAGCCGGTTCCGGCGCCGGTCGCTGCCACGCCGAGCGCCGAAGAAACCGCAGATCGCTCGGCGGAAAGTGCGCCGATCGTATTGGACGACGTGTCGAACGACGTCTCCGAAGCCGCGGCTTCCGAGGCAAGTGTCGAGGAAGCTCCGCCTCCCATCATCGAGCCGGTAGCCGAGCCGGTGGTCGAAGACGAACAAATACGTACGGACGAACCAGCCGTGGTGGCCAGCGCAGCGTCGTCGACCGGAATGTGGGCCGTACAGATCGGTAGTTACTCTAGTAAGGAGAATGCCGAGAATCAGGCTGCAGACCTGCGCCGGCAGGGCTTTGCCGCATTTCTGAGCCAGCATTCCGGTGCGACCGGGCCGCTTCACCGGGTCCGCGTCGGTCCGCAGCGCGACAGAGAGGAGGCCGAGGCCATGGCTGAGCGCCTGGGGTCGGCAGGGCACACGGGTCAGGTCGTACCGCATCCTTAGCAGATCGTCACGAAGAGGTGCGCGGGCAGAGCGTTCTGCTAGAATCTGCGCCCGAAGAGGTCCGGAATAGCGCCGTCAATGGCGATCATCGACATTATCATTGCCGTCGCAATTGCTGCTTCCATCGGCATCGGCTTGTACCGCGGTTTCATCAAGGAGGCGATCTCGATCGCGTCGCTGCTGATCGCGATCTGGGCCGCGCTGTATTTTGGCCCGCCGGTCGGCAACGTGGCCGAGAGCTGGCTCAGCTCCGAGGACGCGCAGAATTGGTTCGGGCGTATTCTCGTATTCGCGGTCATTCTCTCCGTCGGCAGTATTCTCGGTTGGGGATTATCCAAGCTGATTAGGCTGACGGTGTTGTCAGGGATGGACAGGGGGCTTGGCTCGCTGTTTGGCGCACTCCGCGGAATACTGCTCACTGGTGTATTCGTGCTTGGAGGCCAGTTTGCCGGATTCGCCAATGACGATTGGTGGGGGCGTTCGAAACTGATACCGCATTTTGAAGTTGTTGCGGACTGGATACGGGTTATGGGGCCGAAAGGCTGGGATATCATCGTCCCCGACGAGCCATCAGAATCCGCCCCTGTCCAACTGCCGTCTGAAGTGGCGCTGCCACGCGGGACCTGAATCAAGGAGTGAGTCATGTGTGGCGTCATTGGGATCGTCGCTAAAGAACCTGTCAATCAGTTGCTCTACGATGCGCTGACCGTTGTTCAGCACCGCGGCCAGGATGCTGCAGGCGCCTTTACGTGGAGCGAAGAGGGCCTGCACCAGCGCAAGTCCAAGGGCCTGGTTCGGGATGTCTTCCGCACGCGCCACATGCTGCGGATGAAGGGCAATGTGGGCATCGGGCATGTCCGCTACCCGACGGCCGGCGGCGACAAGTCCTCCGAGGCGCAGCCCTTTTACGTCAACTCGCCGTACGGAATTGTCCTTGCTCACAACGGCAATCTCACGAATCACGACGAACTAACGCAGCTGCTCGTTCGTCGCGACCGCCGGCACCTGAGCACGGGCTCTGATTCCGAGGTACTCCTCAATGTCTTTGCTCACGAGCTGCAGGATCGAGCAAACGGCCAGCTCACACCCGAGCAGGTATTTGCAGCCGTAGATGCCGTGCATCGCCGCTGCCGCGGCGGGTACGCCGTCGTGGCGATGATCGTGGGGTTCGGCATCGTTGCGTTCCGTGACCCCAACGGCATCCGGCCGCTGGTGCTCGGGCAGAGACTCAATGACGCGGGCATGGAGTACATGGTCGCGTCGGAAAGCGTTGCGTTGGACGTTAATCAATTCGAAAGGCTTCGAGACCTGCGGCCTGGGGAAACAGTGTTCATCGAGAACGTCGGCAAGCTGCACAGCCGCGACTTCGATGGGGAAACGGCACACACTCCATGCATCTTCGAGTACGTGTATTTTGC
>CALZMR010000255.1 GCA_945788575.1 uncultured Woeseiaceae bacterium
CCGCCTGCTTGGCGGAATAGTGAGTCCAGGGACTCATCATGAATGGAGATGTCCGTTTCTGATGCCGATATAATTTCCCGCATCGCGTCAAGGTTCAGTCGGTGGATTCCGGCAGTCCTGGCAAGGACTTTCTGATTCGCCTCAAATTCGGCGCGAAGCGAACTAAGAACCTCCCGCTCCTCCGCACGGTCCTGCACGCTGTCCCACCAAGCATCTATTGAGAATGCCAGAAGAATGCTGGCGACAATGGCAGCCGCTTCAACTGATATTCGTGTCCACGGAATGGTTTGTTTGTTGCTCATTTCAAGAAATCCGAATTGTCCAACTTCTGCTTTGGGTCAGAAGCAGCCAGTTCAGTCTAACATTCTTCGATGTCGGCCTACGTCCAGTACCAGCCGTTTGTGAACCGCAAACTCGGCTCAGAAGTTGCCGCTGCTGAAGTGCAAATCCACGGAGCTCTGTATGTTTGCCGGCTGGTCTCTTGTCGCGGTCGATCAGGGAAGAAATGTCGAAATTCGAGTTTATTGCGGTCCTGCTATCCATAATGCCTGCGTTGTCGATGGCCAACCTTCTTTCCGGAATGGTGCAGGCTTTTCTGAAGGGCGAACGGACCGATACGCGCCTGGCCTGGTCAATTCTCGTGGGCAACATATTGTTGCTCGATTGGTGGGTCTTCTTTAGCTGGAATGACCACGCTGACGTGGTGTATTAGTGGTCTGATTCTCGTTAGGCGGCAATCAATGCCAGTGTCGTGAATGACAGATAGCCCAGCGTGAGCAGGCTCCAGAACACCGCATAAAACTTGTGAAAGGTCTTGTTGGACCAAATTGCCGCAACGACGTTGAGAGTGATATGCGTGAATGCGAACGCAAGGTACTCTTCCGGCAGTCCGCGAAGTCCACCATCGGACTTGACCACTGTTTCAGGAATATCGATACACCAGGCTACGGCGAGAACTGCAAAGAACCACGGGCGTGTTTCGTAGAAGTGATCCTCGAAATCGAAGTCGTCGGCAAAATCCCACGGAAATATCAGTGACGCGGACAAGAAAAGCAAAATAGCGTAGAGAATCAGCAGTAAGAATTGGAAGTACGCCCATTCTTGTTGGCCGCTCCACCAAAACATGCCCCACCAGATGGTCACGATGTAGATGAGGACGTTAAGGCCCCACAGCATCTGAACCCAGTAAACCTTGACTGTCTTCCGATGGTGAATGGTCTTGCTCAGGCCGGCGAGGATGTGCGTTACGCCGAGACCCATGATGACCGACAGGATCACACCGAGATATTCAAATACACCCATTCAATTCCGTCTCTTGTGGTCTTGCTTCGTATCCATCACTTGCTTGATCAGCTTAGCGAAAGCCCGACCCTGCGAACGCCGCTCAGCGAGTGACGCACTGTTACGTTCATTCTCACGAAGCAACTTCTGGTAGTTGCGCAAACGACGCGCCGGTATGTCGCCACTTTCGATCGCATCGCGAACCGCGCAGCCCGGCTCGGACTCGTGGCGGCAATCCGCAAATCTGCACTTCGATGCCATGGCTTCGATGTCATCGAATACGGTCGCCAATGCGGTATCGACTTCGGCTACCTTCAACTCTCTGATGCCCGGCACGTCTATCAATAATCCGCCGCCGGGAAGTCGATGCAGCGAGCGATGACTCGTCGTATGGCGGCCCTTTCCATCGTCCGCGCGAATCTCGTTCGTAGCGGCAATATTCGTTTCAGCCAGTGTATTGAGTAGCGTTGACTTGCCAACGCCCGATGAGCCCACCAACGCGATAGTGGTGCCACTCTCGATCCAGGCCAGGACGCCGTCAAACGTGCTCTTGTCCAGGCCATTGATCGACTCCACCGGCACACCCGGTTGGACACTGCGTGCTCTTTCTACGTAAGAATCGGCGTCCTCTGACACGTCAATCTTGGTAAGCACCACCACCGGCATTACGCCCGCGTCGGCTGCCAGGGCGAGGTAACGTTCAAGCCGGGATTCCTTGAACTCCTCGTTACACGATGTGACGACGAAAAGAATGTCGATGTTGGCGGCGATGAGCTGTATCTCAGTCTTCTCACCGGCCGCGACACGTCGAAATACGCTTTTCCGATCGAGAACCCGTTCGATTCTCGAGTATTGATCATCGAGCACTACCCAATCTCCGACGGTCGGCCGGTCCTCGGGGGCAGCGTTGTGCCAGGCCGAAGTGAGCGGGATCGAGCGCACCTCGGAGCCATCCGAAACTTCGATCAGTGAGCGCTGAACCTCTGTTACCCGCCCGACACGGCCCTGCTGGATCTCGTCAAGCGACGCCTGCTGAGCGAAAAAAGGCACCAGCCCGTAGTCCTGTTTGGAGGCGTTCATTCACAGAGTTTTAGCACGGTTTTCACCGCAGAGCAGCGGACGGCCGAACGGAGTGCGTGGAAGCCACGATAGTCTGGAGATTGCTCGCTCGCTAGTCTCAGCACTGATACTTCGCTAAACCACGGCGATTTGACGGGGAATCATGCTGCTCGACTTCGAAGGACTCATTTACACTAGCGGCGTCGCCCGGGCCGGCACGACGGTGCGCGAGGTATTCGAAGAGTGTGTCACCCATCGCGTGCTGGGCGTTCCTTTCGTCAATGACGAGAACAAGATCATTGGCCGGGTATCGGTCCGTCACATTCTGAAAGAAACCTGCATTCCCGATCACATGGTGCATGGCGCGCACTTATTGGGAAACCTGATCGAGGGGCTGAAGATCCCAGATGAGATGATTGGCGCGATTCTGGAACTGGCGGTCGATGACTTCGTGATTCCGGTTGCAACGATCGTCGATTCCGGCGCACCACTGGTCAAGGTTCTCTCCATCATGGAGCAGCAGAATACGCCCTATGTTTTTGTCGTCGATGACAGTAATTACCGTGGAATGATTACTCGTATGTCCTGCATCGAGGTCATGCTGAAGGTAGCGGACGCCTGAGCCATGGATCCCTCCCCGACTTACGTCGACACCAACATGATGGTGGCAATGAGCGTACTCATTGCCGCTTATGTGCTGATCTTCTCCGAAATCGTGCATCGAACCGTAGCCGCCATTATCGGCTCGGTCGCGATGGTCGGAATAGGTATGTGGATGGGCTTCTACTCGCAGGAAGAGGCGCTGCTGTCCGTCGACGGCAACACTATTCTGTTGCTCATGGTGATGATGATGATCGTCGCGTTATTGCGTCCGACGGGCTTCTTCGAGTTCGTCGCGATAAAAATCGCGAAGCTGACCGGCGGCAATTCGAAGCTGCTGCTGGTCTATTTCGGACTTGCCGTCAGCGTGATCAGCATGATTCTCGACAATGTCACAACAGTCATCATTTTCGCGCCATTGACTATCCTGGTGACACGTCTGCTTCAGCTGAGTCCGATGCCATACCTGATCGCAATGGCCATGCTGTCGAATGTCGGCGGGGTAGCCACGCTGGTCGGCGACCCACCGAACATCATGATCGGCAGCGCGGCCAGCATCGAATTCACCCGATTCCTCGTGCACATGGGGCCGCCGGTTACTCTGGTCTGGATAGTGACGACTGCGCTGATTCTATTCCTGTTCAGGAAGGAGCTGCCACTGGGTAACGGGGCCGCACTAGAGGGTCTCGACGAAGACAAGGCGATCAGGGACAGGTCCAGCCTCTGGCGTATGCTTGTCGTTCTCGCGGTGATCGTACTGCTCTTCTTCGCGCACCACCGATTGCACGTCTACCCGGCGTTTGTTGCGCTCATCGGTCTCGCGCTGGGCATGGCGCTGCTGCGCCCGAAACCGGAGGTGTTCCTGGACGACGTTGAATGGTCCGTCCTGATCTTCTTCTCCTGTCTGTTCGTTATCGTTGGCGGCGTCGAATCAAGCGGCCTTTTCGATCTTATCGGCAACTCGATCGCGGCCATGGCGCAGGATCCGGCCGCGCTGCTGATTACCGCTGTGACGCTGATGTGGGTTGCCGCCGTGCTGAGTGCGATCGTCGATAACATTCCGTTCACGGTTGCCATGATCCCCGTCATTCTCAGCCTCGAGTCGCAAAACGTAAACGTCACACCTCTGTGGTGGGCGTTGGCCATCGGCGTGGGCATCGGCGGCAACGGCACTCATCTGGGTGCGACTGCGAATATTATCGTCGTCGCCGCCTCTGAGGATTGCGGAGTGCCGGGGGCCCGGATCAGCCCGAGAAAATGGCTGCGGATCGGGCTGCCCACGATGTTTGTCGGTCTCATCGCAGCCAGTCTCGCTTTTGCGGTGTTCTTCGACTTCTTCTCATAATCGAGACGGGAGCGTCTGTAGCGTCGAGCGCTCCTGCTCCGGCCAGTGCGCGCTTGCTGCACGCGTGCTGCGGCAGGTCCCGGAACGCTGAGCACGTCTGGTGGTAAGCAGTTTCCGAAGCTCAAATCCGCATTCAAAGGGCGTAGGCTGAACGTGGACGGGTGCGTCTGATCCGGCCGGACAGCACTTCTGCCGGGGCAACAGAGGAGAGGGTCATGTCTGAATCAAGACTCAAAG
>CALZMR010000256.1 GCA_945788575.1 uncultured Woeseiaceae bacterium
AGGTCGTTTTTGAGCACCGTATTCAGGACGCCTGCCACGGCGTCTGCGCCGTAGATGGCCGACGCGCCGTCGCGAAGCACTTCCACACGCTGCACGCCGTAGACGGGGATCGTGTTCGAGTTAACCGTGTTGACCGGCACGAAGCTGCCGCCGACTTCTTCGGTCTGATACTGCGGTGCCTGTACCAGCCGGCGTCCGTTGAGAAGCACCAGCGTGTTGCCGGTGCCGAGACTGCGCAGGTTCACGGCGCCGATATCACCACGCGCCGAGTTGACGCCGCCGGAGATGTTCTCGGCTTCGTTGAAGAAGTTGTTGCCGTTCTCCGGGATCAGGTCGAGCAGTTCGTCACCGGAATCGATGCCGTAGGCCTCGATGTCCTCGAACGATATGACGGAGACCGGCAACGCCTCGTTGATCCCCGCACCGCGGATCTGCGTGCCGGTGACGACGATCTCTTCGACCTGCTCGTCGTCGCCATCCTGCTGCGCGCTCGCCGTACCGGCGCCGAGCACCAGCGCGAAAGCGCTTGCGATGAACATGAAGCGGTTTCTGAAGCTACCGCGTAGGTACAACTGCATGGACATGACTACCCCCTGTCTTAACGGCCGGATTACCTGTGGCGGCATTGGCTCTGGCCGATTCCTGGTTCTCGGCTCTCTATTGCCACACGATCCTGAGTTTTGCGCCTCAAGGCTAACAAGCCCCCGAAACAGCGGCCAATAGCCGTATTTTCGCGGCCCATAGCCTTCGTCTATGGGCGCGTCGAGGCTGCTGATACGCAATCACTTTGCCACAGCGCGGCTGCGGCAAACAAGCAGCCGGTTGGCGGGTAGACGCACTACGGCTGGCATCGGGTGGTATAACCTTTGGTTATAGCTCTGCACGGAGGAGTCATCGTGCGGTTACGACAGATCGAAGTGTTCCATGCCGTCTACTCGAGCGGCTCGATGACCAGCGCGGCTGCCATGCTCAACGTTTCGCAGCCGTCCGTCTCCAAGGTGCTGGCGCATGCCGAGCAGCAGCTGGGCTATCTGCTGTTCGAGCGGCAGAAGGGCAAGCTCGTGCCGACGCCCGAGGCGCACCAGCTCTTCGCTCACGTGGCCGACGTCTATCGGCACGTCGACCGGCTTCGACGTGTCGCCAGCAATCTTGGCACCGCTCAGGCGGGAGTCATTCGTGTTGCGTCGACGCCGGCCTTCGGAATCGACGTGCTACCGGCGGCGGTCTCGTCCTTCCTGGACGAACACCCCGAGACCCGATTCGAAATCAATACGCTGCACTTCGAGGAGATCGTCAACGCGTTGCTCGAGGCCCGTGTCGACGTCGGGCTGGCGTTCGATCCAATCAAGCGCCCCGGAATCGACGTGCGCAGACTCGGCACAGGCCGTTTTGTAGTGCTGGCACCTCCGGATATCGATCTTCGCGGACGCGAGTCACTCTCGCTCGAGGACCTTGCCGATTACTCGTTTGTCGGCCTGAACAGCCAGGGGCCGCTCGGCCGGATGCTTTCGACTTACCTTGCGACCAGTGACGTCGATCTCGACATCGTGGCGTGGTCCGAGACCTATCACATCGCGAAGGCACTGGTTGCGCGCGGCAAGGGCATAACCATCGCTGACGAAATCACTGCCCGATCCTCGACCGGCGGCGACGTGCAGATGCTCCCTCTTCATCCGGCACTCGAGTTCGATATTGCGACGCTTCACGCCAGCAATACGCCGCTTTCGGTCGTGAGCAACGCCTTCGTCGAACACCTCGGGCAGGAACTCGGCCGATTCCTCGCGTGACGATTCGCCGTATAGACGAGAGTTATGACCCGTCCAGGAATGGTCATTGGAGCAGCCAGGTATCTGCTCAGTAGTATTTGGGCTCACTATCAGCGGGGCCCCGCATGCACGTCATCGTTCTCGGCGCCGGCCTGGCCGGCGTGTCGACCGCCTACTACCTGGCCGCGCTCGGCGCCCGGGTGACGGTCGTCGAACGTCAGGGGGACGTCGGACTCGGCGCCAGTTTCGGCAATGCGGCGCAATTGTCCTACAGCTACACCGACTCGCTCGCGACGCCCGCCTTCCTGCGCCGCATTCCGCGTCTGCTCACCAACCACGACCCCGCGACGCAGGTGCGTCTCGATCCTGGCGTCATAGGCTGGGGCTTGCGATTTCTGATGAACTGTTCTACGCGCCGGGCGACCCGCAACACGCTGACCATGCTCGATACGGCGCTGCGCTCGGCCGAATTATTGGAGTCCTTGCGGGCTGAGGTCGATATCGATTTCTCGCATCGTCGCGCGGGCAAACTGGTACTCGTCTCCGAACCGGACGACGTGCCCAAAGCGCAGCAACTTACTGCCATCAAGCAGAAACACGGCTGCGACATCGAGGTGCTGACGCCGTCGGAGGCGTGCGCGGTGGAACCGGCCGTCGAAGCGCTGACGGAACCCTTCGCCGCTGCGGTTTACTCGAAGTCCGACGAAGTCGCCGACTCATTCCTGTTCCTGAAGGGCCTGCGACGCCATCTGGAGGCTTCGGGTCAGGTGGATTTTGCGTTTGGGGAATCGGTAAGCCGGCTGGTCCGCGACAACGGCCGCGTCGCCGGGATCGCTGGAGACGAGGAGCGGCGCGCGGACGCGGTGGTGGTTTGCGCCGGCGCCTGGAGCGGACGTCTGCTCTCGGATGTCGGCATTCGAGCCAATCTCTACCCTGTACGCGGCTACAGCGTCACGATGCGACCGGGCGAGAGCGCCCCTTCCGCGAGCATCACTTCGCTCAAGCACCGGATCGCGATAAGCCGGATCGGCTCGAGACTGCGGGTCGCGGGATTTGCCGACTTCCGTGGCTTCGACACCAGCCGGGACAGTAAACGGATTGCCGACCTTTTATTGGCCGGCAAGCGGCTCGCCCCCGCCGTGGCGGACTACGAGGGAGAAGCTTCCGAATGGGGCGGCTTCCGGCCGATGACGCCCGACGGCCTGCCGCTGGTCGGGGGAACTCGCGTGCCCGGGCTGTATCTCAATACGGGACATGGCATGCTCGGCTGGACGCTCGCCTGTGCGACGGGCGAAGCGGCAGCAAGCGCGGTAATGGGGGGTCAGCAATGAGGATTCGACGGATGCGTCTCGGTGGCGTACTCGCGTCTTTGTTGTTCTTGTCGGCGTGCACGGTACAGCCGGTTATCCCTCCGGGCGAGCCTTGTGTGGCGGAAGGATTTACCGTAAGCGACGACTTTGACGGTGCCCGTCGCGGCGACTGCCAGGTTATGGGGATCGACAAGGTCTACCTCTACATCCGGCCGGAGAACAAGCCGATCAATGACAGCCCGTGGTTCGCGTTTCGGATCGATCCTGCCGAAGCCGCCACGGCCGAGATAGTCCTGCGATACGAAGGCGGACATCATCGCTACGTGCCCAAGGTCAGCTACGACGGTGAGAACTGGGAAGCGATAGACGAGAGCAGCGTCGTCACCGAGCGGCGCGGACGAATCGCAACGATCAGCCTGCCGCTGAACGGCGAACCCGTGTACCTGACGGCACAGGAGCTCGTGCTGCCGTCCGATTACGAGCAATGGACTCGACGCATGGCCGAACAAACGTCAGCGGAGATGTTCGTACTTGGGGAGTCGGCTAACGGCCGGCCCATTCGTTTACTGCAGACCGGCAGCGCCAACAGCGATGTCCTCTTCATCATCGGCCGACAACACCCGCCAGAGGTTTCGGGTGCGTTCGCCTTCTTCGCCTTCGCCGAGACGCTGCTCGGCAACTCCGAACTGGCTGTCAGGTTTCGAGAGCGATTTCGAATCGTAGCCATCCCGTTGCTCAATCCGGATGGCGTGGTCGCGGGACACTGGCGTTATAACACCGGCGGCGTCGACCTGAACCGGGACTGGGGCCCGTTCACGCAGCCCGAGACGACGCTCGCGGGCCGACTCCTCGAGACACTCGAAGCGAGCGGTCACCAGGTACGTGCGTTCCTCGATTTTCATTCGACCAGCCGCAACGTTTTCTACACCCAGGACGAGAACTTCCCCACCGACCCGCCGGGCTTTACGAATACGTGGCTGGAGAATGCCGCGGCTCGATTGACCGAATACGAGTTCGACAACAGTCAGAACCCGGTCTCGGATCAGGCCAACGGCAAGAATTTCATGTATCGCCGCTATGGCATCCCGGCCGTCACGTACGAAGTCGGTGACGAGACCGACCGCGCACTGGCGCAGGATGCGGCACGCGTGTTCGCGGAAGAGCTCATGCAGCTGATGCTGGAGCAAAGCTATTAGAGTTCGGTCGCTCGTCCTGATTCTCTTCCTGGCGGGCTGTCAGGCGGACAATGCTCATTACGATATTCTGATCGCCGGTGGCACGGTCTACGACGGCAGCACAAGCGACCCCGACACTACCAACATCGGAATCGTCGATGAACGCATCGTAACGTTGAACGCCGCGGCGAATTCAACGGCCTCGGTAACGATCGATGCCGGTAACGATCGATGCCGCCGGCCTGATCGTCACGCCCGGCTTCATCGATCCGCACACGCACGCACGCGCCACGCTCATCGATCCGGATCTCCGCGCGAACCTCAACTACCTGACGCAGGGCGTGACCACTGTGTTCATCGGCAACGACGGCTACGGGCTCGCGAATCTCGCTGCGAGACTGACGCTGTTCGACGAGGGCGGCGTCGGCACCAATGTCGCCGTTCTCAGCGGCCACGGCCGGATCCGCGAAGCTGCCGTCGGGCTTGCCGATCGTGCGGCCACGGCCGAAGAACTCGACGCGATGAGGGCCACGTTACGAGCAGAGATGGAGCTCGGCTCGTTCGGTTTGTCCACCGGCCTGTTCTATCGCCCCGGCAGTTACGCCGATACGGACGAGGTCATCGAACTTGCTCGCGTCGCAGCGGAGTTCGGCGGCGTCTATGACACCCATATGCGCAGCGAAAGTTCGGCGGGCGACGGTGTCCTCGCCGCATTGGACGAAGCGATCGAAATTGGGCGCGAAGCGGGAATTGCGGTGCACATCGCGCACATCAAAGCACTCGGTCAGGACCGGTGGGGCCTGAGCGAAGAGATGATCCGGCGTATCGACGCAGCTCGTGAGGAAGGTGTCGACGTGACGGCCGATCAGTACCCGTGGCGCGCCTCCGGAACGCGCTTCAGCAATGCGCTGATCCCGCGCTGGGTCATGGCCGACTCGACTGACGCGATGGCCGAGAGACTCGCCGATCCTGAACAGCGGCCCGGCATCCTTGAGGAGATACGCG
>CALZMR010000257.1 GCA_945788575.1 uncultured Woeseiaceae bacterium
AACTGAACTACCGCTCCGAATTCTGGTGGGTGCTGACGGGATCGAACCGCCGACCCTCGCCTTGTAAGGGCGATGCTCTACCAGCTGAGCTAAGCACCCGCGCAACAGACGACCAACGCGCCCGAATAAGGGACGCACCCTTGCCTGCTAAGCAGGTCAGAGGATTGCCGGAAAGCGCATGGTTGTGCGCTTTCCGGGCTGGCCGCCCCCGAAGGGCGCGCTAGTTTACGGCATCCTTTAGGGCTTTGCCAGCCTTAAATCCAGGCACATTACTCGCCTTGATTTGGATGGCTTCACCCGTGCGCGGGTTGCGGCCCATACGAGCTGCGCGCGCCTTAACCGAGAACGTACCGAAGCCGACGAGGGATACAGAACCTCCGTTCGAAAGCGTTCCGGTAATGCTCTCGAGGACGCCGTCTACAGCCTTCGTCGCGTCGGCGCGTGACAGTCCGGCTGAGTTAGCAACTGCGTCAATCAATTCACCCTTATTCATACTCTAACCTCTGCAGATTGATATGTTGTGACCTAATCAATCCAGCGAGTGTCGCGTTATTGCAATCCGCTGAATAGCCGCGCTGGCTCCGTGCTCCCAGCCGCGGCTGCGATGCTTATACCAAGCGCCCAAAAGACCGTCAAATATCCAGCAACCACGCGGGTTTCAGGAAGTTAGTGCGGCCGGACCACGTCCTCGGATTTTTTCTCGTCGGAAGGTGCTTTCGACTCGGACTCTGCGGCCTTGGAAGAGGCCTCCGGCAGCGGCAAATGCTGCAGTGCGTGTTCGAGCACCTGGTCGATCCACTTCACTGCAACAATCGTCAGCTTGTCCTTGATGTTCTTCGGTATTTCGGCCAGATCCTTCTCATTTTCCTCGGGGATGAGGACGGTGCCAATGCCACCACGATGGGCCGCCAGAAGCTTCTCCTTGAGACCGCCAATCGGCAACACTTCACCGCGCAGCGTGATCTCACCGGTCATCGCCACATCGCTCTTTACGGGTATGTCGGTGAGTGCCGACACGAGCGCCGTACACATGCCAACTCCCGCACTCGGTCCGTCCTTCGGCGTCGCGCCTTCTGGCACGTGGATATGCACGTCGAGCTTCTGATGGAACTCTTCTTCGATGCCGAGAACGTCGGCGCGGCTGCGTACGACGGTCATCGCCGCCTGGATGGATTCGGTCATCACGTCGCCGAGTTGGCCGGTATGAGTCAGCTTGCCCTTACCTGGAACGACGGCCGCCTCGATCGTCAGCAATTCGCCGCCGACTTCGGTCCAGGCGAGTCCGGTGACCTGACCGACCTGATCCATCTCCTCGGCCTTGCCGTATCGGAACCGGCGAACCCCAAGAAACTTCTCGACACTCTTCGGCGAGATCGTCACGCGAGATTTGCGCGGCTTCAGGAGCAGGGATTTCACGACCTTGCGGCAAATCTTGGAGATTTCACGCTCCAGGTTCCTGACGCCCGATTCGCGCGTGTAGTGCTGGATGATGTCGCGCACGGCGCTGTCCGAGATATGGAGTTCGTTCTCCTTGAGGCCGTTCTCCTTCATCTGCTTCGGCACGAGATACCGAGTGGCGATGTTGAGCTTCTCGTCTTCCGTGTAGCCCGGAATCCGAATCACTTCCATACGATCGAGGAGCGGCGGCGGAATGTTCAGGCTGTTCGCCGTACACACGAACATTACGTCCGAGAGGTCGAAGTCCACCTCGAGGTAATGGTCCTGGAAGGTCGCGTTCTGCTCCGGATCGAGCACCTCGAGCAATGCCGAGGACGGATCGCCACGGAAATCCATGGCCATCTTGTCGATCTCGTCGAGCAGAAACAGAGGATTGCGAACGCCGGTCTTGCCGAGGTTCTGGATGATCTTTCCGGGCATCGAACCGATGTAGGTCCGGCGGTGCCCGCGAATCTCCGCCTCGTCGCGAACGCCGCCCAAAGACATGCGGACAAACTTGCGGTTCGTCGAGCGTGCGATCGACTGGCCCAGGGAGGTCTTGCCGACGCCGGGAGGCCCGACGAGACACAGGATGGGGCCCTTCAGCTTGCGTACGCGCTGCTGTACGGCCAGATACTCGAGTATCCGCTCCTTGACCTTATCGAGCCCGTAGTGATCTTCCTCGAGGACAGCTTCGGCGCGCGTGAGCTTGTTGACCACCTTGCTGCGCTTTTTCCACGGCGCCTTGAGCAGCCAATCGACGTAATTTCGTACGACGGTGGCCTCGGCCGACATAGGTGACATCAGCTTCAGCTTGTTGAGCTCCGAGGTCGCCTTTTCCTTCGCCTCGGTCGACATGCCGGCTTCCTCGATGCGCTTCTCGAGGTCGGCGATTTCATTCGGAGCGTCCTCCATCTCTCCGAGTTCTTTCTGAATGGCCTTCATCTGCTCATTCAGGTAGTACTCGCGCTGGCTCTTCTCCATCTGCTGCTTCACGCGACCGCGAATGCGCTTCTCGATCTGCAGAACGTCGATCTCGCCCTCGATGATGCCGAGGATCTGTTCGAGACGCGTCTTGACGTCCTGAATCTCCAGCACGCGCTGTTTCTCGGAGAGCTTGAGCGCCATATGCGCCGCCACGGTATCCGCGAGACGACCGGGCTCGTCGATACCGGACAAGGAGGTCAGAATCTCAGGCGGCACTTTCTTGTTGAGCTTCACGTACTGCTCGAACTGCGAAATGATCGAGCGCACGAGGACGTCGATCTCTCGCTCGTCGTGCCGGTCCTCTTCGCTCAGAAGCGTGACGGCGGCCTCGAAGTGATCGCTCACGTTGAAGCGATCGATGAGCGCACGCTCACCGCCCTCGACCAGCACCTTGACAGTACCGTCAGGCAGCTTCAGAAGCTGCAGGATCGTCGCGAGTGTACCCACCTCATAGAGGTCGGCCGGCTGCGGATCGTCGACGTCCGCCTTCTTCTGTGCCACCAGCAGGATACGCTTGCCGATCGACATGGCTCTGTCGAGCGCGACAATGGACCTTTCCCGGCCGACGAACAGCGGAATGACCATGTGCGGGTAAACGACCACGTCCCTGAGCGGCAGCACTGGGACAGCAGAATCATCGAATTTGTCTTCCGGGCTGAGCAGATCTTGATCAGACACTCGTATAGTCCTCGCTCCGTATAAACTGGTTTTCGGACATATGCCCGAAAAACTTTAGTTCAAGCGGAAAGAGTATCATGCGGGGACGATACCGGCGGGCTTTGAAGGCCGTTCTGTGAACCCCATCCGGAACCGGGAGCAGCCGCTCTCGTCAATTGTTCGGCGACGACCATGTTCAGCCGTCCATCACGCTCAGAAGCGACGAATTGCGGCCGCCAGGCAATGAGGACGATAGTGCTTTGACGCCGGCAGTAACCGGCACGCGTACAGTGAGGATTACGCTCCGTCCGAGCCCGTCGGTCTTGGCGGCTGCTCGATGTTGACGGTAGGCGTGTCGTCCGACTCGTGGATCACGTACGGCTTGTTCTCGCCGATGACAACGGCTTCATCCACCACGACCTTCCTGGCACTCGTCGAGGACGGCAGATCGTACATCGTGTCGAGCAAGACGTTCTCGAGAATCGTGCGCAGTCCGCGAGCGCCGGTCTTGCGTTCCATAGCCCTCTTGGCCACGGCACGCAGCGCGTCGTCCCGGAACTCGAGTTCGACGCCTTCCATGTCGAACAGTTTCCGGTACTGCTTGGTGAGGGCATTCTTCGGCTCGAGCAGGATCTGAACGAGGGCATCCTCATCCAGTTCCTCCAGCGTCGCCACGACCGGCAGACGACCCACGAACTCGGGAATCAGGCCATAGCGAATGAGGTCTTCCGGCTCGACGTCGTGCAGCAGCTCACCGATGCTTTGCTCGTCGTCGGCCGACTTGACCTCGGCGACGAAGCCGATCCCGCTCTTCGACGAGCGATTCAGAATGATCTTGTCCAGACCGGCGAATGCGCCGCCACAGATGAACAGAATATTGCCGGTATCGACCTGCAGGAATTCCTGCTGCGGGTGCTTGCGTCCGCCTTGAGGCGGAACCGACGCAATAGTGCCCTCGATGAGCTTCAGCAGTGCCTGCTGCACGCCTTCACCGGACACGTCCCGGGTGATCGACGGGTTGTCGGACTTGCGCGAGATCTTGTCGATCTCGTCGATATAAACGATACCCGTCTGCGCCTTGTCGACATCGTAGTCGCACTTCTGCAGCAGCTTCTGAATGATGTTCTCGACGTCTTCACCGACGTAGCCGGCTTCCGTCAGCGTCGTTGCGTCGGCGATCGTGAACGGCACGTTCAAGAGCCGCGCAAGCGTCTCGGCGAGCAGCGTCTTACCGCAACCCGTCGGACCGATCAGCAGGATATTGGACTTGGCGAGCTCGATGTCGTCTTTCGAACGCTCGTCGAGACGATCGTTGAGCCGCTTGTAATGGTTGTAAACGGCGACCGAAAGGACCTTCTTGGCCCGCTTCTGACCGATCACGTACT
>CALZMR010000258.1 GCA_945788575.1 uncultured Woeseiaceae bacterium
TCGCGCCGCTGAAGCCGTCCACCGCGGTCCAGACCGCGTCGCCCGATATCTGCGCCGGGTAGGCGAAATACAGGAACGCGCGGCCGACCAGCGCCGGGTTGAGCACGTTCTTTCCGGTGCCGCCAAAGACTTCCTTACCGATGACGACGCCGAAGCTGATGCCGAGCGCCGCCTGCCACAGCGGGATCGTCGCCGGCAGGATTAGCGCATACAGGAACGAAGTAACGAAGAAACCCTCGTTGACCTCGTGGTTGCGAACGCCGGCGAACAGGACTTCCCAGAAGCCGCCGGCCGCCATCGTGACGATGTAGATCGGCAGGAAGTAAGAAAGCCCGAGCATGAAATTGTCGTAGAAGCTCGCCGGGTTATGGCCCGCGCCGACGAGCGCCAGCGCTGTCTCGCGCCAGCCGGTCAGGTTCTCGATACCCATCGCCGCGATCGCCGTGTTCGCCTGGAAGCCGGCATTCCACATGCCGATCAGCGCGCAGGGTGTCGCGGCGAAAACGACCAGGATCATTACGCGCTTGAGGTCTATCGCGTCTCGAACATGCGGCGACCCGCGAGTGGTATCCGGCGGAGAATAGAAAAGCGTATCGACCATCTCATAGACGGCGGACAGCTTCTCGAATCGGCCACCCGGCTGGAACAGCGGCTCGATCTTGTCGAGCATGTTTCTCAGTGAAGGCATCAGCCGTTGGCCTCTATTTCATCGAGTGTCTGCCGCAAGTGCGGGCCGTACTCGTATTTGCCGTTGCAGACGAAGGAGCAGAGCGCGAGGTCCTCTTCGTCGAGTTCGAGCACACCTAGATCCTTGGCGCCGTCCGTGTCCCGAACGAGCAGCGACTTGAGCAGAAGCGTGGGCAGGATATCGAGCGGCATGACACGCTCGAAAGAGCCGATCGGCACCATCGCGCGTGGGCTGCCATTCTGCGACGTCGTAAGATCGAACGCGTCGCCTGAGAAGAGATTGCCGACGTAGGCGCGCAACGCCGAATACTTGCCGACACCAGGCCGCATCCATGAGAGCAGTTCGCGTTGCCGGCTCTCCGACAGCACGGTGATCTGGCGATGGTAGCGGCCGAGCCACGACGTACCACCCACGCCTCTGTGTCCGGATAGGACGGAACCCGATACGGCGCGCACGTCGCCAGGCTTCAACTCGCCTTCCAGGAGGTCCTTGAGCGAGGCGCCGGCGCGCGTGCGAATCAGCCTCGGCGACTCGACCATCGGCCCGCTCAGGGACACGACGCGTTCTGTGTACGGGCGGCCGGTCAGCAATAATTGTCCGATCGCGATGACGTCCTGATAGCCAAGGTGCCAGCAGGCCTTGTTCTCGCCGACGGGATCCAGGAAGTGGATGTGCGTGCCGGGCAGTCCGGCGGGGTGCGGGCCGGAGAACTCGGCACGGTCACAGGACTCCGGGACGTCGATCTTTGCACCGGCGGCGGTACAGACAAAGGTCTTGCCGTCGCTCAACCTCGCGACGGCTTCCGCCCCCATCGCGAATGCCTCGACGTTGTCTACTATGATCTGCGCCGGATCCGGAGCGTGCGGGTTCGTGTCGATGGCTGTAATGAACATCGAGTGTGGACGAGCATCGGCCGCGGGTATTCGACTGAACGGACGCGTCCGGAACGACGTCCACGCGCCCGAGTCGATCAATACGCTACGCAGAGCGTCGTCGTCGATAGTGTTGAGCCGGCCCGGGTCAACCTGCGGGAAAGTCTCCGAAGCGTCACCGTCGAGATCGATGACGACCGACTGCAATACACGCCGCGCACCGCGGTGAACGACCTTCACTACGCCGGCGCCAGGCGAGGTATACGGCACGTCGGGCTGGCGTTTGTCGACGAAAAGCGGCTGTCCGAGAGTCACACGGTCGCCTTCGGCCACCGCCATTCTCGGCTTGAGCCCGGGAGTGTCGCCGCCCAGAAGCGCGACCGTCGATACGGGTTTCGCATCTCCGACCACCGGTTCCGGGTGCCCTGCAAGGGGAATATCGAGGCCTCTTTTTATTCGGATAGCCATCGTCTCAGCGTCAGAACCAGTGCATGTACAGAACGCAGGCGACCAACAGTATCGATCCGATCGTATGGATCGCGAGCGTCGATTCGATCGCCTTGGTCATGGCCTCTCGGTCGTCGGCTTTTCGCCGGATCGTATGCGCCGCGCGACCCGCAATGGTGAGAAGAAAAACGACCAGTAGTAGTGCCAATCCCGGCACGATCGAATGGTCGCTCTCATTCATCGCGTAACTGGCCACCCATGCCCATGCCCCGGTTGCGACGAGATGCAGCCCGAAGTAGAGAAATGACGTTCCGTCGAGCCCGAGCCGGACCGGCAACGTGCGCTTGCCCGTCGCGCCGTCGGCACGCAGGTCCGGTACTTCGTTGATCAATAGAATCGCCGCAACGTACATGCTCACCGGGAGCGAGAAGACGATCACGTCCGAATTGATGATGCCGCTCTGTAGCCACGCAGCGCCCGTGATTGGCAGCACGCCGAACGCGATCGCCACGGCAGCCTCGCCAATACCCAGCGAATTCAGACGCAGCGGACCGATCGAGTAGACGACGGCAAGAAGCAGCCCGATCGCGCCAAATACGAGCACTACCGGCCCTTTGAGAATCAGCAGCGCCAGGCCCGCGAGCGCCGCCAGCATCAACAGGCCGGCGCCGAGACCGGCCATGCCGCGTGAATCGATGATCTCGCGCTGGATAAACTGCGAGCCGCCCGTGTACGGGTAGATTCGGCCGTCGTTCTGGCGGTCTGTTCCGCCGCTGTCGTCGCCCACGTCATTGATGACGTTGGCGCCCGCATGCACGAGGACCGTCGCCAGCAATGCCAGCACGAATGCCGTAACGTCGATAGCGCCGGCCGCGTGAGCGCCCCACGCGGTTCCGACGATGACGGGCAGCACCGATGCCGGATAGAATTTGGGTCGCGTCGCGTGGAATAGTCGCTTCAGAGTTGCAGGAATCGACGCTCCGGCGAAGTCCTCCCGTAGAGGTCCTGTCGGTGGTTCCAATTCTGACGCCATGTTTTTGTCCGTTCTGTCCAACCAGGTGCGACTATTGCACCTTATAGCCCGACATCTTGCGAGCTTTATATCGGGGATGATACGGATACAACCAGCGATACGGAGACCCGCATGAGCATCAACACCACCGTTATCTATGGAAGCGCCCGGCGTGCGCGCCAGGGCCTCAAGGCCGCGAGATTCGTCGTCAACAAGCTCGAGGACCGCGGTCATACGGTCACGCTCATCGACTCCGAGGCGCATGAGCTGCCGATGCTGGACCGGATGTACAAGGAGTACGACGAAGGAGAAGCGCCGGAGGCGATGGAGACCATCGCGTCCGCGCTGCGCTCGGCTGACGGCTTCGTCGTCGTCGCCGCCGAATACAATCACAGCATTCCCGCCGCGCTCAAGAATCTGCTGGATCACTTTCAGAAAGAGTATCTGTACAAGCCAAGCGCCATCGTCACCTATTCGGCCGGACCTTTCGGCGGCGTACGTGCGCTGGTCAATCTGCGGGCAATACTCGCCGAACTCGGCACGCCGAGCATTCCGAGCGCCTTTCCGGTCTCGATGGTCGGGCGGTCGTTCGACGACGATGGCAATGCCACTGACGAGTCTTACGATAAACGTATCGTACGTTTCCTCGACGAATACGAGTGGTATGCGCACGCGCTCAAACATGCACGAGTTGCGGAAGCCTGCGGCTCGGACATTCCGACCCAGCAGGCGATGTGCCGGGGCGCGTGACGGCCGCTATCGCAGTTCGATCAAATCCGGCATCCCGGAACCGCGTCTTCGACGACCCTCGACAGCCGTGGATGCCAGGTTTTTTTCGACCATATTTGAATTGCCCATAAGCGCCAACTAGACTCAAAGGAAGAACAAGAAGCCCGTCGTCTAACGGATCAGAGACTTCGCCTGCGACGCCGGCCGGCGGGATAATTGGCGTTCATCCTTCGCGAGCAAATGCGATTCCACCGCAACATCGACTCTGGGCAGCCGTTTTAACCTCCGTCAAAGCTGCTTCAAAGCGTAGCAACAGAAAGAGAGGGCCACGTGAGTAACTACTTCGAAGAAGAATCACTGCTCGAGGCACCGACCGAGCGCGCGGCCTTCAGCGATCGGCAGGCCTATGTTTGCGCGGAGATGTCGAGGCTCGCTTATTTTCGTTTCGAAGGTGGGCACGTTATCGACGACATCCTGAAGGTTGCAGAGACCATCGTCGATGACAGCAAGAAGTTCGAGATTCTCGAGTACCAGCTCAGAACGATACTCGCCGGCTCGTCAGAAACCAGGATCGAATCCAGGGTTGCGTTCGGCAAGATTCTCGAGGCGGCCGACTTCGAACTCATCAATACGTACAGCGAAGGCGGCACCCAGGCCTTTCTTTGCAGGCGCGAGATTGTCCGTGAATCAGGCTCCAAAAAGACAGT
>CALZMR010000259.1 GCA_945788575.1 uncultured Woeseiaceae bacterium
CACTGGCGGTTCTCCTGGTTGCCCTTGTCCAACCGCAATCGCCGTGGGAAAGCCCGGCACTGTTTGTCGAGCACTTCCACCGAATTCAGACAGTGCCGTTCTACGTCGGGGGCCTGGTTGGCTACGGCATCTGGAATGTCCTCTACCGCACTCTTGCAATCGCGTTTTATCAGGTGTTGCAGAGGCGGCATGTTGCGGAGAGGGCCTGAGGTCATTCATGGCATGCGGAAACGACCAGGCTTAGATAGATCGTCAAATAGCAGCCGTACACGACGATCTAGACACAATTCGGTCTGAGCCGTATTTCAGCTAATCCCCTTTTCTTTCACCATAGATCCCGTTGACCAAGCAGGATCAACAGCGCTGCCAGGCTTTGCCAGCTTTGTCAGAGATGGCGCCTAGAAGCTGTAGATCGCGGACAGAGACACCGTGTCGACGAGGTCCGAGAAGTCGGCACCAATGTCGATCTGGAAGTTCTCGAATGCAAGTCCGACGCCTACAGACCAGTGGGTCTTGTCCGTGCCCGGCGGCAGAAGGGCAAGCTCTATCAGCTCGCTGGCTGCGGTGGCCCTCGGCTGATGGTCGGGATCGAGCCACACGCCGAGCCGGGCGGCAACAACCGGCGTGGATCTGAGGAACACATACTCGCCGCCCAGGTGGAACTCATCGCCGTCCTTGAGGACGAGATCGTCAACGTCAAAGTCCTCTGGGTCGAGGCGATCGAGGATTGTCGAGTACTCGACCCGATTCCACTCGAAGGCTAACGTCAAGCGTCCATCCTCTGACTGGAAGACGCCTCCCAGGCCGTAGACGTCCGGAAAAGCGCTCGGAGAGGCGCCTTGTTCCAGAACCGTTCCGGCGGCTGGCAGGCCGACGAAGGAACCGCTTGGCCCGCTAAGGGTTTCGCCACGCAGGTGGAAGCCAGGACCCTCGCGATAGAATCCTCCCAGCCTCCATCGCGGCGACAGCGTCCATAAGAAGCCGGCCGTCAATCCCAAGTCTCTGTCGTCAATTTGCTGTGACGCTTGCACGGCCATCCTCTCCGGCAGATACGAGGTCGGCGCGAAGCTCTGCAGGACATCGTCTTCGTCGGGCAGAAACAGTTCCCATTGGAGATTCACGATGCCGTCGAAGAAGGCGAGTGACAGACCGAGGCTCAGTGCGTCGGACAATCGATAGGCACCCGAGAGACCGTAGCTGACAACCTCGAGATTAGTCTGTGCCCGCTGGTCGGTGAATCGGCAACAGGTGGTGCCCGCGCCTGCGAAGAGTCCCTGCGTCTGGCTAGAAGATTCGAAATCCGCCAGTTGGTGGCGATATAAGGCGAACGACCAGTTATTCCGCGGATAGACAAGCGACAGGAAAGAGACGCCGGTAACGTCATCGGAAGAGGTGCCGCCCCTCAACCCGGCCACGACATCGACGCCGATGCCCGTGGGTTCGCCCTCGACCCGTCCTTGCTCCGTAAAGGGCGTAGAGTAGCTCCAGGAGCGCCCTTCAAGAGAGACCTCGGGCCTGACGATCTGGACAAGTCCGGCAGGGTTGGCGAAAGCGGCGGTGGCGTCATCGGCCAGGGCAACGAAGGCGCCGCCAAACCCCATGCTACGAGCTCCGGGATTCGAGAAGCTGAACTGCAGGATGGGTGGCACCACATCCTCCGGCAGCTCCTGGGCGAGGACCGCGCCAGCCGCCAGACACGAGGCCAGAGCTGTGAACAAGGTCTTTCGAATCATTGGCCCTTGAGAAAGTCGCGGAGAAAATGAAGCCCGTGGCTTTGCGTACCTCGCTTTGGCTAGGGTTGCCTTAATCGGATGCCACTGACTCTTATCCCGCAAAAGGGAGACAGCGACAATTCGGGGATGTACCTAGCGACCATTACCGGCTATTGGCCGTACGCAAAAGTGCCGATGATAAACTGCCGACCAAGATAAATGGGGTCAGACCCCATTTGTTCCATAGTGCTCGCAACAGGGGGTGACAGTGTCGAAGCTGATTGCAGGATTTGTGTTCGGAGTGATCGTCACTCTTGCTGTGGTCTTTTGGCTCGATGAGGAACCACGAGCGACCAAATCAGACCTGGCGAGTCAAAATTCACTACCGGAAGAAACGGTTGATATGCGGCAGGCCAGTCCCGTAGCTAAGAATGATGAAGCAGCCGAAGAGGGCGGTGACGCTTTGGTTACGCCGAAGTCTGCCGAAGCTGTTTCGACCGAAGAGCCACCGGCGTTGCATGCGCAATCCATTGCTGCATCGAAGCATGACGCCAGATCAACGAGTCCTGCCCAGAGATCATCCGCAACAACTGCGGTCGATGAATACCCACCTGAGATTGCAGACATGATTGCGAACAGCGTCGATAAAGAATTGCAGGCGCGATATGAGAATGACGCTAGAGAGGATTCATGGGCGCCCTATATGGAGGGCTTGCTTGCAGCCTATTTCGCCCAGAAACCTTCGCTCGCACAATTTTATTTCTCTTTGATTGATTGTCGAACTTCGATTTGTGAAATTCATGCGCTCGGCTATGGCCTGGATGCATTGACACAATGGAACACTGCAACTGCGGATATCGTGAGCCAGCCGTGGTTTGAGTTCAATAGCATGTCTATGAACCGTCGTAACCCGGAACCAGACGTTCTTGGCATTGTCTTGATCCTGACCAAAAAGCCACCCGACTAGTTTCGCCCGAAATGTCCGCCCCGAGCGGCAGCTTTTGGCGAGAGCCGCCACCCGGATTCGGTTATCCGCTATGACCTTCATTGAGTGTCTGTTATAGGCTCATTCGCAGCCGTTGATCACAATAAATGGGGTCAGACCCCATTTATCTGGTGGGATTCAGACTTTTCATGATGCGGTTCTCGTGCAGCAGCGGCTCAACAAGTGCCACCACGTCAGTTCCGGGACCGTCGACGAAGGCTTGCAGCGTCTGCTGCACGATCGCTTTGACCTCAACGTCTTCAGGAGAGCCAAAAATCTGAAACGGCGCCCAAAAGTAGGGCATGTTGAATTCGGGGTCGTTGGCCAGCGTATTGATCGCCAGATTCAGCGATAAGTGTGGCGAATATCCCGCCACCAGATGTTCGTAAAACTTCCGCATCATCAGGCTGGTCGACTTATCTTCCACGGGCCACAGCGAAGCCACAACATACCGCGCTCCACCGATCAGGCAGGCGTGCGCCAGCGCAAAAGCATCGTCGCCGCTGTCCGCGCTGCCGACGCCGGAGTTGCAGCAGCTCAGCACTACGGCCTTGTTTTCGAGATCGGCGGACGCCAGATCCTGTGCAGTCAAACGCCCGTCCGATAGCGCGAGATATGATTCAGCCGGATTGCCCTCGACGACCTTGCCATGACAAGCGAAATGCAACACATCACAGTCCGCCATATTAGTCCGCACGTTTTCGAGCGTGGCGTTTGCGGCGAGCAAAACGCGCGTCGCGCCACCGTATTCCCCGCGAATCGTTTCCTGGATGGCTTCGCATTCGCCCACGGCTGCCGGTAGGTTCCGCTGTGGATTCCCGACCAGGAGAATCTTCGATATGTCGCGGCCCATTGGCCGGGCCAGATACGTGGCCGTCCACAGCAGCGACAGGCTCGGTAGGATGCTCAACAGGTTCTCTTGCCAAAACCACGCAGTCTTGGTGCGCAGTGCAAACCAGGGGATCGACGCCAAGGGCCCGGTAGGAACGATCAGTAGTCGGTGATGCTGTGCAATGCGCTGTTCCAGGCTCATCGACGGATGTGGCTCATTCCAACCTTGCTGCATGTCGCCGATGATGAGTTCGTAAAGTTCGCGTCCCGCCTCCAGACACTCCCGTTCCTGGGTTGCCCGATCCCGTTCGACGCGTCCTTGTCCCGCATCTCGGATGCGCTTGCATGCTTCGTCGAGCCGGTTCATCTCGGACGCACCAATCTGCGTCACCCAATGCTCGACCTCCCCCTGCGCATCGGAAAATCGTGTCGCTGGCGCGGCAAACACGTGCAGCAAATCGTCGACCAGCGAATACTCCAGTATCAGAGCTTCATGTGGGGCGAGACGCCTTGCAGCGTTGACTGAAACGAACGTCGAGAGCTCCTCGTCGCGCTCGATCAACCCAGCGCCCGAACGGCCTCGTATTCGGGATTCCAACTGGCCAATGGTGACCCAATGTTTCGGAAGAGTATCGGCCGGCGGCCGCTCGAACTTCAAGGCGGGTGGATCGGTTGCCGACACGGTACTTGGGACGAGTAGTCTTGTCGCCGCATCGATTTCCGGGGCGCCGGGTGCACCGCGTCGCGCCAACAGAAGATCAAAGGTGGATCTGGATTTTTGCTGATCTGCCAAATGCAGTGCCAGCATAAAGTGTCGCTGTGTGAGGGACCAGCGCAGAGCCTCATCCGCTTCGGGCGCAAACGACTGTCTGAAAATGGTCCTCTCCTGAAGATTTGCGATGCTCAGAGACCAGGTGTTG
>CALZMR010000260.1 GCA_945788575.1 uncultured Woeseiaceae bacterium
GAGATTGTCCAGCATGTATTCGAGTGGCTCCTTGAGAGCCTGAATGAGATCCCGTTCCATGCGTCGTTCCGCGGTCTTGCCGAACAGGTCGAAAACGGTGCCGCGCAATCCCTTGAACTTCGCCAGCAGTCTGAACACAGGGATCATCCATGGACCGAAAGTCGTCTTCAGCGGGCGGCCACGCGCGTCTCGCTTGCCGTTGAGGATCGGCGGCGCGAGGTGGAAGCGGACCTTTGCGCTATCGCCGAAGTCCTCGCGGATCGACTCCAGGAAACCGGTCTGCGTGTGCAGTCGTGCCACCTCGTACTCGTCCTTGATCGCCAGAAGCTTGAAGTAGCTCTTCGCCGTTGCCTTGGCGATGTCTTCGCTGTCGACCGCGGCACGCTCCGTTTCGCGTACATTCGCGATGAACTTCTCGTACTTGTCGGCGAGTGCTTCGTTCTGGTAGCCGACGAGGAAGTCGCGGCGCCGCGCGATCATACCGTCCAGCGTCTCAGCAACCTTGCCGCCGCCGTCGACGATTGAAGCCACGTAGTCCGGATCCGCCGCGGCGACGCGGCCCCAGTCGAATGCCCGCTTGTTGTCGTCGATGCGGACATCGTTGAGTTCGATGGCGCGTTCGATAGCCTTCCGAGAGATGGGCAGCAGGCCGCTCTGCCAGGCGAATCCGAGCATCAGCACATTGGCAAAGATCGTGTCGCCCAGCAGAACGTTCGCGTAGCGATTGGCGTCGACGCTCGACATGTCCGATACCGCACGATCGACCGCTGCGAGCCTATCGCTCGCTCGCAGGTTCGCGTCCCGATGCTTCACGAAATCGCCGGTGGCCATCTCGGCCGTGTTGACCACGGCGCGCGTACGCCCAACGTCGTAGGTCACGGAGGCCGTCGGCGACGAACTGACCACGAGATCGCATCCGATCAGCGCGTCGGCACGGGATTCCTCGATGCGAACCTGATTGATGTCGCCGGGCTCGTTGGCGATGCGGATGTAGCTCAGCACGGGGCCGAATTTCTGCGCGAAGCCCATGAAGTCGAGAACGCTTGTGCCGCGTCCCTCGAGGTGTGCGGCCATCGTAATCAGCGCACCGACCGTGACCACGCCGGTGCCACCGACACCGGTCACGAGCAGGTCATAGCAGCCGTCGATCCTGGCGGGATCTGGCTCGGGAAGAGTGGCGGTATCCGGCGGAACGTCAACGCCGGATTTTCGCTGCCGCTGGCCGCCCTCGACCGTGACGAAACTCGGACAAAAACCGTTGACGCAGGAAAAGTCCTTGTTGCAGTTGTTCTGATCGATCTGCCGCTTGCGACCGAACGGCGTCTCCTTGGGGATGACGCTTAAGCAGTTCGATTCGACCGAGCAGTCGCCGCAGCCCTCGCAGACGAGGTCGTTGATGACGACGAACTTGTTCGGATCCTCCATCAGTCCGCGCTTGCGCCGACGCCGCTTCTCCGTCGCACAGGTCTGCGCGTAGATCAGCACGGTGACGCCGGAGAGCTCCCGCAGTTCGCGCTGAATGGCATCGAGTTCGCGCCGATGCGAAAACGTCGTGCCCGGCGGGAAGTCCGAGGGGCCGAACTGCTCCGGTTCGTCGGAAACCAGTGCGATGCGGTCGATGCCCTCGGCGCGTACCGAGTGAGCGATAGACTGAACCGATATCGGGCCGTCGACCGGCTGTCCGCCCGTCATCGCCACCGCGTCGTTGTAGAGAATCTTGAAAGTGATGTTCGTGCCCGCGGCGACAGCCTGCCGAATCGCCAGCGAACCGGAGTGATAGAACGTTCCGTCGCCGAGGTTCTGAAAGATGTGCCGGTGGCCGTTGAATTTCGACCGGGAGACCCAGTTGACCCCTTCACCGCCCATTTGAATGAGCCCGTCGGTATCGCGGTCCATCCAGCTAGCCATGAAATGGCAGCCGATGCCGGCCAGCGCCTGTGAGCCTTCGGGCAGTTTCGTCGACGTGTTGTGCGGGCAGCCGGAGCAGAAATAGGGCATGCGCGTCGCGCCCTTGATGTCGATCACGTTAGCACCGCCATGGCGCAGGCCCTTGGCGCGCGCAGCGAAGTTCAGGCCCGGGAACTGCGTGTCCAGACGGTCAGCGACGATCTCAGCGAGTTGCAGCGGTGAGAGTTCGCCGACCCAGGGGACCAGGCGCTTGCCGTCCAAATCCTCCTTGCCGACCATGCGCTCGGGTTTGCGGCCCGGGTAGTCGTAGAAGTATTCCTTGAACTGCGATTCGATGATGCCGCGCTTCTCCTCGACGACCAGGACCTCGCGCTTGTGCTGCACGAAATCGAGCGCGCCCTGCGGCTCGAGCGGCCAGACCATGCCGACTTTGTAGACGTCGATGCCGATGCGATGCGCCTCCGCCCGGTCGATGCCCAGAATTCGCAGTGCTTCGATCAGGTCGAGGTGACCCTTGCCGGTGGTGACGATGCCGTAACGCGCATTGGGCACGTCGAACACTTTGTGATCGATCGGATTGGCGGCGGCAAAGGCGAGGGTGGCGGCCTTCTTCGCCTCGAGCCGCTCCTCGATCTGCGGGCCGGGAAAATCCGGCCAGCGGTAATGCAGTCCGGTCGGAGGTGGCGTGAAATCCGGTGCGGCAAACTCCGGGTAAGCGGGCAGTTGCAACGACATCGCCGATTCGACGGTCTCCGAAATCGCCTTGAATCCCACCCACATACCGGAGAAGCGCGACAGCGCGATGCCCCAGAGCCCGAACTCCAGGTACTCGGCGACATTCGCCGGATTGAGCCACGGCATCATGAACGTCAGGAAGGCCACATCCGACTGGTGCGGCATCGACGATGAAACACAGCCGTGGTCGTCACCCGCGACGACGAGTACGCCGCCGGTCGGCGAACTGCCGTAGGCGTTACCGTGCTTGAGCGCATCGCCCGCTCGGTCGACGCCGGGTCCCTTGCCGTACCAGATGCCGAAAACGCCATCGACGGTGCGGTCCGGGTCGGTCTCGACCTGCTGCGAGCCGAGCATCGCCGTCGCGGCGAGATCCTCATTCACAGCCGGCAGGAACTCGATGTTGCTCTCTTCGAGAAATCGCTTTGCGCGCCAGAGTTCCTGGTCGAAGCCGCCCAATGGTGAGCCGCGATAGCCGCTGATGAATCCGGAGGTGTTGAGCCCGGCCGCCTTGTCGAGCGTGCGCTGCATCAAGGCTATGCGTACGAGCGCCTGAGTACCGGTCAGGAACACCCGGCCCGATTCGCGCCGGTAGCGGTCTTCGAGTTCGTAATTGTCGAGAGGATAGAGCGAGCGACTCACGCTCGATTCTGGGCTGGCCATCGGTACTCCGGCGATGAGGCTAGCCGCCTAGTTTCGCAGAAAATCGGCGGTGAGCGGTGCCAATCCTGCCAATAGATGCACTGATTAAGGGACAGTTTCGCAAAAATCACCTCAATTTCGGTAGAATATTGCAAATATGTCCACACCGGAGGCTGCATGATGGACTCCCGAGATCAGCGGATTCTCAGTGAACTGCAAACCGACAGCCGGCTGACGATGCAGGAGCTGGCCGAACGTGTCGGCATGTCGTCATCCGCGTGCTGGCGGCGGGTAAGAAGCCTGGAAGAGAGTGGCATCATCGAGCGCTATGCCGTGATCGCGAACCCGCGCAAAGCCGGCTTCGGGCTGTCGTCCATCGTGCACATATCGCTCGCGCGGCACGAACAGAAAAACGTCGACAATTTCATCCGCGAAGTGCTTCGCCATCCCGAGGTACTCGAATGCTTCGCGACCAGCGGCGAAGCCGATTTTTATCTTCGAGTCGTCGTCGAGGATATCGACGCCTACAACCGCTTTCTCGACAACTTCATCTTTCGTCTGCCCGGCGTGTCTCAGGTCCGCTCGAATATCGTCCTGAAGGCCATCAAGTCCGACACGGCGCTTCCGTTCCGTGTCTGAGGCGGAAATCGATCAGGTAATTTCCGCAGTTTAGTTGCCGTTCAGTTGCGAAGGCGTATCGTAACCCTCATCTATTCGATATCGGTGGCATGCTCCGAGGATTGGTTGTGAGAAAGAGTCGGCTTCTCACCTGGTCGTACCTTTCTGCCGAACTCAAGCGCCGCCAGGTGTACCCCGTCGTCATCGCGTACGCCGTCGTCGCCTGGTTCGTGCTGCAATTCGGTGAGGTGACGTTCGAGCCCCTTGCGGCTCCTCCCTGGGCGATGCCCGCCCTGATCGCCGCCGTCATTCTCGGTTTCCCGGTCGCGGTCGCGCTGGCCTGGATTTATGACATCAAACCGGCGCGCATCCAGCGCGACATTGCGGACGTCGCTCTCGGTGAGAACGCGGATGATCGTCCGTCCATCGCGGTTTTGCCATTCCTCGATCTCAGTCCGGCAGGAGATCAGGAATACTTCTGCGAAGGCGTCGCGGAGGAAATCCAGTTCGATCCGAAGGCAAGCGACGTTCGCGAGATCGGTAAGAAGCTCGGCGTGAAAGCCATACTCGAGGGCAGCGTCCGCAAGGACGGCGATCATGTGCGGATCACTGCACAGCTGGTGAAGGTCAAGGACGGATATCATCTCTGGTCCAAGACCTTCGATGAGCGGATCGAGAGTATCTTCGTGATCCAGGACGAGATCGCGGCCAGCATCGCGAGCGCGCTCGTAGAGACTATCTCGAAGAAAGAGAGGAAGTCGATCCGGACGCCGGCACGTGCCGACATCGATGCGTTCGATTTTTATCTCCGCGGCCGGCAGTTCTTCAAGCATTTCCGCCGGGCGTACATCCAGCACGCACTGCAGATGTTCAAGCAGGCGATCGACATCGATCCGCGATTCGCGCTGGGCTGGGCTGCCTATGCGGATTGCCACGCGCTGCTGATGATGTATGCCGAGCCGAAGCCCGAATATGCGCACGAGGCGATCATGGCCAGCGAGCGCGCGCTCAAACTTGCACCGGATCTCGCCCAGGCGCACGCGTCCTATGGACTGGCCTGCCTGGTCTGTCATGAATTGGAGCGATCGGAAGAGGCGTTCGAGAGAGCGATCGAACTGAACCCCGATCTGTTCGAGGCCTGGTACTATTTCGCCAGGGCGCGATTCCATCAGGGCGACCTCGAGCACGCGGCAGAGCTATTCAGGAAGGCAGCGCTCGTCGATCCGACGGACTATCAGTCGCGCTGTCTGCGAGTGCAGATACTTCGCGGAACCGGGCACGAAGCGCAGGCCATGGAGGAGGCGGGCGAAGCCGTTGCGGTTGTCCGCAGGCACCTCGAGTGGAGCCCGGACGATGCCAGAGCGTTGCATCTCGGCGCCGGACCGCTGCTCGCGCTCGGCAACAAGCACGAAGCGAAACAGTGGCTTCGGAGAGCGATGGAACTCGATCCCAACGATCCGATCGCCCTCTACAATGTCGCCTGCAATTTCGCGACGATGGGCGAACTGGATGAGTCGCTCGATTTCCTCGAACGCGCCGTCGACGGCGGCACTGTCAGCGCCGACTGGATGCGAAACGATGAGGATCTCGCCAGTCTTCGGTCTAATCCTCGATACGCGGAACTCCTGAGCAGGCTGAACGGGCGCGAACAGAGTGCTGCCAGTAACGCCTGAGCGCGCCTGCTCTCGGTCCGGCTTACTCCGTCGTCGCAGCTATACTCCAGTAAAGACCAGGGGAGATCGCGATGCCTATCACGTTGTTGTACGCCGGAGTATTCGGCCTGTTTGCCATGGTGCTGAGTTTCTTCGCGGGCAGCTACCGCGGCAAGATCGGAGTGTCGATCCTGTTCAGCGAACCGGCCGATATGGATTTGGCGCAGCGCGTACGCGTGCACCAGAACTTCCTCGAGTACGTGCCGATGATCCTGATCCTGATGGGCGCGATCGAGCTGAGCAACGGCTCGACGATGTTCCTCTACATCGTCGGTGATATGTTGTTCCTTGCACGTATCGCCCATGCCTACGGACTGCGTCATGACCAGATGAACCACTGGGGCAGGCTCGTCGGCGCCGGAGGAACCGCGCTCGTAACCGTGGCAACCGCCGGTTACGCGGTCTGGCTGGGTGCGGGTCAACTGCTCGGCTGAGATCCCCGTTTCACTTCGAGCATGCTGCGGTAGATGCCGTAGATGCTGATCAGTAGCCAGAAGAACTCGACCAGGAAGGCGGGCAGGTTGAAGTCGAAGATCAGCGAGTACAGGATCATCGCCGCACCGGCACCGTTCAACACGCTGTAGCGAAATCCGCTGGCAAGCCGTCCCGACTGCAGCGCGAAGTAGGTGACGACGATCAGCGTTACGCCAAACGCGCCGATGACGTCGTGCATTTCGATCGTCATGGGCTGATCACTGTACTGACGCCCAGTGTTCGTCGGTTGCGACCATCGTCAGTACGTCGTACTGGGCGACGATCTCGTCGTTTTGATTCGTGACTTCCGCATCCCAGCGCACCTCGCCGTAGCCAGAGTCGCCGCGCAGTGTCTTCTGCTTGCAGGTCAGTCGTACTCGCATCGTGTCGCCGTAGTTCAGCGGCGTGATGAAGCGAAGGTCATCAACGCCATAGTTGGCAAGCACGGGACCGAAGTCGGGGTCGACGAACAGGCCGGCCGCGAATGACACGATCAGATAGCCGTGCGCGACGCGTCCTTCGAAGAACGGGTTCTTCTGCGCGGCCTCTTCGTCGGTATGCGCGTAGAAGGTATCGCCGGTGAAGTCGGCGAAGTGCTGAATGTCATCCAGCGTTACCTCGCGCGCGTCGCTTTTGAACGTATCGCCCAACTCGAGCTGTTCGAAGGTCTTGCGAAACGGATGCACGCCGGGATCGCGCTGATCGGCGCCGCGAACCCAGCGATGACCGATCGCGGACAGCGTCTCGGGCGAGCCCTGGATCGCAGTCCGCTGCATGTAGTGTTTAACGCCTCGAACGCCACCCATCTCCTCGCCGCCGCCAGCGCGGCCCGGTCCGCCGTGTACGAGGTGCGGCAGCGGGGAGCCGTGTCCTGTCGACTCGTCCGCGCAGTGGCGATTGATAACGAGCATACGGCCGTGATACGCGGCCGTGCCCAGGATGAGCTCGCGAGCGACATCGTTGTCATTGCTGAAGATAGATCCTGCAAGGCTGCCTTCGCCGAGTCTCGCGAGTTCGATAGCTTCGTCGAGAGACTCGTAGGGGAGTACCGTGCTGACCGGACCGAATGCTTCGACCGAGTGAACGGCAGAAGCGCGCAACGGTTTCTCGCAATGCAGTAGTGTCGGCATGAAGAAGGCGCCGCGGCTCGCGTCCGCATCGACGAGTTCGAAATCGTCATTGCCGCCAAACACGATCTCGGCTTCGGTCGAAAGCTCGGCGATGCGCTCGCGAACCTCGCTACGCTGACCGTGGCTGGCGAGGGCGCCCATGTCGACGTCTTTACGGCCCGGGTTGCCGATCCGCACGGCGCCGAGCGATGTGGAGAGTGCGCGCACGAGGTCGGCCGCGATCGAGTCCGGTGCGATTACCCGGCGGATGGCCGTGCACTTTTGTCCGGCCTTGCTCGTCATCTCCCGGGTCACTTCTTTGACGAACAAATCGAACTCGGGCGTTCCCGGAACGGCATCGGGACCCAGTATCGATGCATTGAGCGAATCCGTTTCGGCGGTGAAAGCCACGGACTCGCCGACGACGCGCGGATGCTGCTGCAGCATCTCCGCGGTCGTCTTCGAACCGGTAAATGCGATCGTGTCCTGGCAGTTGAGGTGATCGAACAGGTCGCCGACTCCGCCGCAAACGAGTTGCAGCGCACCGTCGGGAACGATTCCGGACTGCGCGATACGGCGCACCATGAGTTCCGTCAGGTACGCGGTGCTCGAGGCCGGTTTGACGATCGCCGGGACTCCCGCGAGCCAGGTCGGCGCAAGCTTCTCGAGCATGCCCCAGCAGGGAAAATTGAAGGCATTGATGTGAACGGCGGCGCCAAGCTTGGGCGTGTAGATGTGCTGGCCCACGAACGTTCCGTTGCGTGACAGCGGTTCCGGCGGACCGTCGAGGTAGACATGATCGTTCGGCATTTCCCGGCGGCCTTTGCTCGAGAAGACGAACAAGGTCGAAATACCGCCGTCGATATCGATCCAACTGTCCGCGCGCGTTGCACCCGTATCGGTCGACAGCGCATAGAATTCCTTCTTGTGCTCCGTCAGGAATTTGGCGAGCGCTTTGAGCATGTCGCCGCGCTCGTGAAAGGTCATCTTTCGAAGCGCCGGTCCCCCGACCGATCGTGCGTGTTCCAGCATCCGCTGGAAGTCCAGGCCGTCGCTGGTGATGTTGGCGAGCGGGCGACCATCGACGGCGCTGACGAGCGCGCGGCCGTCGCCGTCACCGTCGATCCACTGATCTCTGACGAAGTTTCCGATTTTCATAGATACAGAATTCTGAGTGATTTGATA
>CALZMR010000261.1 GCA_945788575.1 uncultured Woeseiaceae bacterium
ATTACGATTCCCGATTTGCGACATGCCGAAGCATGCGGCCGATATTCACGCCGGCTTCTCGCTGTACGTCCCCGCGTTGAATCAGCGCGCGATTCAGAACCTGGACTTACTAGGGAGCGTGGACAGCCCCGAACACCTGAATGAGATTACGCGGTAGGCGTCATGACCCGCATATTCGCGATCGGCTTCAACCTGCCCGAAGCCGCCTCACAGAACTGTTGTCAGGGAACAATCGGAGCAAATGGTTCGCAGGAGACATCGCCCCCGGTTATCGTGACGAACGTCGATTCCGGGACGGGGACCCACTCCTCCGCGAGATCGCTCAACGGCTCTGAGACGATCGCGCGCGCACCCCGAGAAAACCGGCCCGCCTCCGGGGCGATCTCCGCTGTCGCATCACGACTGGCACTGTGGAACAGCGACCGCGACTCGCCGACCGTCGAATAGCGTACGGCGTACAGTGATTCGCCGTCGCTGATACCGAGCGTCATCTGCAGCGCGTCGTCCACGCCGTGCTGCTGTGCTGTGTATTCGACGAAACCTGCCATGCGGGCAATACCGGCTTGCACATCGCCCTCCATACCGAACGTCAGTGCGAGCAGGAACATGAGTTCCGAATCCGTGGACCCTTCGATATTCGGGAACAACTCAGGTGAGATCGCGAACATCAAATCGCGTCGTAGCCTTTCGAAGCCATTGACTTCACCGTTGTGCACGAAGAGCCACTTGTCGTAGCTGAATGGATGACAATTCGTTCGCTGCACCGGCGAGCCGGTCGTTGCGCGTACGTGTGCGAGAAACATCTGAGATTCGATCTGTGCGGCGAGGGCCTGCAGGTTTTTGTCATTCCACGCCGGGCGAATGTCCCGATAAACACCCGGTACCTCGCGCTTGCCGTACCAACCGATGCCGAATCCGTCGCCGTTCGTCGTTGTGACCGATCTCGACGCTCGGAGGCTCTGATCTATGAGTGAGTTGTCCGTCTTGAACAATACATCTTCGAGCAGGATTGGTGCGCCCGAGTAGGCAAGCCAGCGACACATGAGGACCTCCTTCAGAATCCCTGAACCGGTGTGTCATCAGTCTGCGTACTCGGAGGCGCATTGGCAATCCGTTTGACGGTCGACTATTCGGGAGGCGCACAGCCCGCTTCGATCGGCGACGGAAGCTCGACGGGTGTTCCGAGCTGTCCCATTGGACCCGACGTCGCCCAATCCTCAATGCCGCGCTGCTGACGCCCCCGCGATTCGACGAGGTCCCGGAGCTGGATGATCGCTCGCCGGTACGCCGCCTCGACCCACACGGCATCCAGGAACAGGACGCCGATACCACGGTACACCTCGCGGAGCGATACTTTGGTGCCGCCCTCGACGGGCGTCAACCGCCATGTGTGATCGAACGTGAGCAGGCCCGGTACGCCGCCGACCTGGTTCAGACGCTGGTTGGGTAGGACTTCCGCAACTCTGATCGCGAAGACTGATGTGCTGCCGTCGGGGTTCTTCGTTTCAACCGACAGCGTGGCGCCCTCCTCGAAGGCACCCTCCAGGGACACCATTACGGGGTTCCAATCTGCGTAAGAGGCCGGGTTGCTCAGGACCGACCAGACCTCTGCGGGCGTTGCCTGTATCGTCAGCGCCGCCCGGACGGACTTGCGGCTGAACAGCGCGAGGAGCGCCAGCACTGCGAGAACGACCGGGATAGCGACTACCCATTGCATGCCCATGCGTTTGCTCCGTTGTCAGAATCGGTAGTTGAAACCGGCTGTAATCAACGACCCCGATTCGTCGCTGGGTCCCTGCAGATATCGACCATCAATGCGAAATGTCCAGTGTTCACCGGATCCGATGTCGAACCCGAGGCCCAGAGCCACGGCTTCTTCGCCGAGGTTGCTGCCACCGGGATCGACATCGGCAAAGTAGCCGGCATAGCCCAGCCGTCCATACATCTCAACGTTGTCCGACAATGGAAATATCATGCGGCCACGAATCTCGAAGCCACCGACATCGATGGTCGTATCGACCGAGTTGAGGGTATCCGTTCCGCCGCCGAGACTGAAGAAGTCGATGCCCAGAGCCCATCGCTCCGAGAACCGGTACTCAGGCCCCCAGTTGTACGCGAAGTCGTTGGCCCGAAACGTATCGTTGCCGTCGCGATCCCTGATCATGCTGCCGCCAACGCCGAAACTCATTGCCCACCCGGTCTTGTCCTCTGCGCGCACCGTCGATGTGAGCAGCGGCACGATCACCGCGAGGAGGTAAATGACAATCTGTTGTCCGCCCATGTTGATTCTCCGCCAGAAAGATTTGTTGTTGGATTGCGGAAAAAGACTATTGAGAGAGCGGGCTCAAGTCTCTGGGCTTGATATGAAAGAACCTGTTTTTATCTGATGAGCAAATATCCGGAGTGGGATTTGCTACCCTACAAGTGCTCGGTCAGAGTCTTTGCGGGGGAGCCTAATAACCGTGGAGGGAACTGAATGGGCACCAGTTTCTTTGAAGATATCTTCATCCCGGCCCTTGTCTGGGGTTACAACCGGAAGAAGAAGAGCGCCCACATTCTGGGGTGCCAGTCCGGCTATGACTCGCAGGAACTGGTTGACTACCGGCTGCTCGTGCATCCCGATGACATTCCGGCCTTAAGGCGACTGCTCAGAGAAAACGTAAAGAAGCAGCGTCTGCAATTCGAGCGTGAACGCCAGATCGTCAGCCTGCATCGCGTCAAAGATCCGGGCGGGGAATATCATCCACACATTTCGCTGATAACGGTGACGCGCGACGACACGAATCGACTCGCTCTGCTCATCGGCGTCGATTATCAGATGCCTGCCGATGCGCCGCTAAGCACAGCAGAGATTCAGTATCTCGGACACCTGTTGAGAAACGCGACCGAACGACTAACGCCGTTCTTCCACTGGCTCACGACGCGAATCCGAGAATCCTCCAAAGCGACCAGGAGCATCGATCCGTTCCTGCATACCTGGCGCTGCGGTCCGTTCATTATTTCACCGTCGCTGTTTCAGATCGCGAAAGTCGACGGCAGCCTCAACGTCGAACTCTCCGAGAAACAAGCCAGATTCATCGCCCTGCTCTTGGGCGCGTGCGACGACGACAACAATCCCGAATACCTCGAACGTGGCATAACTCGTCAACGCGTTTTCAGAACTCACCCGGATGAGAAGATCGTCGACAACGATATCGATCAGTTAGTAAAGTTCTTCCGGCAGATTCTGGGGCGCCGCGCCATCGGCACCAAGAGAGGCTACGGGCATATTCTGAAGCTCAAGCGGCATGTGTGTGAGGGCGAGGAGCTTGAGAGTGCGTTAGAGTTGCTTTGAACGCGCCGCTGTTCCGTTCACTGTTCGCTGTGGAACAGGATTCGTTCAATAATACGGTCTGCCCTCACCTATTCGAGAGATGAAATGACGTCGACGATGAAAAGACGGATACTAATCGCCAGCCTTGCATCGATTCTATTACCAGCCGCCGCCTTGACCGACGAAGCGATGTCTCTGCAAGAGATCATGCAGGGGCTGCGTAACGACGTCGTACAGATCTCCGACGGTTTGCTGATCGATGACTTCGAGCAGATCGCGCAGGGCGCAGATGCCATTGCAGCACACCCGAACATCCCCGCTGACCAGGTACAGCTTGTGGCCGCAGCACTCGGAGAAGAAATGCCGGCCTTCAAGGCACTCGACACTCTCGTGCACGATCTGGCCGTTGAAGTTGCTGCCGCCGCGCGTTCGCACGATCGAGACGACGTGCTTGCAGGCTATCGGCAGATGTTCGAAGGATGCCTGGCCTGTCATGACGCTTACAAGGAGCGAGTCGCGGCCGCGCTCAGACCGTGAGCCTGAGCCGCTGAGGATGGGAAAGAATGTCTGATTCCATTGCCGCTGAAATGCGTGAAAGACTTCTCGAGCTTCGCGAGGAGCTCGAGTCCGTGGCGACAACCGGCGACGAGTCATCCCAGGTCGTTGAGCTGGATCAGGCTCGAGTCGGTCGACTGTCTCGTATGGATGCTATGCAGGCGCAGGCGATGTCGCAGGAGTCGGCCCGTCGTCGCGAAATGATGCTGAAGAATATTGCTGCCGCTCTCGAGCGCATCGACACGGGCACTTTCGGTCTTTGCCGGTCCTGTGAGGAGCCCATTAATCCCAAGCGCCTGGCGTTCGATCCAACGGCTTTGCTGTGTATCGAGTGCGCGCAAAACGCCGAGCAGGGGTGAATTCGGGGTCAGACCCCAAGTTGGTGAATTCGGGGTTTGAATTCGGGGTGAGACCCTAATTTCGTTATTACCAGCTACTCGATTCAGGCCATCAACGACCTGTGATTTGAGCGTTCAGGTGCGCTGAATTTCCTTCCGAACGCACAATATCAATCGTCC
>CALZMR010000262.1 GCA_945788575.1 uncultured Woeseiaceae bacterium
CGAGAGAGCCACTCCGAGACTGCGATGATTGCGACCAGAACGGCAACAACTGAAAGGGCGCCTGTAAACACGGCCCGAAGTGTGTCACCGTCCTTGACAGATTGCGATATCCGGATAGAATCTGCGGCCCTTAAGCGGGAATAGCTCAGCTGGTAGAGCGCAACCTTGCCAAGGTTGAGGTCGCGAGTTCGAACCTCGTTTCCCGCTCCAAATACCTAAAAGGCCGTCCTCTGGACGGCCTTTTACCTATTTGGAACAGACTCGGTTAACACGGCACCCTGTTATTCACCGCCCTGGTGGTTCATCGCGCTACCCGGCGAAGTCGAGATTCCGAGCACCATCGAGCGCGCTGCGTTTCCCGCCCCGAATTTGCCGAAGCCCCGCACGCTTGGGCGTTTTTCGTGCACGGATGACCGATTTCCCGGATTACTGACTAAACTTTTTCTTATGCTGGTGCATCTAAAGGCTCACAAACACGACACTTCAAGGGGGACGTAGTCGTGAATCCATACTCGCTGAGAACTGTTCTGGGCCTGACGCTGCTGGTGCCGGGGCTCGCGGCTGCCAACATCGGGGACATCCCGAGAACCGACCAGTCCATCAGCATCGACGGAACGATGGACGAGGCTGCCTGGCAGGACGCCACGCAGATCGCGATCGATACCGAGACCCGCCCGGGCGAGAATATCCCGGCAAAGGTCGAGACCATCGCCTACCTGATCGAAGACGGCAGCAGTCTGTTTATTGCCTTTCGAGCCGAGGATCCCGATCCGTCGGCGATCCGCGCCTACCTCAGAGACCGTGATTCGGCCTGGAACGACGATTTCGTCGGCATCGTCGTGGACACCTACGGCGACGAGCGGCGCGCCTTCGAATTCTTCGTCAATCCGCTTGGCGTGCAGATGGACCTGACCAACGACGACGTCAATCAGAACGAGGACGACTCCTGGGACGCCATCTGGGACTCGGCTGGCCAGATCACCGCTGACGGCTACGTCGTCGAGATCGAGATTCCTCTGTCGCAGCTGCGCTTCCCGCGTGTGGACGGGATGCAGACGTGGGGCATCGATCTGCTGCGCTTTTATCCCCGGGATCACCGCTATCGCTTCTCGAACAATCCGCAGGACCGCAACGTCAATTGCTATCTGTGCCAGCTCGTGAAGATTCAGGGCCTGCCGGACGCCGAGCCGTCGCAGGATCTCGAGATCGTGCCGACGCTGACAGCATCGCAGGTCGATTCGACGGACGATCCGGGCGTTGTACCGCTGAACTCCGGGGACGCCGATGCCGAATTCGGCCTCAATGTCCGCTGGGGCATCACGCCGGATCTAACGGCAAACCTCGCGATCAATCCCGACTTCTCGCAGGTCGAGGCCGACGTTGCGCAACTCGACGTGAACAACCAGTTTGCGCTGTTCTTCCCGGAGAAGCGGCCGTTCTTCCTCGAGGGTGCCGACTACTTCAGCACGCCGATCCGGGCGGTATTTACGCGCACGGTCGCCGACCCGTCCGTAGGCATCAAACTGACCGGCAAACGAGACGACAACACCTTCGGCATTTTTGCCGCCCAGGACGAAATCACCAACCTGATCTTCCCGGGTGCAACGGGCTCGGACTCCGAGTCACTCGCTATCGAAAACACGTCGTTCGTTGGCCGCTATGCGCGCAGCTTCGGCGAGGCATCCTCGGTCGGCGCGATCCTGACGACGCGCACCGGCGACGACTACCACAACTACGTCGGCGGCGTGGACCTGCGGTGGAAGATCGACGACAACCACAGCGTGCAGTTTCAGCACCTGCAGACAGACACGGAGTACCCGGATCAGGTAGCCATAGATTTCGATCAGCGGCTGGGCAGTTTCGGCGGCCACGGCACATTTGTCGGCTACGATTACGACTCGCGCAACTGGTTTGCCTATGTGCGGCACCAGGAGCGCAGCGAGAACTTCCGCGCCGATGCGGGCTTCGTGCCACGCGTCGATGTCAGCCAGCAGTTGGTCGGCCTCGGCCGGATCTGGCACGGCGATGAGGACAACTGGTGGCAGCGGATCCGGCTGAACGGCGACTGGGACATCGCGCACAACGATGCCGGCGAGTTGGTCGAACGAGAGATCGAGGGCTACCTGAGCATACAGGGGCCAATGCAGTCCTGGCTCGAAGCCGGCGTCTTGCAACGCGACCGGCTGTTCGACGACGTCCTGTTCGACGAGCAGCGCATCTCTGCCTTTGCAGAATTCCAGCCGGTAGGCGGCCTGGTTGTCGGCATGTGGGCCGGGATCGGAGAGTCCATCGACTTCTCCAATACGCGTCTTGCGGACTCGGTGCAGTTCGAGCCGTTCGTCAACTGGAACGTAAACCGCAACCTGTTTGCGCGGGCAGAGGCCACGTTCGTGGAATTCGAGACTCAGGACGGCGAGAAGATATTCGACGCCGAGCTATACGATATTCGCCTTACCTGGCAGTTCAGCGTGCGCAGCTTCCTCAGGTTCACGACCCAGATTCAGGATGTCTCACGCAATCAGGCGGTGTACACGGACACGGTCGACGCCGTCGACCGCAACGTCGGCCGGCAGCTGTTGTTCTCTTACAAAGTGAACCCGCAGACGGTGTTCTTCCTCGGCTATTCGGATTCGCTCATCGAGGACGACAACATCACCAGCCTCGAGACCGAGGACCGCAGCTGGTTCATGAAGATCGGCTACGCCTGGACGCCCTAACTGCGAGCCGTCGTGCCTATTCCGCGTAGACGACTTCGGCGCGAACGCCGGCGAGGCGGGTTTCTTCGCCGCGCGTATCCGTCCAGACGAACAGAAGATCGCCATTCGACGTGAGCATCTGGGGCACGGTCCGCTCAACCGCGGTCCTGCCCACGGTGTGAACGGCACCCAGGTCACCAGAGACCGTCACGCTGCGTACCTGCACGTCTTTGAGACTGCCGGCTCGCTCGAGCCAACTCACGGCAAAGGCGTTGTCGCCGATCCAGTCGATCTGGACGTGGCCTAAGGTCGAGACTCTCGCGATCTCGATCGGCCTCCCGAAGCTCCGCCCGCCGTTCCTCGATATTCGGACTTTCACTCTCGGCACATCGCCCGCAGCGGTGAACCATGCGATCGCCACAAAGTCGCGGTGTGACGCGATCTCGGGACCGTTGACCGGGCAGCCGGTAATCTCCCAGCCGTCCTCGGAGAACATTTCGGGCGGCTGCCAGGCGCCGTCCGCAAAGCGGCTGATGTAGATGTCCCTGATCTCCGCCGTCGTCCGGTCGCGGTAGACCGCGATCGGCCCCGACGCCGTCAACGCGACATCGGTCTGGCAGCAATCGCAGGCGAGATTGTCGATCTGCTGATCGCCTGACAGTTCTCCGCCGGGACCAATTACGCCTCCTCGGAGCGTCATGCCGGTATCGGTCGGGTCGTCCGTGCGCTCGCCGCCGGTCTTGCGGCCGTCCAGCCAGACGAGTCCCGCGCCTTCGGGAGCGGGGAACACTGTGACGAATCCGTGCTCGGTCGGGGTACCGTCGTCGTGCGGCCGTACCGGCTCGGACCACGTATCGCCGCCATCGACAGACTGCATCGTCACGACATCGTAGGAATAGGTCATGTCGGCGGAGTAACTCAGCCAGTGTGCGAGCCAGCGGCCGTCTCCCAGGGATGTGACCGAAGGCAGATCTGCCCAGTTCACGAACATCCGCGGATCGTCAATGACCTCGACAGGCTCGCCCCATCTGCCCGACACGCGCTCGGAGACTCGCAGAACGCCGCCTTGCTCCTGGCGCTCCATCCAACTCAACAGAATCGTGCCGTCGGCGCCCCTGGTCAGGCGCGGACCGTAGCTCTGAAGCGCGGAGGGCAGGCCCAGCGGCTGGGCTTCCTCGAAGATGGGCGGCACGTACTCTGTGCAGGCGCCGAGCAGAGCCGAGAGAATGAGGATCGAACCGATGGGTACACGCATATCCGAATTATGCGCCGCCGGGAGCCGACTGTCCCGCGAATGGGCAGTTGCGGGACTGGCCGGGGCGGGTATACTGCGTCGCTCGCACGACCTAAGGCTAGGTGGCAGAGTGGTTATGCAGCGGACTGCAACTCCGTGTACGCCGGTTCGATTCCGACCCTAGCCTCCATTTCTTCCTCCCGATTCAGGTCCTGAACCTGCCCGGTGACATCCGGGTGGGCCCTCGGTGTATCTTAGGCGCTGTCGTCGTCAACCGGCCGAGGAGAGCAGCGACGTGGTCAGCAAGAAGAAATCGAAAAAGAAGACCTCTGCGAAAAAAGTCGCGAAGCGGAAGACGACTCCCGCGCGGCGGAAACCGGCCAAGCGTCCGGCGAAGAAGAAGACCAAGAAGAAGATAAGCAAGGCGCCGATC
>CALZMR010000263.1 GCA_945788575.1 uncultured Woeseiaceae bacterium
GGTTCCAACATGCTCATCATTTCGGACCGTGCCGCCAACGTTGCGCGCATGGTCAGCATCATCAACCGAATCGACCAGGCGGGTGACGAAGAGATCGAGGTCATTCCTCTGGAACACGCGTCTGCCGCCGAGACCGTTCGGGTCCTGACAGCGCTCACGCAGCAGCCGCGGTCCGACGGTGTACCGGTTACCACCAGCCTCGTTGCGGATGCACGCACCAACAGCATTTTGCTTGGCGGCGACTCGAACGAGCGGCTCCGGCTGCGCGCGCTGATCGCGCATCTGGACACACCACTGGAGGGTGGCGGCGACACTCAGGTTCGTTATCTACGATTCGCGGACGCCGAAGAACTCGCAACCAAGCTTCAGCAGCACGTTACCAATCAGGCAACCGGCGTGAGCACGACGGGCGGCGCCCCGACGCCGCAACAGGACCCGATCAGTGTCTGGGCAGATTCCCAAACCAACGCACTGGTCGTCAATGCGCCCCCCGCCACGATGCGGGAGCTGATGAGCATCGTGGACGCACTCGACATCCGACGCGCTCAGGTTCTGGTGGAGGCAATCATCGTCGAAGTTCTCGAAGATCACTCCGCCGATCTTGGCGTCACCTGGGCAGTCGAAGGCAGCGGTAGCGACGCCCCCATCGCCGTAACCAATTTTCCATCGTTCGGGCCCGGAATAGTGCAGATCGGCGGCGCAAGCGGCGCGCTGACAGGTGGCACCGGGGCCGGCGATCCAAGCGGACTCATCGGCGACGGCGTGACCATCGGCGTCGGCCGAATTACCGATGACGGCGTAAGTTTTGCCGCCCTGCTGCGGGCACTTCAAGGCGATGCGAACACCAACATAATTTCGACGCCGTCGATTCTGACCACCGACAATGAGGAAGCCAGCCTCGATATCGGCCAGGAAGTGCCGTTCGTCTCCGGGCAGTTCACGAATACCGGGTCGACGGGCGGTTCCGTCAACCCGTTTACCACCGTCAATCGCGAGTCCGTCGGCACCAAGCTCACGATCACTCCGCAGATCAACGATGGAAACTCGCTGCTCCTCGAGATAAAGCAGGAAGTATCGAGCATCGCCTCATCATCGTCAGGGGCCGTCGATCTGATTACGAATCAGCGCATCATCGAAACCACGGTGATCGTCGACGATGGCAATATCATCGTTCTTGGCGGCCTGATCGAAGACACGCTACGTGAAACCGATCAGCGCGTACCGATCCTCGGCAGTATTCCGATCCTCGGCAATCTGTTTCGAAGCCGTGGCACCGAGAGCTTGAAAACCAATCTGCTGGTGTTCATCCGGCCCATGATTCTGCGTGACGCCGAGAGTGCTGCGATCGAAACGAATGACAGGTATCGCTACATCCGCGACGTTCAGTTGGGTTCGCAAGGCGACTCGGTCCCGCTGATGCCTGGCGCCGACCGTCCCGTCCTGCCGCCGCTGAGGCAGGAGGATATCGACGCCGAGACGGCTCAGCCCGATCCAGCAGAAGCCACGGAAGGCAACGAGTAGGCCTTAGCCAGTATGCAGAGCGAAACAGAAATCCTGCTCGAGACCGGCGAGCACTCCGTCGACTCGCTGGAACTACGGGCGCTTCCCTTCTCATTTGCGAAGCGCCACGGCGTCCTGATTCGCGAACATCATGGGACAAGGGCCGATGCCGTATACCGCAACGGAACGTCGCCCGTCAGTCTTGCGGAGGCACGCCGATTTGCGGGCGTGCCGCTGACCTTCTCTCGCGTATCGGACGAAGTCTTCGACGCCATGCTGCAGGAGTCCTACGAGCAAGGAAGTCAGAACGCGATGCAAATGGTCGGTGGCCTCGACGACGATATTAATCTCGACCAGGTCGCTCAGGAGCTTCAGGAACCGTCCGACCTGCTCGACAGCGACGACGATGCACCGATCATCCGCTTCATCAACGCGGTCCTCACCGAGGCCGTAAAGGAAAATGCCTCCGACGTTCATATCGAGCCCTACGAGAATCGACTCGGAGTTCGATTCCGCGTCGATGGCGTGCTCCGCGAAGTGCTGGAGACTCGCCGCGCCCTCGCGCCGCTCGTCGTATCCCGCATCAAGGTCATGTCGAAGCTCGATATTGCGGAGAAGCGATTGCCGCAGGACGGGCGCATATCGCTGAAGATCGCCGGTCGAGCGGTGGACGTGCGCGTCTCAACCATGCCGTCCGGGCATGGCGAGCGCGTCGTTCTACGATTGCTCGACAAGCAGGCCGGCCGTCTCGACCTCCAATCTCTCGGCATGGAAGATGCTGAGCGCAACAAGATGGACCAGCTCATCCACAAGCCCCACGGCATTATTCTGGTCACAGGGCCGACGGGCTCCGGTAAGACGACAACGCTTTACGCGGCGCTGGAGCGCATCAACGACAACAGCCGCAACATCATGACTGTCGAGGATCCAATCGAGTATTTCATCGACGGCATCGGGCAGTCTCAGGTCAACACCAAAGTCGATATGACTTTTGCACGCGGCCTCCGAGCCATCCTCCGCCAGGACCCGGACGTCGTCATGGTCGGCGAGATCCGAGACCTCGAGACGGCTGAGATCGCTGTGCAGGCCAGTCTCACCGGTCATCTCGTACTCTCGACACTGCACACCAACACGGCGTCCGGCGCCGTTACCCGCTTGCGGGATATGGGCGTCGAACCGTTCTTGCTGTCTTCGAGCATCATCGGCGTGCTCGCCCAGCGACTCGTCAGAGTTCTGGATGACGAAACCAAGCAGCCCTACAAGGCCTCGGAGTACGAATGCCGCATTCTCGAAGCCGACCCGGCCAACCCGCCAACGCTTTACAAGCCCGGTCCCGGGAGCAACAGCGGTTTCTCCGGCCGGACTGGCATCTACGAGCTTATTGCGATCGACGATAAGATGCGCGGCATGATTCACGACGGCATCAGTGAGCAGAAACTCGAAAAGCATGCCCGGCAGTTCGGCCCCAGCATCCGCGCCGACGGTCGGCGTAAGGTGCTCGAAGGCATCACGACGCTCGAGGAAGTCCTTCGCGTCACCCGCGAAGACTAGACCTGACAGATTGGACTAACGATGGGTGCGTTCGAATACGTCGCGCTGGACAAGTCCGGCAAGGAAGCCAAGGGCCTGATCGAAGGCGACACGCCGAAGCACGTACGGCAGATTCTTCGCGACCGCAGTCTGCTGCCCGTCAAAGTCACGGAAGTTGCCCAGAGGGAAGCAAAACGTCAGCGGAGTTTCTCGCTTCGACGCGGAATTTCTCCCGCCGAACTCGCCCTGGTAACACGCCAGCTGGCGTCTTTATCGCAGTCCGGTCTGCCGCTCGAAGAATCGCTACTCGCGGTTTCGCAGCAGAACGATCAGCCGCGCACAAAGAGCATTCTGCTCGGTGTGCGCGGCAAGGTCATGGAAGGCCACACGCTGGCCGACGGCCTTGCGGAGTTCCCACAGGCATTCCCTGAGCTCTATAGGGCCACGATCGCCGCCGGCGAGCAATCGGGACATCTGGATGTCGTGCTGGAGCGCCTGGCCGACTACACCGAGGCGCGGCACGAGCTCCGGCAACGCATATCGAATGCGATGATCTACCCGATCGCCCTTATCGTGATGGCCATTGCGATCATCGCCTTCATGCTCGCGACTGTCGTTCCCCGCATCGTCAACGTGTTCCAAAACTCGGCCGCCGAGCTCCCGCCGCTGACGCGCGGCCTGATCGCCACCAGTGAGTTCCTGCGCGATAACTGGTTGCTCGTGATCATAGGTTTATCGGCCGTGATCTACGGGCTTTGGTGGCTCCTGCAGAAGGACGGACCACGACGCCGCTACCATAGGATGTTGCTCAGTCTACCGATCACGAGTCGACTGACTCGTGGCATCAATACCGCGCGATTCACGCGCACCTTCAGCATCCTCGCCGGCAGCGGAGTACCGATCCTGGACGCGCTGAAGATCTCGTCCGAAGTCATCGAGAACATACCGATGCGTGACGCAGTCAGCGAGGCGGCCATACGGGTTCGAGAAGGCGGCTCGATCAGCTCGTCGCTTGCGACCAGCAAGCTCTTTCCGCCCATGATGATTCACTTGATCTCGAGTGGCGAAGCCGGTGGCAGGCTCGAAGAAATGCTCTCTCGCGCAGCCAATGGCCAGGAGCGCGAGGTGGACGGCCTCATCGCGACAATGCTGGGTATCCTGCAACCGCTGCTCATCATAATCATGGGCGGCGTGGTGCTGACGATCGTGCTCGCGATCCTGCTTCCGATTTTCCAAATCAATGACTTAATCCGCTAGGGCAAAAGTGCGATTCTCGTTGTTGCGGCGGCATTTTTTTCGCGGTATACA
>CALZMR010000264.1 GCA_945788575.1 uncultured Woeseiaceae bacterium
TCCGAGCTGCAACCTTTGGGATCGATCAGGCGCTCAGTCCGTTACGGTGTCTCCGAGGGATATCTCGGTATAGACGGTCTTCTCGCTGTCGGAGATGGCTTGAAGCGGTTCCGGTTCCCCGAGCGGCTCCCACGATTCCACATCGCAGGACGGTTGACGGTATTGCTCGACGATGATCTCGGCGCCAGGGACGACGGATAGGCGGGCTGCTAAAGCGCCCGTATCCCCATACCCGGCATTGCAGGCGGACTCGAAGGTGATGGCCCAGCCGAAATCGTCGAGCCCTTCGTCGCCGAATTCGGCGAGCGCAACGCCTCTGCTAACCAATCCCTGCCCGACGAACTCACCGCGCAAGCTTAATTCGTCGCGCCCGTCCGCGTCGATGTCCGGCAGTGCCTCGACACTGTGCGCGATCGCGACGAACGCGATGTTTCGGACCAGCTGGTCGCGCTCGACTATCGCCAGTCCCATCGGTGGCCCGGACCTGGGTTGGTTGCTCATCCGGAAAAGCACGGCATGCTGCTCGACATCCGGTCGGGTGAAGGATCCACTCGCGAACCCCAGTACACGCAGATTCTCCGTGTACCCGGGGACTTCGGCCGACCAGTAGCTGCGCGCAGCGGCTATGGCCTGCAGCACAGGCGGAGAGGTGTCCCACCGGGACTCGTCGGCCGCCTGGACGTTTGAGCCCTCCGATGTCGGCGCATCCACGCCGGTTCTCCCCTCGACAATAACGACCGCACCCTCGGCCGCCTGGGCCGGAGATTGGGTCAACGCAGCGAAGATCAGAGCGGAAGAAGCGACGAGCCTCGCAATGGATGGACGCATGGAATACTCCTCTTCTGTTCCGCCATTGAAGCAGAGGAGGGCGGCCGCGTCACTCTTTGTCGTCCGGCAAATCCAGGTCGGGCAGGTCTGATTCCTTCAACGTCGGCACCGTCCGCGTGTGGTCGTCGTCTTCATCAGCCTCGCGCTCCTTTTCGGTCATGCGCTGAGTTTCGTCCAGCCATTCGTGAAGTTCCGCACCGAGCGATTTCTCCGACTTGAGCTGGCTCGTATCCAGCCTTAACGTGTCGTCGTGGTTCTCGGGAGCTTCGGGCTCCCGTTTTCGTTTTAGTCCTATGGCTCCGAGGAGCCTGGCGATCCATTTCATTTTTTTTGTACGTCCGTGAAAAGCCAGGAACGAAAGATAATGGAAACGAACCGATTGGACAATAATCCAGAATGAGTCCAGATCACGCGATTTCCCAGATATGGTAAGTATCCGAAAAATATCTGAATTTCTGGTTATCGCGAGCATCTTTGTCCAGCCCGCATGGGCGTTAAAGCAGGTCGAAAATCGGCGATTCGAAGTCGAACAGGACCACTCACAGGTCTTTATCGACGTCCGCACAGCGGGACTTCTACGAGGTGCCGGCCCATGAACGCGTGTTTGCCAGCCAGCGGGTGATCAATAAGACGGACTTCGGGTTCAGACAATATGGCGCCGTCGTCGACCTGCTGCGAGTCGCCAACGACATCGACATCGACATCGAGTTCGTAATCACCGCAATCGCGAGATACATGTCCGTGCACTAAACTCCTAAGGCACGTGGAACGACGAATGTCCTCGGAGGGAAAACCAATGAACTTGCGCATACTCACGCTTCTCGCGGCGATCGTCCTGGTCAGTGGCGTCGCTCGGGCCGATTACGTCGCGTATTCGATCGGCGAACGCGACCGGTCACCGCTTCCGTCTCGGCTCGATTCGGTGGACACGAAGTACCTCGTCAATATCGAGTGGGGCGAATACGATGGTCGTCGGGCTCGGGTCGGCGTGCTCGAAGTCGACAATACGAGTTCCACGTCGTCGTTCCGTGTCTCCACCACCGGCGGCGACGTCGACTACTCGTCATCGACGACGGGCGTTCCTGTCAACGGAATCGAGGCGATTGTGATAGACGCGATGGCCCGCACGAATAGATTCCGGCTCGTCGAGCGCACGGTGCTCGGCGACGTCCTCGGTGAGCAGGATCTCGCTACCTCCGGCCGAGTCTCGCAACCCTCGGGAGCCGCGACGGGCAATGTGCTTGGCGCCGAATACCTCGTGCAGGTCGTCGTCACGGACTACGAGTCGAATACGTCAAGCAGCGACGGCGGTGTCGTCGGCGGACTGCTCCGGAATCGCGTTCCGATTCTTGGAGGCGCCCGCGTTAGCAGCGGCACCGGCCGAGTGGGCCTGAACTTCCGGCTCATCGACGCTGAAACCAGCGAGATCGTCTTTACGAAACAAATCGAGTCGATCATCAACGAGTCGGGCTTTTCGGTAGGCGGGGTCGCCTTCGCGGGCGACGGAGCCCTCGGTGGGTTCTTCTCGAGTTACTCGCGGACACCGATCGGTCAGGCCGTTATCGCGGGCATCAATCAGGGCGTTTTCGACCTGATCCAGCAAGTCGGTACGTCGCCGGCCACCGGCAGCGTGGTAAGAGCGGACGAGAATCAGATCTTCATCAATCTCGGCGCGGATCGAGTCTCGGTCGGCGACGTTCTGGAAGTGAGTGAGATGGGTGAAGCGCTTATCGATCCGGAGACCGGAATCTCTCTGGGCTCGATGGATACGTTTCTGGGGACCATCAGCGTGCAGCAGGTACAGGAGCAATTCAGCATCGCGCGGCCCGAATCCTTGAGTCAGGTTCCGTCTCGCGGCGCCAAGGTCGTTTCGACGGTTGCCCCGGCGACACTAGAGTTCGCCGACTCCTTTCGGCAGCCGAGGTGATCAGAACTCGTTGACGAGTACTGCATCGAAGGCCTCGCGGTCGGCGCTGCGATCTTCCAGCCGCAATTCCTTTGCCAGGAATCTGATCGCGGCGTCGGCTCCGGACTCTCCGCGGAAACCTTCACCGAGCAGGATTTCGTTCGCGTGCCTGTCGATCGCTCGTACCGCGTAGTACATGACGTGCTTGCCGCCGGTTTGCGTTTGATTGTTGGTGTCCTTCTCGAACCGATAGAAGTCGCTCCGCTGCATCCGCTTCACGCGTATCGGGATGCCGAGCCATCGGCGAATCGATGTAATCGTGTTGCCCTCCGAGCGCACATCCAGCGATCGGAACATCATGTACAGCGCCGCGATCGCGAACAGGGCGCCGAAGCCGCCGAAGATGCTTCTTCACGCCATCGAAGCTGACGCGCACGATATCGCGCACCGCATTGTCGAAGGCCGCCGATCCGTCCGAGTGTGCCGCTGTCAGGGAGCGCTGAGACAGATAGCGGGATTCCTTTGCCGTTGAGTACACGGGAATTTCGAAGTCCCGATCCAGATCCGTGCCGGGCAGTTCGGCGCGCAGATTGAGTCGCCACAAGTTGTAGTCGTCGCCTTGCTGCTCCGCGTCCGACTCGCGCTGGCCTTCGGGTACGTCGATCCGAAAGACGATGCGCGTCCCTTGCGGGCCGGACTCTGTGTGCGCGACGACCTCGCGTTGCCACAGTGCGTTCTCGCGACGGCTGCGATCGTCGCCGCTGCCGGACATATAACTGTGAATGTTGGTAAGCGTCAGGAAGAACCGATTCGACGCGTCGTAGGGCAGCCGTGTCTCGATCGTGCCGCCGACGTGGCCACCGATGGAGCCGGGGAACGGGTCGAGCGAAACGGGAGTAGGGCCGAAGCGGCGCCACTCGAGCGTGCGACGGATCGCCCAGACGAGCAGCCCGATGCCGACCAGCGGGAACAACAGTCCCGCCAGAGCAACGTAGTTCTCCTTGTTCACGACCTCTCGATAGACCATGAACGGCAGGAACGCCGAGATCAGGTTCCAGACCGCGGCGAACAGCCATGCACTCCACATCGAGGCTTTGGAACTCGAGCGGATGGACTCGGTCTGCCATTTGTCGTTGAGCAGCCAGGGCGCGTCTTTGTAGTGCGGGAGCGATGAGTCCTTTTCCTTCGGAGCGCGCCAAACGGCGATCAGCAGACCGAGTCCGACGCCGCCGAACAAGAGCACGAAGACCGACTTGAAGCCGACAATCGCCCAGCGGATATCCCGGTCTATGATCGACTCTCGATAGTCTGCGGGGTTTACCCAGACGGTGATCGTCTCGCCACGAGCCATGGCGCCGCTCAGTCGGTTGCCCATGTCGCGGTGGTAATCGCCGATGTTGTCGCTCCCGGAGTCGATTGCGACCCGGTACCCGACCCAGGCCTGCCCGTCGAACCGATAGCTGTACTCGGCGTAGGCCTCCCAGGTGTCCGAATCCTCGCCGCGGCTGGTTGTATAGCCGGCTGACGTCAGGCTTGCCGCGACCGGCTGCCAGGACTGCATACGCAGGCTGTCGTGGAAGATGTTGCCAATCGACCAGGCCATCCATACGCCGACGCCGAAGAACGGCAGGGCGAACAGTGTTCCGAGAATTCGGCCTTTCATGGGAGCGTTCTCGCGGCGGACGAGTAGTGCTTTATCCTATCCTTTCAAGACCTTGCCGCCTGTGAACCCTGTCAGGAATCCGCAAGCGCCCGCTACGGGGCCAGGCGCTCTATGGTCCAGCCGTCGTTGTGCTGTCGCGTGTACAGGAACCGGTCGTGCAGCCGGTCCGGCCGTCCCTGCCAGAGCTCGATCGCCGTTGGCACGACCCTGTAGCCGCCCCAGAAGGAAGGCAAGGGCACTTCCTTGTTCGAGAACTTGCGGCGGATCTCGTCGAACTTCGCTTCGAGCAGCGATCGAGAAGTCACGATGCTGCTCTGTTGCGATACCCAGGCGCCAATCTGGCTGCCGCGCGGCCGCGTCATGAAGTATTTCAGCGACTCGGTGGCGGGGATTTTCGCGGCCGTGCCGTCGATCCGTATCTGGCGCCCGAGTTCCCGCCAGAAGAACAGCATCGAGACGCGGTCGTTGGTCTCGATGTCGGCCGACTTGCGGCTGGCATAGTTCGTGAAGAATACGAAACCGGTTTCATCGAAGTACTTGAGCAGGACCGTCCGCGACGACGGTGCGCCCGTTTCGTTCACGGTGCACAGCGCCATGGCGTTCGGCTCCAGTTCGACCGTGTCGCAGGCCTCGCCGAACCATCGCTCGAATTGCTCGAATGCGTTGTCATCGAGATCGTCGCGTTCGAGCGAGCGTCCTTCTGCCGACCGGCGTACGTCCGAAACGTCTTTCATTAGATCCTCTCAGCTGTCTGCAGGTCGCTGCGGCGCAGGTGCCAACGGTGGCTCTCGGCGCCGGGGGCTCTATTCTAGAAGAGTGCGTGAGGATCATCGACCCACGCGAGTTGGGGCGATCCGCGCCTGTAGTAAACTTCAGGGAACTGTCCGGGGCCCGCGGCCTCGGACTCACTGACAGGTGGCGGCCAGGAGAAGAATAATGGGCAATCTCGACGAATTCCGCAGCTCGAAGATCAACACATGGCCGATAGTCGTCCTGCGCGTCTATACCGGCATCTTCTTTTTGTATTTCGGTGTCCGAAAGATCATGGGCGGCTTCGGTGGCGAAGCCACGGCGGGTTTTCTCGCGGGACGGTCGGAGGACACTTTCGCTTTTTACAGACCGATTGTTGAGCATGTCGTCACGCCCATGTCCGGTGTGTTTGCTTTCCTCGTCGCCTGGGGCGAACTGTTCCTCGGCGTCGCGCTGATCCTCGGTCTGATGACGCGCTATGCGGCTTTCGCCGGTGCGTTCATGGTCGCCAATTTCTGGTTCGCCAAAGGGCAGGGCATCCTCGACGCGCAGAACCACGACATCATCTGGCTGATCATTCTGATCGTGCTCGGCGGCTTACATGCCGGGCGCACGATGGGCCTCGACGCGAAGTTTGCCGGCAAGTACAAGTTCCTGGCCTGAACTTCAGCTGCGTTTCGGGCGGGCTCCGACGGACAACGTCACGGTTTCGCCGGTGAAATAGCCGATCAGTGATTCCCCAGGATCTTGGTGAGCGGCGCAAGCATCTCCGCGTAGTTCCTCCAGGCTTCCATCGAGCCTCGATAGACGGGCTGTCGCACCTGCTGCGCGCTGATGGTCGCGACCGGACGCTTCAGCTTGTAGAACTCGAGGCAGGCCGGGTCCCATTCCAGACCGCAGGCGGCGATGAGGTCTCTTGTTGTCTGTTCCTGGTCGTCGATCATCGTCTCGTACTGCACGGTGTGTAATACCCCGGGCATGACGGCTTCCCAGTGTTCCATCAGCGAAACATAGGCGTTGTAGTAGACGCACCAAACAGATTCTTGTAGATCGAAAAGCAGGTGTCGTGCGGGTCGCGCCTGCAATGCACGATGTGCGCATTCGGAAACAGGATGCGGATGATGCCGACATTGAGGAAGTTGTACGGAAGCTTGTCGGTGACCCGGTCGGCGTCGACGTCGGGCAGACCGACGAGATAGCAGTCGGCGACCCTGCGGAACTTCTCGATCGAGGCGTCGTCCAGCGTGCTCGTGTAATCGACGCCATCGGGCATCGGGAATTCGGAGACGATCGAACGCGCGAGCAGCGTTAGTTCGCCGGCGCCGTGGACCCGCGGATGGCTCGCCAGTATCTGCTCGACCAGCGTGGTTCCGGATCGCGGCATGCCGACGATGAATACCGGCCGCGCGTCCGGCACTCCCGCTTCGCTCCAGCGCTCGATGAAGTCGCGATCGAATCGCGCGCAGAGGTTGTCTACGGCTTTCAGGTCGTTTTCGATGTCGTAATCGAACACCGCTCGGCGCAGAGGGTTGGCCAGCAGATACTGTTCCGCGGCCTCTGTATGGCGCCCGCTGTTCTCGAAGTGCCGGCCGAGCGCAAAACCCAGGCGCATGCGATCTTCGTCGCTGGTGTCCGTTGAACGTTCGAGTTCGAGCAGTGCTTCGACTTCGGTATCGTCGAAGGCTTTTTTCGAGACAGCCGAAATGCCGTGCCAGGCCTTGGCGCAACGCTTGTCCAGTTCGACGGCCTTGCGATAGCTCGACAGCGCTTTTTCCTTGTCCCCGAGGTCCTGCCAGGCGAGGCCCAGATTGTGGTAGCTCTCCACATGCCGGGGATCCTGCGCGAGGACTTGCTCGTATTGCTCGATGGCTTTCTCGAGTTGACCCGTCTGGCGGAGCACGTTCGCAAGGTTGCCGCGAACCGGCGCCAGCTCCGGCTTTGCGTCGAGAAGTTCATTGAAGCAGCGTACGGCGTCCTCGGTGCGGCCGGCGGCATGCAGGACGTTGCCGAGCGATACCTGCATTGCGATCGACCGCGGACCGTCCTTCGCCGCTCGGGTGATCTCGCTCAGCGCTTCGTTGGGCTTGCCGATCTCGACCAGTGAGTCGGCAAGACTGCGCCGCGTGTCCGCCAGTCCGGGCTCCAGCTCCAGCGCCGCCTGGAATCGCTTGACCGCGTCCGCATGCCGCCCGAGTTGAGCCAGGGCGGCCCCCAGATTTGCGAGTATCGGCGCGGATTCGGGTCCCGCGCCGAGCGCCTGCTCGAAGCATTTGGCGGCGTCGTCGAATCGTCCCAGCGAGTTGTAGGCGTTCCCCAGATTGACGATGGCGTCGACATAGTCGGGCCGCGCGGCGACGGCTTTCTCAATGAGCGAAGCCGCCTCCTCGAAGCGCCCGACCTGCAGGCCAATGACCCCCAGGTAATGCAGCGCGTCGGGCTGCTCGGGGTTGCTGCCGAGAACCGATCTGTAAGCTTTCTCGGCCTCGGCAAGATTGCCGCGCATATGCAGACCTATAGCCTGCTCAACGGCCTGTCCAAGCGCCTGTCGTTCGTCTGCCGATGTCATCGAGATCCCAGTACCGCTGGTCGAAAAGCCGGCAATGATACCCTGGCTGGTCTTGCGCGTATCTGCGGCCCCGGCGAGGGTTCCTCGCAGCCGGCCCCGGATATCGAAGCCGAGGACTCGGCCGCTCTGCTGGCGGTCTCGAGACTCTCCTACCTCCCGAGGGATTCCGGTATACTGGTCGGCTGGACGGGACGCGTAGCTTACGTCCGCGGACGGGCGAAAGTGGCGGAATTGGTAGACGCGCTGGCTTTAGGTGCCAGTGGGGCAACCCGTGAGAGTTCGAGTCTCTCCTTTCGCACCAGCCACTCCCGAAGATAATGATGTTGCCGGTGACCCCGACTCGGGTTGCCGCTTGTGATGCAAAGGAATACGAATAATGCAGGTCACGGTTGAATCGACGGGGTCGCTCGAGCGCCGCATGCGCATCGAATTGCCCGCCGAGAGCATCGAGAAAGAGGTCGACACGCGCCTCAAGTCGGTCGGCAAGACGGTGAAGATCAAAGGCTTCCGGCCCGGCAAGGTGCCGCCGAAGGTGGTTCGCCAGCGTTACGGCAAGCAGATTCGGCAGGAAGTGCTCTCAGAGCTCATGCAGAAGAGCTATTCCGACGCCGTGGCGCAGGAGAAGCTCAATCCGGCCGGGGCGCCGCAGATCGAGCCTGAAGACGGCGCCGATGGCGACAACTTCGCCTACGTCGCGACGCTCGAAGTGATGCCCGAGGTCGAACTCAATGGTCTCGACAAACTCAAGGTCACGAAACACGAAGTGTCGATCGATGACGCCGATCTGGACGACATGCTGGAGAAGCTGCGTGCGCAGAAGGGCACGTACGAGGCCGTGGACCGCAAGAGCAAGGCCACCGACCGCGTGGTCTGCGATTTTTCCGGAAAACTCGACGGCGAGATGATCGAAGGCGGTCAGGGGACCAACGTGCCTGTCATCATCGGCGCCGGGCAGATGCTGCCTGACTTCGAGAAGGGGCTGACCGGCGTCAAGGCGGGCGACGAGAAGAGCTTCAAGGTCAAGTTCCCGAAGGACTACCATGCCGAGGACCTGGCCGGTAAGAAGGTCGACTTCTCGGCCGTCGTCCACTCGGTCGAGGAAATGTCCCTGCCGCCTGTCGACGACGAACTCGCCGCCATGTTCAACGTGGAGGAGGGCGGTATCGAGCAGCTGAAGTCCGACGTGCGCGAGAACATGGAGCGTGAGGCCGAGCAGAAGCTCAATGCCGATATTCGCGAGCAGGTGATGACGGCGCTGCTGGACGCCAATCCGATCGATATCCCGCAGACGCTGAAGCATCAGGAAATGCACTCGATGCAGCACGAGGCCATGCACCGTCTCGGCATCGAGGATCACGATCAGGCGCCGCCGATCGAGAACTTCGCCGAGCAGGCGGACAAGCGCGTACGGCTGGGACTCCTGATTCGACAGCTGATCGCCGACAACAACATCGTGCTGGACGAGGAGGCGCTCCGCGCCCACGTCGATCAGATGGTTGCCAGCTACGATGAGGCCGACGACATGGCCAACATGTATATGTCCAACCCACAGATTCGTCAGCAGATCGAGCCTGTGGCGCTCGAGCAACTGGCAGTGGACTGGCTGGTCGACAACAGCAAGGTGACGACCAAAAAGATCTCATTCACGGACTACATGGCGGCGGGGTAGTTACGCCCGCAGTCTTTCGTGAGAAGATACCGAACGATCAACCACAGGCGGATAACAATGAGCGCAACGTCTCTCAATCTCGTACCGATGGTCGTCGAGCAGACGGCTCGGGGCGAGCGTGCTTACGACATTTACTCGCGACTCCTCAAGGAGCGCGTTGTCTTCATCGTCGGCCCAGTCGAGGACCACATGGCCAACCTCATCGTTGCCCAGCTGCTGTTCCTCGAGTCGGAGAACCCCGACAAGGACATTCACCTGTACATCAACTCCCCGGGCGGCTCGGTCACCTCGGGTCTGTCCATCTACGACACGATGCAGTTCATCAACTGTGACGTGTCCACGATCTGTGTCGGTCAGGCCGCCAGCATGGGGGCGCTGCTGCTCGCGGGCGGCACCAAGGGCAAGCGATTTGCGCTGCCGCATTCGCGCATTATGGTGCACCAGCCGTCGGCCGGTTTTCAGGGGCAGGCGACGGACATCAGCATCCACGCCAACGAGGTTCTCGAACTCAAGGCGCGGCTGAACCGGATTATGGCTAAACACACGGAAAAGAGCGTCGAGACGATCGAAGAGGATCTCGAACGCGACAATTTCATGAGTGCCGAGGCCGCGGTCGATTACGGCATTATCGACACTGTACTCGCCGAACGTACTGAGATGACTAAGGAAAGCTCTTCCTGATATTTACCGTTTGAACGATTCCTGCCTGTCGCGGGTCTCATTTCGGGGGCGGTGGGGTTTCAGCCCCCTGAATGCAGCCGAGGTCTCAGAATTGGCAGGCTGGTTTTGCACCCCTCAAAGCCCCATGTTATATACACTTATCGGTCGTAACAGACTGATTTTTGGCAACCAGAAACCGACGAGCGACCTGCATGAGTGACGAAAACCGCGGTAAGAACGAGGACGGCAAGCTCCTCTACTGTTCTTTTTGCGGAAAGAGCCAGCACGAAGTACGCAAGCTGATTGCGGGACCTTCTGTATTCATTTGCGACGAGTGTGTCGAACTCTGCAACGACATCATTCGCGAGGAG
>CALZMR010000265.1 GCA_945788575.1 uncultured Woeseiaceae bacterium
CGCAGGCCACGTTGATAATGCCTCCGCCGTTTATTACGTAGTCGGGCGCATACAGGATTCCGGCATCCGCCAGACGCTGCCCGTCATCCGCCTCGGCGAGCTGATTATTTGCGCCGCCAGCGACAATGCCGGCTTTGAGCCGTGGAATACTGTCCGAGTCCAGCACAGCACCGAGGGCGCATGGCGCGACGACGTCGGCATCGACAGACAGAATCTCATCCAGGCCGGCCGGCGAAGCACCAAACTCCTGCTGTGCACGCGCAACCTTCTCGCCGTCAATGTCGGCGACAATCAGTGTCGCGCCGGCCTCGTGCAGCAGGCGACACAGGTGATAGCCAACGTTGCCGGCGCCTTGTACCGCGATACGAAGCCCGGACAAATCATTCCTGTCGAGCTTGAAAGCGACAGCCGCCTGGATGCCGCAGAATATTCCGTATGCGGTCTTGGGCGACGGATCACCGCCGGCCTTACCAGCGGTAGCAGGCAGCCCTGTGACATGCCGGGTACGCCGGGCGATGGATAACATGATCTCCGGCGTCATGCCGACGTCTTCCGCCGTGATGTAGTCGCCGTTCAGTGTATCGACGAATTCGCCGAAGCGTTCGTACAGCGCATCGCTTGGCGCGAAGCCCGGCCGCTTGACGATGACGGCCTTACCGCCACCGAAACGCAGCCCTGCCATCGCGTTCTTGTAGCTCATACCCTGCGACAATCGCAGCACGTCGTAGAGGGCCGCATCGCTACTTGCGTAGCTCCACTGCCGGCAACCGCCAGCCGCGGGCCCGAGCGCCGTGGAATGAATCGCGATGATCGCCTCCAGACCGACATCCGGGTCGCGGCAGAAGAGAACGCGCTCGTGGTCGTCGAAGGCGGGATTGTCGAAGACAGTCATAACGCCAGACTCTCAGAAAGGAACGTTCACGGAGTTACAGAGGAATCGCATATACGGCTCGGCTGCTTTGAAGGCCGTCTCGACGCGCTGCTGAAACCTCGGATTCAGGCAGGACTCAGCCGACATATCCTTGACCGCAATAAAGCTCGTACGCTTTATGTCTTCAATGCACTCGTGCGACTTGTCGAATCCGCGCGGAGGCCGCGTCAGCGATTCACCGCCAAGCCGGAAGTGCCGTCGGAACGATGTATCTGACACGGCTCTGCGCCATTCCGCAGGCCGCGCGGCAATGCGTTCGCGGATGCCGCGCAATGGTTCGCTCTGAGGGCGCCACATACCGGCGCCGAGGAATGCGGAGTCGGGTTCGATATGCACGTAGTAACCCGGCGCGTGCACGTCTCGAGCATCCTCGTGACGGAACTGGATACCGATATTGGTCTTGTACGGCAGTTTGTTCTTCGAGAAACGCGTGTCCCGGTAGACGCGCATCAGCGATCCGCCTACCCGCGTTGGCACTGCGGTGAAGTGCGGTGCGAACTCGTTCAAAGGCACCTGCATCGAATCGATGAATCGCAGTGCTACGTCGAGCACGAGTTCCTCGTAGCGTGACTTGTTCTCCTTGAACCAGTCGCGATTGTTGTTCGCGGCCAGCTCCTCGAGAAATGCGAGGCTGCTCTCATTGAACGCAGCGTAACGGGGAGGCATCAGCATTCCCCCGATTTCGGATGTGGATACATGTCCGACTCGTCCTCGCCCTCGCGCGGCGCCAGGCATGCGAAATCCTTCTCGACAAGCAGTGTCAGCGAAGCTCCGTCGTCCAGGACCTGTTGACCGCTCAACGAGACCTGATCGGATTCCGCCCACTCGAGAGCCACGGCTGCGGGAACATGCACGGTAATCAAACCGCCGTTCATCGTCGCAGCCAATTGACCGCCATCATCTCCGCACTGGAGCGCGTACTCGAGTCGGCGGCCTTCCGGAAAGGACGTCGTCGCGCTAACGCGGCCCGTCGATCGCAATGTGTCGACTTCGGTTCTTGTTAGTCTTAGCCGAACGGAGTTGTCGCGAATTCTCAGTTTCATGCCATCACGATCATGCAGCGCCTGCATGGCAGGTATGCCGCAATAGTACACTTGCCGGGAGATTCGAGCCCAGGCGATCCCGATCGCCTGACACTCACCGGTCCGCGTGACCGCGACGGGAGATGCGGGTTGATTGACGATCCGTGGTTTTATGCTGCCGCAATACCCGCAGTCCTGCTGTTCGGCATATCGAAGGGCGGATTCGGCGGCGGCCTCGGCACCCTGGCGGTGCCGCTGATGACGTTGACGGTATCGCCGCTGAAGGCGGCAGCGATCCTGTTGCCGATCCTTTGCCTTATGGATCTGGTGAGCCTCTGGGCTTATAGAAGCAAGTGGATCTGGCCGGAACTCCGCGTTCTGTTGCCCGCATCTCTGATCGGTATCGCTGTCGGAACGCTGTTGTTCGAGTACATGAGCGCCGACGTCGTGAGGCTGATCGTTGGCGTCGTCGCGATCACGTTCACGGTGCATTACTGGCTTACACGCGAACGCCGCCGCCGCGCTGGACTCCCGCACTTCCCGCGCTCCGCCGGCACGCTCGGCGGTTCAGTGGCGGGATTCACGAGCTTCATCGCTCATGCAGGAGGACCGCCGATCAACATGTATCTGCTGCGCCGTCCGCTAAATCGAACGGACTTTGTGGCGACGACGGTTCTGTTCTTCGCCGTGGTGAACTACGTCAAGCTCATCCCGTACGCGTGGCTCGGTCAGCTCGACACGGACAACCTTATAACTGCGGCCGTGCTCGCGCCGCTCGCCCCGATCGGTGTGCTGACAGGTGTATACCTGCACAAGCGTGTCTCCGACCGGCTCTTCTTCGGCGTGGTGTATCTGCTGTTGTTCCTCGTCGGATGTCGGCTGATCTACGACGGCCTGGGCATCTGAATCGCGTGCGCACGCAACGCCAGCCGCCACAGGCGGCCGGCATGCACGAATCCGTTGATGTCTATATCGAGTCGGTGAAGACTGCGACGAACGTCGCGGTCTCGATAACAGACGATGCGCTGGCCTATTCGGCCATTACGTTTTCGGCCTGTGGGCCCTTCTGGCCCTGAGTCACTTCCATCGTGACCCGCTGTCCTTCTTTCAGAGTCTTGAAGCCTTCCATGACAATCGCAGAGTGGTGGACGAATACGTCCTTGCCGTCCTCGCGCTCGATGAATCCAAATCCTTTGTCATCGTTGAACCACTTTACGGTTCCGGAAATACGTTGTTCTGACATAACTACCTCATACACACAAACACCCGCACAGGTCTACTTGCTCAATTGCGACCATGTGCGGTACGCAATATCGTAACCGCAAACACTCGAGGAGGCTCGCGAAAACAGAGTGCGACTTTAGTAGTGATTTGTTACAGAACGAATAATCGCGGTTTTTAAAGGTTTTTTTGGCCTTCGCCCGATTATGTCGCGCACGAGCGATTTTGGTGCGTCGAGGGAATACGCGCCCATTTGCGCAAATCATCGTTTCAAACGCGACTATTGAGCCAACTCTTGTCCAGTTTCTGTACAGAGTTGCAGCCGACGAGCGCCATGGTTCGCTCGAACTCTTCCCTGAGAATCCCGAGCGCGTGTTCGACACCGGCCTGCCCTCCCGCCGCGAGTCCGAACAAGTAGGCTCGGCCAACACTGCAGGCTGTGGCGCCAGCAGCCAGCGCTTTGACGATGTGATTGCCGCGCCGAATACCGCCGTCGCAGATGATCTCGAGACGCTTGCCCAACGCATCCGCGATTTCGGCGATGCAGTCCATCGGTGCCGGCGCCGACTCGAGTTGCCGCCCGCCATGATTGGAGATCATGACCGCCGTCGCTCCCGCATCCGCCGCGCGCCGGCAATCCTCGACCGTTTGAACGCCCTTCACGACGAGCGGCCCGTCCCACCGTTCGCGGAGCCATTCGACGTCTCTCCAGGTCAGTGAGCGTTCCATCTGATCCTCGATGAATTCGCGGATACTGCCTTCGATACCGCGGTCGCCCAAAGTCCTGGAGCGGGTGATATTGACCATCTCCAGGTCCTTGCGCACAAGCGCCCGGTACAGCCAACCGGGATATCTGAGGAAGCCAGCGATCTGACGAACGCGTGAACGCGGTTGCGCGGAAAAGCCGTAAACGAAGTCGCGCTCGCGATTGCCCGGCACCGGGGTATCGGCGGTCAGACAAATTGCTGCGTAGCCGGCCTCTTTGCAGCGCTCGATGTGCTCTGCAGTCAGGCCGCGATCCTTGAAGATATAGATTTGATACATCTTCGGGCAGTCGGCCGCGTCTGCGGCATCCTCGATCGTCGTCGTTGCGAGCGTCGACAAACTGTAGATTGTGCCGAA
>CALZMR010000266.1 GCA_945788575.1 uncultured Woeseiaceae bacterium
TGACCGGCCGACGAATGACATCGTCGAGAATTCAGATGGCTCGATCTCCGCTCGAGGAACAGTGGACCTCAGGTCACTCTCGACGAAGCTCAGTATTCCCTGGGAACCCGAGAGTGACATCACGACCGTCGGCGGACTCGTAACCGAAACGCTGGAGCGCATCCCGCTGCCCGGGGACTCGATTGACTGGCACGGCTTTGAAATCAGAGTCGTCCGCGCCGACCGCAAGCGTGTGTACGTGGTAAGGATCCGTAAAGCCTGATTCATGATGATCCGTAGACTGGTCAAAACACGCTGTATGGGATTGACGGCGTGCTTGGCGCTCGCCGCCGCCTGCTCGACATCGCAACCGGATGAATCAGTAGACCTTGCGCCGCGACCATTGCCTGCACCCATTGTCGCGCCCGAAACTCCGGCAGAGTGGCAGTTCGTCGTCGACCATGCGCCCGAGATCTGGCTGGCTGAGGGTGAGCCGTACTTTCCGTCCTCGGTGAACTACTTTCTGGAGAATACCCGGCCCGTGACGATCGACGGGCGACTCTGGGCGGTGACGAAAGACGAGCTACCGAGTCCGTCCTCGATCCTGCCGTTCTTTCGCGGCGTCCAGCCTGGCGATGCCGCATGGCCGCCGCCAATCTATGCGTTCGTGCTGCCGGGACCGGGACAGCCCGGTATCGAGTCTATTGAGAACCCTGGGAGCAGCACGCTTCGGGTCGTGTACTTCGTTTTCTACCCCTACAACCGTGGCAAGGAAGTCATCAACACCGTCTGGGGAAACCATGTTGGCGATATCGAAAAATGCTACGTCGAGTTCGTCGATACGGAGCCCGTCCTGCTCAACTGCGCGGTGCACTCGTGGGATAACGCGCAGCAATGGGGTGACGTCAACACGAATGACGGTCATCCGATCGTCTACTCAGCATGGGGCAGCCACGGCACCTACTTCACGCCGGGCGCTCATCGCTACAGCGGAGTACTCGAAGACGAGACCAGTGCGGGCACCAAGTGGGAGACCTGGCGCAACGTGCAGCTGGTCTTCCCGGATGACTGGCACCGGATGCGTTTGCCGATCGACGGCTGGGAGGACATCGCCTTCTTCAACGATATTCATCGCTGGGGCAATCCCGAAGACGGCGCATGCCCGCCGCTGGTCGGCGAGTGTCAGCTCAACGACGGGCCCGGTGGCTTTCTGGGCAAATCCGAATTGAGGGGAATCATCTCCGAGTTGGACCGTGACGGTGCCGGAGCCGGCTGGACGACCTGCTCTGGTAACGAGGCATCCGAGGACTGTCCGTGGCCGGCCGGAATCTGGTCGTCGCGCGAAAATTCGCACTGACCGCCAGGCCACGCCCAGCAGGCGTCGTAGTGCATTCTGGCGCCGCGATAATCGCGGTTCTACACCCGTTCAGCCGATTTCTATGACGATCGCGCCCACACGTTGTTCTGTTTCGACCAGACGGTGTGCTTCAGCCGCTTGTTCCATGGGCAGGACCTTGTCGACGATCGATTGGATGCTGCCCTCCTCGATCATTTCCCTGAGCGCCGCCAACTCTTCTATCGTCTCCCTTGCGAACGCAAACGTGGCGGACTTGTCGCTGAACCAGTTCGTGAAGAGCGATCGGAACATGACGGATAGACGGGGATTGCCCGACAGGTAACGCCCGTTCGGTTTCAGGCAACGGAGGCAGGCGGAATACGAGCCTCCTGGCACCATGTCGAAGACGACGTCGTAGCTGTGCCCGCCGGCGGCAAAGTCCTCTTTCTCGTAATCGACGAAATGGTCCGCCCCGATCCGCTCGAGGAACGCCCGCTTGATGCCGCTGTCGACGGCTGTGACCTCGGCGCCCATGGACTTCGCGATCTGTACGGCGTGCGCGCCAATGCTGCCACCCGCCCCGTTGATCAGCACATGCTCGCCGCTCCGGATGTTCGCTCGCCGCATGAAATGGATGGCGTTCAATCCACCAAGCGGCACGGCGGCCGCCCCGGCAAAGCTCATGTTTTCGGGCTTCGTAACGATCGTCGAACCCTCGGTTACGACCATATACTGGCCGTAGGCGCCCATGCGCAGGCCGGCCCCGCCGAAGACCGCATCGCCTTCTGAGAACCGGGTGACGGCCTTGCCGACAGACGCGACCTCGCCGGCAAAGTAGCCGCCCAGAATGTGCCGCCGCGGTCTGAAGACGCCGAACGCCAGCCTGAGCGGCAGCCAGAACCACTTCACCGAGAATCGGAAGGCGCGAAGCTCACAGTCGGATTTCGTGGCCTCGGCAGCGCGAACACGGATCAGAATCTCATCGTCACCCGGGACAGGCTCGACCACATCCGTGATCGACAGCACCTCGGGCGGGCCGTAGGAGTGATAGGTAATTGCTTTCACGTTCGTCGACCCTCGATAACGGCTGGCGCTGCGGAGCGAGCTGCCACGGGCACACCGCGTGACTGGCGGGGAATTACGGCGCGCGCCTTCTCTACAGCGATCGCCAGCCCCTGACACACAGCTCGGCCGCGGCAAGGTCCTGCAGCGCCGCACCCACGGACTTGAACAGCGTCACCTCGTCCGGGTCTTCGCGAAGGCTGGCGTCGGCAGACGCCATTCGGTACATATCGCCGGCAATGTCGTCGAATGAGAAGACGCCCTTCTCTGCCGCCTGAATCAGGTCACCCGCTTCGTCCCTCGCCCCTTCCAGGGTGTCGATGAATACCTGACCCGCCAACGCGATCAGCTCAGGATCTGCTTCGCACATCTCAGGCTTGTAGGCACCGACCAGATCGACATGCGTTCCGGGGCCTACCCAGCGGCCATGAAGAAGCGGGGCCTCGGCCGGCGTCGCCGAACTAATGATGTCTGCTCCGGACGCATGCCGTTCATTGCGGCCCCAGATTCGCACCTCGCTGATCGGCCGCACGGAACAGTGCGCCGCGATCAACTGCCGGGCAACACGGCCGGTGCCGATCATCAGCAGGGTTGCCGAATCGGAGCGTGACAGGCATCGCGACGCGAGTGCCGAGGCGGCAGCCGTGCGGCGCGCGGTCAGCGAGCCGGCATCCAGCACTGCAAGCGGGATGCCGGTGTCGTGAGCGAAAAGCACGTACACACCGTGGAGCGTCGGTCGGCCAATGGCCGCATTCGAGGGGGCAATGCTGGCCAGCTTGACGCCGAAACTACCGGTCGGGTTCCAGGCGGGCATCAACAAGAGCGTGATGTCGTCGCGATCAGGGCCGGGGATGGAATGATGATGCCGTGCCGGTGATGCTCCGCCGTCGCGGAACGCATCGCGAATCGCATCGACCAGCGCCGGCCACGGCGTCATCCGGGTAACGTGATCGGCATCGAAGTATTCAAGGGTCATTGCCTGGGCCTTGGGCGGAAAGCGAAGACGCTCAGCCAGTGTACTCGGCGAGCGCTTTGCCGAGCACAGCCATGTCGGGCTCGATACCGAGACCCGGTTCGTCGGACGCCACCATGTGCCCCGATACACGTTGCGGTGCGCCGGTTGCATTGCGCACGGTGACGTAGCTGTTGAAGTCGGTCGCGGAGAACCTCAGTGCCTCGGGCGTCGAATGCGCGAGGTGCGCGATCGCCGCCGTGATGATGTCGCCGCCCCAGCTGTCCTCGATGGTCATGGGCAGATTGAAGCTCACGCACAGATCACGAATCTGTCTCGCTTTGGTCAGGCCACCCACCTTCGAGATCTTGAGGTTGATGACATCCATCGCGCCGTCATTGTGACCCCGGATGAGTGCGTCTATGCCAGTGATGTTCTCATCGAGGATGAACGGCAACGCGGTCTTGCGGCGAACGGTGAGGCAGTGCTCGTAGGAACGGCAGGGCTGCTCGATGTAGACGTCTCGATCACGAACGGCGTTGACTACTCGCAGGGCATCGTCGATCCGCCATCCCGTGTTGGCATCGGCCACCAACACCTCATCGTCCGTCAATACGTCGGCGACGGCGTGGATTCGCTCGATGTCGTCTGGCGGACGGCCGCCGACCTTGAGCTGGAACTTCGTGTAGCCGTCGGCTCTGTGGCCAGCGACGTTGTCGGCCATCTCGTCAGCCGGCCGCTGGCTGATCGCCCGATACAGCGCAACGCTGTCGCCGAACTTGCCGCCCATGAGATCGCAGACCGACTTGCCCGTGACTTTTCCGAGCAGATCCCAGCACGCCATGTCGATGGCCGTCTTGACGTAGGGGTGGCCCAGCAGTGCCCTGTCCATGAGCTGATTCATCGGCCCGATAGCCGTCGGGTCCTGCCCGATCAGGCTTGCCGACAGCTCGCCGATCCCGGCACGAGCGCCGGGCCCGAAGGCAGGCAGGTAGAACGGTCCCAGAGGGCAGACTTCGCCGAACCCGGACAGACCGTCGTCGGTGATCAGCTCGATGACGGTGCTGTCGAACACTTCGACGTACTTGCCCTCGGACCACGAATAGCGGCCCTCGACCAGTGGCAGGTCTACCTGATAGACGCGGATCGCGGATAGTTTCACGGCAGTGTTCGCCTTCTCGACCGGCAGCAGCTACGAGCATACCCACGAATCCGGGGCTGTGGAACTCGAAACAAGCCTGGATACCACCGAGACCTGTGTGAATAAGAATTGCGGTTCGACCCCGTTTGTTTTTACTCTGGACGGATGAAGAACTGCAATTCATGCGGCAAGTGTTGCGAGACGGCCGGCAATGGCGGCCTGGCTGCGACAGCCGAAGAGATCGACTGGTGGGAGATGCACCGGCCCGATATCGCTCGTTATGCCCAGGACGGAAAGATCTGGATCGACCCCGACACCGGTGATTACTTTGCTCGCTGTCCGTGGCTCAAGCGATCGCCGGATAGTCGAAAGACCATGTGCGAAATCTATGAGGACCGCCCCGATGAATGCCGGCAGTATCCTATCGACGTCGAACAGATGATTCGCCACGACTGCGAGATGCTGCAGCCGTTCGATCTCAAGCATCTGAAACGCGCGCAGCGTAAGCTGGACGAGATAATGATCGACAGCCGCCCGCCTGCGGGCAGATGGCCGTGACTGACGCTGGCTACCGATGCGCGATAACGTGAGTGCTTATGCCGAATGACCAGGATTTCATCGACTTCGTTGTCGACCAGGTTCAGGGCGGGCGTGAAGTGACCTATCGCCACATGTTCGGCGGCACGACCTTGTACATGAACGGCAAGGTGGTTGCGCTGATCTGCGATAACCAGCTGTTCGTCAAACCGACCGAGGCCGGTCGCAACTATATTGGGACGGTCGTCCTAGCGCCGCCATACGAGGGCGCGAAAGACTCGTTTCTCATCGAAGATGAGATCGACGACGCGGAATGGCTGACGGGGCTTTTCGTCGCTACCGAGGAAGCGCTACCGGCGCTGAAGCCGAAGAAGAAACGCGCGAAGAAGAAGTAGCCGCCTGTAGAGGCAGAATCGATAGACGGCCGCCGCATTCACCCGAGCTACCGCAGCCGAGATGTCGCGCGTCAACCCCATTTGCGGGAGCACAAGAGTGGAAAAACCGGGCATCGAAGAACTACTCATCGGATGTGTACTCGATCCGCTGTTACTGCGACAACTCCGTGAGTCGCCAGAAAGTGTGTTCAGCGACTACGAACTCAGCGACCGTGCGCGCGAAATTCTGACATCTCCGGACGAACGCTTGCTGGAGCTGCTCGGTGAGTCCGTCAAAGGACAAAGTACCGAGGGTGAGGGCAACGAGTCACAGACTCCAGCACCGCAGGAGCAAACCAATCCAGTGGCGGCGGGTGATCGGGCGACAAGAATGGTATCGCTGCCGGAGTCGCGTCTGGCACTTCGCGTGGTTCCCTATGCGCAGCAAGCAGCGGAATCGGCGGATGAATCGCCAGCGGTGTTCGTGAACTACGCCGGTCACCTGGACCCGCTGCCAGAGGGGCTCGAATTGCAGGATCTGCCTGAGGTCCCGACGGCAGCAACCGACGGCGAGCAATTACCGCCGCTATCCGTCGTGGTTGGGGTTCAGCCGACTGTATGGACGGACGATTCGGGAAACCGGCAGATCACGTTCTCCGTCAGCGCGCGCTTGCCGCATGAGACAGCACTTCAGCAGACAAATGAGCCTGCCGAAGCGTCTGCCGGGATAAGACTCTCACCATGGCCTCGTGACGTCGATTCGCCAGCAGTCAATGCAGCCGCCGCTCAGGTGCGCGAGGCAAGCTCGGACGAACGCTATCAACGCCTGCTGGAACTAATCGACGTAATGGTCGCCCCTACCGAAGCCGTGGGGACAGAACAATGACGGACATCCATATCGTCGGTCTGGGCGTGACCAGCATCCATCAGATCACGCGCGAGGCCGAGCAGGCGATCAACGAGTCCAACGAAGTGCTCTACCTGGACACTGGTGTGGCGACCCGGCGTTTTCTGGAGCAACGATGCGAACGCGTGACGTCATTACATGAGTCCAGTTACGAGGAAGGCGGTCATCGGCTGAACGCCTACCATCACATGGCCGCAACCGTGGTCGATGCCGCGCTGTCACATCCACCGGTGACGTTCGCCGTTCACGGGCATCCATTGATGGCCGTCTATGCGCCGTTCCTGATCACAGACATGGCGGAAGTGCTGGGTTTGACCGTAAGGGTCTCGCCGGGCGTGTCTGCACTGGACAGCATCATCGCCGAGCTCGGCATCGATCCCTGCGTTGAGGGCCTGCAGATGTACGAGGCGACGGACCTGTTGTTACGCCGTCGCCCGCTGCAACCGGATGTCCCGGCACTGATCTGGCAAATCGGCAATCTCGAATCACGCCTGCACACGATGCGGGTCTCGCGCCCCGAGCGATTTGAGCGATTCGTCAGCTACCTGACCGAGCTCTATTCCGACGATCATCCAGTGATTGCCATCTACACGGCACCGCATCCGCTGATGCCGGCCCAGATACTGCGTT
>CALZMR010000267.1 GCA_945788575.1 uncultured Woeseiaceae bacterium
CAGATGTGATCTTTGGAGTCGGTACGTTCTTGGTAGCATGGGCATTCCGCCCACAACGGACCTACTCAGTCGCAGGTGACAACGAAAAGATCTTTAGTAGGCCATCCGCCCTTGGCAGTAGTACTGAGATGAGGGCGACTGCGGATTGATCTTTAGTGGAAGGCTCGAGGAGAACGATCAACGAGGCAGGATGATTCGCCGCCTCACCCGTTTCGGGGCGCTCGGCTGCAAGGGCCTCGACGAGAACCTGCGCCGACAGGACAGCTAGACGGCGCAGCTAATGAAGCTATACTTTCGTCAGGTCGTCTAAGGTCCGCAATTGGATCAGTCAGGCGCCCCAGCGCGCACGGCATTCCCAAGTGTCGGTGATCCGACTATATCCATCAGGAGACCTTGAGATGAATAAGAAGATCCTTGGCTATCGACTCGTCGTCCTTCTGGCATTGATTCCGCTTGGATCCTCGCAAGCTCAGAATAGATACGAGGAGCAAATACTGGCCCAGCTCGAGGCGACATCGGCGGTTTTCATTTCTGCCGGCTACACCCCGATTATGGGCGACGGGGGGACGCTCGACCATCAATACTACGAGGACTACTCGGTGAATCTGATCAGCGGCGTCGAATACGGCATCGTTGGAGTGTGCGACGAAGACTGTTCTGACCTCGATCTGGCGCTCTTCGATGGCTATGGCGACCTTGTTACGCAGGACGAGTCTGCGGATGACATTCCGGTAGTCGAATTCACCGTCATACAAAGCGGGGAGTTCACGTTGCGTGTGACCATGTATCGCTGCGATAACAACCCGTGCTATTACGGTGTCGGGCTGTACGGACGGTGAGCGCACGCCCCAATCCGCCCTCAACGGCCCGACTCCGAAGAAGGTGATTGCGGATTGATCTTTAGTGGGAGGCGTGGAAGACAGACACCGGCGTTCCGAAGCGAAGCGAGAAGGCTGCTCCGCATGGGGCCGTCGTACCTTCAACGTGAGAGCGTGATTTGGTGGGCTCGCAATCGGGAGGCCGAACTACGGTCAGATGCTCGTGCTATTCGGAATCAACGAGGGCTTCAGGAACTCGTAGGGGAAGACCCGGCGCAGGTTCCGCTCGTCGATCTGGCGTTCCACCAGATGTAGCTGTTGCTGGAACGCGGCGACGAGCGACAGCGCTTCGGGATCGCGGAACGCGTCGCGGTAGTAAGTGCCGAGCCGGTCATAGCGATAGACGGTAAGCGAATCCATGATCTCGTACTGCCCCCTGACGCGCGACGCCGGTGGGAGCCAGCGCACCAGCTGAAGATCGAAATCCGGGCTCTCAGGATCCGGCATGGGTCCATAGGCAGACAGCGGCGCGTTCGGCACGAAGGCGACGTAGTCGTACTGAGGATAGTTTACCGCCGCATGCTGTGGGCCGGCCGTAAACAGGATATTCGTGGTCAGTTGTATGAGTTCCTCACGATCGCGAATCGGCGACGGCATATCGTTCACGCGACCATGCTGCTGGCTGGCAAGCTCAGCAGCCCAGGCGCGCAGTTCGGTATCGTTCGCGACATCGGCATCGCTGCGGTAGTAGAGCCCGATGTAGCGGGAGACGAACGCGTGGATCGCCGTCCAGACCAGCTCGCCATCATCTCGGTAGGCGCAGAAGGGCAGCGCGTCCTTGTCGTCCAGGCCGCGATTTGCGATCTCACGGGGGAAGGCATCTTCTCCAGGGCTCCAGGCCTGGGCCGCATTCGTGGAAATCCTCAGTGATTCCTCAATCGTCCCCGCCAGCAGCTCATCAGCGATCCCGCCGGGGTTGACCAGCACCTCGACTCCGAGCTCGTCGTTGGCCAGGAGGAAGCGGAAGTGAGGACGCAGCAGGATGCCGAGCGGGTGATTCGGCGCCAGCTGACGCGCGCTGGCGATTGCGAACGGCGTCAGGGCGAAGTGGGTTCGACCAAGGTGAGACCCCATTTCGTGATCGTTCGCATCGGCGATCTGGACGGCGATCTTCGCGAGCAGCCAGAGCCGATGGTTCGTGGTGTCCGCTGTCACGACATCGGACGCGGGATCAATCTGGATCGCGACGGGCATTAGCCGGCCGGCGCGTTGAGCACTCCCCGCCTCCCAATAGAAGACCGCTAAGGGCCTGGGAAGATGCTTCTTCACGCCCTGAAAGCTCCCGCCTTGAATGAACGCGAGATGCTCATAGTCGACCGCATAGAGCCGCCCGGCGGCGATGGCCTCGCGCGTCGTGCCGCCGTACCGCGGGACACTGTCGAGGCGGAACGGCATCTCTTCCAAGTGCATGACCCTGCGGATCCGCATCGGATTCACGCCCGACAGGCGTTGTTCGCCGAAGGACTCATCCGTCCGCCAGACCCGCATCGAAGCGGGATCCTTTCGAAGATCGAATATCTCTTCGAAGTCCGACAGGTGGTCGAGTAGCTCGTCCGACTGTGTGGTCCTCCACTGCGCGATGGGTGGCAGCAGATAGCCGGAATTCGCGATTCTTTCTGCCGTGTACTCAGCCGAGAAGCGCTCGTGACTTGGGAGGGAGTCGGCGATGGCGAGCGGCGACAGCAGATCGTGATTGTAGCGGTACTCGTTACGGAGGCCGTCGAGCAACGCCGCACGCGTGCCGGGATCGGGGTCGTCGCCCGGCAGCCTCGGATCGTCGTTGCCTGCGGAGAGAACCGCGTAGTAGTCGGTGACGCCGGCGAGTCGGTTAGCGGTCTGGAGCGTCGCGCAGCCGCTCAGTCCGGGAAGCAGCAGCCCACTGGCGGCGGCAAAGGTCAGGCGATTGAACTCTCGTCTATTCATGGGGAAATCCTACCACGCGCTCTCAACTGATCGACAGAATGGCCGCACCAAAGAAGCTCGGTGCGCGATGCATCGGTGGAGGATAGGGAAATCAGTTGTGACGCGAGAGTGACTGAATGCGCCGATATGCGCTCACGACAGTTTTTCGGCTCGTCCCCAAAAATGATAAAAGCTAAACGGGCTGTTCTCGTGGGTTTCCACGTCGAAACCTAATGCCTCAAGCTCGTCGACGAATTCCTGCTTTCTGAACATCTCGTCGTAAGGATGATCAGCTATTCTCTTGAAGGGAATCCCAATCCCTCGCTCCCAGGTCTCGACTGGCAGGTCCTCAAAAAGAAACTCACCACCCGGCCTCAACGTCCTGTGCACTTCCGCCAACGCGCCCCTCCAATTGGGCACGTGATGAACGATCCCAAAGTCCATAACGAGATCGAAAGCCGCATTCGGGAAATCGAGGTTCGTAACATCGCCTTCAATGAACGTGGCATCGGGCAACGCACCGGATTTTCGTTTTGCCCTTCTAATCATCCTGGGATCCAGATCGATGCCGACGTAGCGCTGAGGACTGAACAGATCGTAGATAATCCTGGCGCCCGTCCCCTGGCCACAGCCGATCTCGAGAATATTGTCTGACGCCGCTTTCGAAAGGCGTTTCAGACGAGGGGCCTCGTAGTGGCGTTGAACAAATCCGCGCAGCGGGTTGTTCATTGCCCAGTATTCAATCGAGTTCATCAGCATGGCAGTGCCCTGGCCGTGATTCCAAGGAGGTCAATAGCGGGATTTCGGCTCGATATTAACCTGGTGACTGATTCCCAGGGCAAAGCGAACACTACTTCGGGAAGCGGGGCCGCGCCTCAACCAAGCGATACGCCTCCCTGTCCCTCCATGGTCATTCCTCCCACGCGCCGCCGGCTCTGGAAATGGGCCGTAGGTCGGCCACCACATCCTGGTCATCGCGCAGACAGATATTTATCAAAGCTATGGATTGATCGGTAGGAAATAAATTGCCGTACGGGTATCAGCAAAGGTGGTATTTGGATTACGCCCTCTGGGTTCGCCGGGGGCGGCATAGTTCAATTCGTCATTCATGATTCGCGTGCCGTCGAAGAAGTCGATGTGATCGCCGCCAGCGGTTGCAGTCGCCCTGCTTCCGCGCAGGTTATCGAAGAAGACGATGCCGGGGGTGCCGCTGACAATGTCATAGACATTGGCACCGGTTTGCCGTCGGTTTAGGCGATAAGTAGTGAAATTCCAGAATGAGCTGATGTGGTTGTAAATACGCTGCGCCCGCGCATCATGGGGCACCTCAATATGACCGCCACAATTTCGTGACCCGGCCCGATGGACATACAGCGTGACGCCCTCTGCTGCACGCATATGAAAACCAATATCAGCACGACCAAGGGCAATCGACAGACGTATGGCACATTGATTCGTGATAGGGCCGTCGGCGGGTCTCCAACCGGCAGGGTAGATTGCGTTTCGACAGAAGGCGCTACGCTTGACGGCGGCGCGGGGGCTACCGGTGTGAGCCCCGCCGCTGCCGCCAGGAAATCCAAGGCACCGAGAGTGTCCGATCCGACTACGCCGTCACCATGTCTACGGCCATTCGTCATTCCGTTGTCTTCTTGAAACTTTCGCACGGCTTCAACAGTTTCGCCTGCATAGACGCCATCAAAGGTTCCGTCGGCGTTGATGGAGCGGCGCATGGTTGCGATGTTCAGGTCGCGCAAAGCCTGCTGAAGTAGCGCAACGGCCGCTGTATCCCTTTCCCCTCGGCGCATTGGCGGGGAATTTGTGAACGCTTGGTTCAGACGCGCATTCTGTGCAAATAGCTGGCTTTGTAGCATAGCGTCTCTTCCTCAAATAGTGGGGACCCCGGTTAGTAGTTTAGTAGTAGGACAGGCAAGTAGTAGTTGGACAGGCACATTAGTAGTTGGACATAGTAGTTGGACAGGCACATTACTAACCATCTTAGCCGGTTTTCTGCCTGTGCACGCAGCCGCCCCCACCCTATCGTCTTCATATGCCCCGCGCCCGTAAACATATCGTTTGTCTCTCCGAGACGCCCTACTACCACGTTACGTCACGCTGCGTAAGGCGTGCGTTTCTCTGCGGATTCGATCGTGTGTCCGGGAAGAGCTATGAACACCGTCGCAGTTGGATCGAGGATCGCGTACGCGTACTGTCGTCTCTGTTCAGCGTGACCCTGTGTGCTTACGCGGTAATGAGCAACCACTACCACCTGGTGGTCCGGCTGAACCCGGACGAGTCCGACAACTGGACAGATGATGAGGTCATCGAGCGCTGGACGACTCTGTTCCGCGGCCCTCTGCTGGTCCAGCGCTACAGAGCCGGCAAATCGATGTCAGTCGCAGAAGCCGCGACGCTGCGTGACATCGCCGCCGTGTACCGGATGCGCCTTGGCAGCCTCAGCTGGTTCATGAAGTGCCTGAACGAGCCCATTGCCCGTCAGGCCAATGCCGAAGACGGCTGCAACGGACATTTCTGGGAAGCGCGCTTTCACTCTCAGCCGTTGCGGTCAGAGGCAGCACTGCTGACGGCGATGGCCTACGTCGATCTGAACCCGATCCGTGCCGGAATGGCTCTCACGCCGGAGCAGTCCGAGTACACCAGCATCAAGGCACGCATCGAGGGCCACTACCCAGAGTCCACCCTTAGCGGCGCCGTCTCACGGCTGTTGGAGCGGGGTGACGTCAGTCACTTCGATGTTCCTGTCCGGCCGCTGATGGCGTTTGCGGACGAGCTTGAATATCCGGCTCAGCCTGCCCTGCCTATGAATGAGCGCGAGTACCTGAAACTGGTCGACCAGACCGGACGAATTGCGGTGCACGGCAAGCGTGGCCGGATCGATGCCTCACTGTCGCCGATGCTCGCAAGGCTCGGGCTATCGTCCGAGGACTGGCTCAACTGCAGTACGGCCTTTCGTCGGAACTGCCGCAACGGCGAACTGCGCATCGCGCGATCCGCCTGATCAGGGTTGCGTGCCTGTTCAGGCCTTTGACCTGAGGCGACCTGCTGCCTGCGTCCTTCCCATCGGACATCCTTAGTCAGGAATGATCAACCGCGTCCGACTTATCGCCAGAAAACAACACCGACATCCTGCGACTGTGCCTGTCCAAGATCACCCACAAGATTACCCTTGCGACTGTGCCTGTCCAAGATCACCCCGAACCCAAATTTTCCTGTCCGCCTAGGCCAAATCGAAACGATCTGCGTTCATGACCTTGGTCCAGGCGGCAGCAAAGTCTGTCACGAACTTTTCTTCGTTGTCATCCTGCGCATAAACTTCCGCGTAGGAACGAAGGATCGAATTCGAGCCGAACACGAGATCCAGTCGGGTCGCCGTCCACTTGACCTTGTCCGTCTTGCGGTCCCGGATTTCGTACACGCTATCGCTTTTAGGTTTCCACGTGTTGCCCATGTCGGTCAGGTTGACGAAGAAGTCGTTCGTCAGTGCGCCTTCGCGATCGGTGAACACACCGTGACTG
>CALZMR010000268.1 GCA_945788575.1 uncultured Woeseiaceae bacterium
ACGCATGAGCTACCCTTCCCCTTTGGGGGAGAATTCCTAAACTCCTGCGGAAATTGCGCCGGGAGCCCGATTTTCAAGGCTTTCGAGGCGTGTCCCCACAGGTCTCAGAACCGCGCGATCACGGTCGCCATCCGGCCGGTCTCCCCATCGCGTCGATAGGAAAAGAACGCGTCCTCGTCCGATCGCGTACAGAATCCTCCACCGAATACCGCCGGCACACCGGCCGCCGCCAGATATCGCCGCGCGAGACCGTAGAGATCGGCCTGCCAGCGCCCATTCTCATTGGGCAGGAAGCAGGATGCCGCGTCTTCGACGCCGGCGAGAAAGATGTCCCGAACCTCGTCCCCGACTTCGAACGCCGGTTGCGAGATTGCCGGACCGAGCCATGCCATCAGGTCGCCGGCAACGCTCCGCATCGCATCGACGGTATTCGCCACGATTCCACCTGACAGGCTCCTCCAGCCGCAGTGCAGGGCCGCAATCTCGTCGCCGGCCGATGAACACAGCAGAACCGGCAGGCAGTCGGCCGTCAGCACGCCGATCGGTCGCCCGGTCGAGACAACGGCATCCGCTTCCTGCGGCGGACCGTCCTCGGCTCGCACAACGCGGGTTCCATGGACCTGTTGCAGCCAAACCGGCTCGCGCGCGAGGCCGGCCTCATCGACGAGACGACGGCGATTCTCGGCGACCGCATCCGGGCGATCACCGGCGTGGGCGCCCAGATTGAGTGACTTCCACGGACCTTCGCTGACACCGCCTGACCGCGTTGTGGTCGCCGCGAAAATACCCTTCGGAGCGGGCCATTCGGCATGCACCAGCTTGATGGTCAAGCCACGTCCTCCCGGAGCGCCGCGAGCAGTGCCTCGAGATCGGCCGGCAGCGGTGCTTCGAACCGGCACTGCACACCGCTCGCAGGGTGCGCCAGCGACAATTCGCGCGCGTGCAGCGCCTGACGGCGGAATCCGCGCAGACTCTCTACCAGCCCTTCCGACGCGCCGCCCGGCAGTGCCAGCCTGCCGCCGTACACGGAGTCGCCGACGAGAGCGTGACGTCGCCACGCGAAGTGCACCCGGATCTGGTGGGTGCGACCGGTCTCGAGCGCGACGTCCACGTGAGTATGCGCGCGGAAGCGTTCGACCACCGTGTAGTGGGTAACGGCCGGTTTGCCGTCGTCGACAACGCTCATCCGCGTCCGATCGACCGGATGTCTGCCGATCGGCGCGTCGATGGTGCCGCCACCGGTCAGCACGCCCTGACACACGGCGGTGTAGCGCCTCGATATCTCGCGCTCCGCCAGCGCTCGTACGAGGGCCGTGTGCGACTGCAGCGTCCGGGCCACGAGCAGCAGACCGGTCGTCTCCTTGTCGAGGCGGTGGACGATACCGGCACGGGGCAGCTCGGCAAGCTCGGGCGCATGGTGCAGGAGCCCGTTCATCAGCGTACCGTAGGGGTTGCCGGCGCCAGGGTGCACAACCAGTCCCGCGGGCTTGTTGATGACCAGCAGAGACTCGTCCTCGTGGATGAGGTCGAGCCGCATGGGCTCGGGCTTGCTCTCGACCACCGTCTCGGCGACCGGATTCAGCTCGACCTCTTCGCCCCCGTCAATGCGGTCGCGGGGCCTCATCGCTTCCCCGTCGACCAGCACGGCGCCATCCAGCACCCAGGCCTTGAGCCGGCTTCGAGAATAGTCGGGAAACATCTTCGCCAGCGCCTGGTCCAACCTCAGGCCGGCCAGCGAATCCGGTACCGTTTTTATGTCTTTGTCGAGAGCCATCGTCGTACGCCAAGTTTACGGTATACTCGCCGACCCGGCCGGCCCAGCCCCGGCTGCGTACGCATCGGAAATGAGACCGGGGCCTCGCCCCATAACGAAAACATGAAAGACTCGAGTAAAGTGCGGAGCGCGCTCCGCCACGGCGAATACTACGTCAGGCGACTGCTGCTCGTCGGGCTCGTCGCCATGTTCGCGGCCTGCGCCGGCGATCAGGAGGAGAACTCCGAGATTCAGAATCTGCAGGAGGCCTACGAGCGCGCTCAGATGTCGATCGCCCGCGCCAACTATGCGCGCGGCATCCAGATCTTCGAGGCGATTCAGGCACGCTACCCGTTCAGCGACCTGGCGCGGCAGATTCAGCTCGAGCTCATGTACGCCTACTACAAGAGCGGTCAATCCGAGCGCGCGGTGGACGCATCAGACACCTTCGTCCGCGAGAATCCGATTCACCCCCGGGTGGACTACGCCCTGTATATCAAGGCGCTTGCTTATTTCGAGGGCGAGCCGGGCTTCCTCGAGCGCTGGTTCCGCCGCGACATGACGCGGCGTCCGCCCGAGGGCGTCATCCAGTCCTACGCGACCCTTCGCCGGCTCGTCGAGCGCTATCCGGCGAGTCCCTACGCGGCGGACGCTTCGCAACGCATGCTTTACCTGAAGAACCGGCTCGCTGAGTACGAAAACCACGTGGCCGATTACTATCTGCGGCGCGGCGCGTATGTTGCGGCCATGAACCGTGCGAAGTCGGCACTCGAAAATTATCACGGTGCGGACAGCAATGCAGAGTCGCTGAGGTTGCTCGCTGCATCTTACGATGCGCTCGGCATGAACGACCTGGCCGCCGACGCGCGCCGTGTCCTCGCTCTGAACTTCCCTGCCGGGGAGTAAGCCAACTTCCGAATCGGCGGCGCTGCCAACCGCCCGCCTGCTGCTCAGAAAACGCCCGTGACGGTCTCAGGAGAGGCCGGCCGAGGCCGTTCGCACGCCTAGCCGGCGGGGAACGTGTACCGAGACGTAATCGGATACCGCCAGTCCCGCCCGAAGGCGCGACGGCTGATTCGGATTCCCGGCGGCGCCTGGCGGCGTTTGTACTCATTACGCTTGACCATCTCCAGGATACGAATCACCGTCGCACGGTCGTAGCCTAGTTCCGTGATCTCCCTCACCGACAGGTCATCTTCGATGAACGCCTCGAGAATCGGGTCGAGCGTCTCGTAGGGTGGCAGCGAATCCGTATCCTTCTGATCGGGCCGGAGTTCTGCCGATGGCTCGCGACTAATTACTCTCTCGGGTATGCAAGCGCCGAGCGTATTGCGGTAGCGCGCCAGTCGGTACACAAGTGTCTTCGCGCAGTCCTTGATCGGCGCGAATCCGCCAGCCATGTCTCCGTAGAGTGTGGCGTAGCCCACTGCCATCTCGCTCTTGTTGCCCGTCGTCAGCAGCATGCGGCCGGTCTTGTTCGATATCGCCATGAGCAGGATGCCGCGGCAGCGCGCCTGGATGTTTTCCTCGGTGGCGTCTTCTTCCCGGCCGGCGAAGAGGTCGGCGAGCTGACCCACGACGGAATCATAAATCGGCGCAATAGAGATCACGTCGTAGCGCACGCCCAGCATCTCGGCCTGCTTCGCGGCGTCTTCCTGACTCATATTCGATGTGTACCGAAACGGCATCATTACCGCGCGGACCTTGTCGGCCCCGAGCGCATCGCAGGCAATGGACAGCACGAGCGCCGAATCGATGCCGCCCGACAGCCCAATGACGACGCCGGGGAAGCCGTGTTTGCCAACGTAGTCGCGAGTGCCCGTCACGAGCGCCGAATAGACGCTTTTCTCGACGGGGAGAATCTCCGCTGTCTGCGTCTCCGCCGGGCGCACCCCGGTTGCGTCGGCCGCCAGCACTACTCGGTGCAGACCCTCTTCGAATGGCGCGGCCCGAAATGCGACCTCGCCCTCGGCATCCATGACGAAAGAACCGCCGTCGAAGACCAGTTCGTCCTGCCCTCCGACCATATTGACGTACACGACGGGAACACCCACCTCACCGACGCGCTTGCGAACGACGTTTTCGCGATGCTGCTGACTCTCTATCTCGAAAGGCGAGCCGTTGATCGCGATGATGAACTCAGCGCCGGCCGATCGACTCGTCTGCAGCGGCGACGTCTGCCAAACGTCCTCACAGACACTCAGCCCAATGCGCGTACCTGCGAAATCGACTACACAAGGCTCAGAACCAGGCGCGAAATAGCGTTTCTCGTCAAACACGCTGTAGTTCGGCAGGTGTTGCTTGTGGTACTCGCCCAGAACGGTTCCGGCATTGAGGAAGGACGCGGCGTTGTACAAGTCTCCATCGCGCATGGCGGGATGACCGACCACGATGGCGATGCCCCTCACCTCCTGGCAGATACGCGCCAGGGCCCTTTCGGAAGCGGCGACAAAGAGGCAGTGGCCTCCCTTGCCCGGCGGCTGGAGA
>CALZMR010000269.1 GCA_945788575.1 uncultured Woeseiaceae bacterium
TGCTCGTCCACGGCGACGACATCGCCGGCCTGTCCGCCGACGTCGACTACCCGGGCATAACGGTAGATCGGGTCACGCCAGGCGACAGCCCGAACTTCCTGTTCGTCTACCTCGACATCTCGCCTTCAGCAGCTCCCGGGACGTTCGACATTTTCTTCAGCGATGAGGAACAGTCCATATCCACCTCTTATGAATTGCGCGAGAAGAATCCCGACCCTGCCTGGACGGAAGCGTACACCTCTGCTGACGTCGTCTATCTGATCACACCGGATCGATTCGTCAACGGCGATGAGACGAACGACTCCGTAGACGGCTACTCCGACACGCTGAACCGCGAAGACGATTACGGCCGCCACGGTGGTGACATCGCAGGCGTACAACAGAGCCTCGACTACATCGTAGATATGGGATTCACGCAGATCTGGCTGAACCCGATTCTCGAAAACGCCATGCCTGAGGCGTCCTATCATGGCTACGCAACCACCGATTTCTACAAGGTCGACCCACGTTTCGGCAGTAATGAGACCTATCGCGAATTCGTTGCGGCTGCCCGCGCAAAAGGAATCGGCGTGATCATGGACATGATCGTCAACCATGGCGGCAGCGAGCACTGGTGGGCCGATGACCTGCCAACCACGGATTGGTACAACTTCCCGGAGACCAAGACGCGAACGTCGCACGCACGCACGACCAACCAGGACCCGTACGCGTCCGAATATGACAAGGCGGCCCACGCCGATGGGTGGTTCGTGGACACGATGCCCGACCTGAACCAGCGAAATCCACTGTTCGCGGACTACCTCATTCAGAACGCTATCTGGTGGATCGAGTACGTTGGCTTATCGGGAATCCGCCAGGACACCTATCCTTACCCCGACAAGAACTTCATGACCGAGTGGACGCGCCGCATCATGGCGGAGTACCCCCACTTCAACATGGTTGGCGAGGAATGGAGCCCAAGCCCGGCAATCACCTCGTACTGGCAGCGTGGCAAGACAAACCACGACGGGTACGAGTCGTTCCTGCCCAGCGTCATGGATTTCCCCCTGCAGATCGTGCTGCGCGATGCGCTCCTGGCCGAAGAAAAGTCGTGGGGCAGCGTGTGGACGCCGGTTTACGAAATGTTGGGGCACGACTTCCTCTATCCCGACCCGTTCAACCTCATGATCTTCCCTGACAACCACGACATGAGCCGCATCTACACGCAGCTCGGTGAAGACGATGCGCTCTACCGGATGGCGATCGTCTTCTACCTGACCATGCGCGGAACGCCGCAGATCTACTACGGCACCGAAGTATTGATGTCGCACCCGGGCACCGAGAGCCATGGCGCGCTCCGCGCGGAGTTTCCGGGCGGCTGGCCCGACCACGAGAGCAGCGCTTTCACGGGCGAAGGTTTCACGGACAAAGCGCTCGAGGCCCAGCAATTCATGCGCACGTTCCTCAACTGGCGCAAAGGCGCGGACGTCATACACACAGGTCGTCTCATGCAGTACGCACCGATGGGCAATGTCTACGCCTACTTCCGCTACGACGATGATGACACGGTCATGGTCGTATTCAATCGCGGTGCAGAAGCAGAGAGCATCGATCTCGAGCGCTTCAACGAGCGGCTCGATCCCGCAGCGCAGGGAACCGAAATCATCACGGGTGAGACTTACGACCTGTCGTCGAAACTCGAGATAGCACCGCGCAGCGTCCTGCTTCTCGACGTCACCCAGTAGGCGGTGCCAGTCTTGAGACGCTGCATGATCATCGTTGCCTCGTTGTTCGCGGCGGGCAGCGCGTTCGCCGACTTCGGCCGCTACGAGGGGCATTCGCTGGAAGGGTCCAGCCTCGTCGTTATGAGCACGCTAGGCGAGTTGCGCATCACGCCAGTCGACGATGCGGCGTTCGAAGTGCATTACATCGAGGACGGCGTCAAGCAGCTCCCTTCTTTCGCGATCGCGTCCACGGCTTCGCCGGACCTGGTCAGCGCCGTCAGCGAAACCGCGTCGACGCTCGCTTTCATGATTGACGGGCTCACGGCGATCGTCGACAAGTCGCCCGTTCGGGTTTCCTTCATGAAAGACAGCGCGCCGCTCGTCGCCGAAGAGCATGGCTACTTCGCCTACGACACTGTTCGGGGGTTTCGCTTCGAACTCGACGACGATGAAAAGATACTTGGTGGCGGCCAGCGCGTCATGGGCATGGACCGCCGGGGCAAGCGCATGCCGCTGTACAACCGGGCGTCGTACGGCTACGAAACCGGCGAGACAAATCAAATGTACTACGGCCTGCCGGCCATCATGTCGTCCGACAAGTACATGATCGTATTCGACAACTCGGCCAGTGGCTGGCTCGACATCGGGCACACCGAGAGTGACGTGCTGACGTTCGAAGCCGTCGGAGGACGTACGTCCTACATCGTCGTTGCCGGCGACACCTATGCCGAACTCGTCGGGAACTATACGGACGTGACAGGAAAACAGCCGTTGCCGCCGCGCTGGGCATTTGGCAACTATGCATCACGCTTCGGCTATCACACGGAGAAAGAGACGCGCGACGTCGTCAGGCGATTTCAGCGCGCGAAGATACCGCTCGACGCCGTCATCCTCGACATCTACTGGTTCGGCCCCGACATACAGGGCTACATGGGCAACCTCGACTGGTACCGCGAAGCATGGCCGACCGCCGAGGACATGATCAGCGACTTCGCCGAGCAAGGCGTAAAGACAATCGCGATTACTGAACCGTTCATCCTGAGTACGTCCACCCGCTGGCAGAGCGCGGTCGACGCGGGCGCGCTTGCGAGGACTCCGACCGGCGAACCCCGGCGCTTCGATTTCTACTTCGGTAACACGGGCCTCGTCGACGTCTTCAACGAACAGGCCCAGCAGTGGTTCTGGGATCCTTACGAGAAGCTGTTCGAGCAGGGTAATGCAGCAACTTGGGGGGACCTGGGTGAGCCGGAGGTCCATCCCGGTGATTCGCTGCACGCGCTCAGTGATGCCGGCATCGTGGCGACGGGCGACGAGGTGCACAATGCCTACGGACACATGTGGGCGAAGATGGTGTATGAGCGCCAGGTCGAGACGTTCCCGGACATGCGGCCGTTGATCCTGATGCGCTCCGGCTTCGCAGGATCGCAGCGCTACGCGATGGTGCCGTGGACCGGCGACGTCAGCCGCAGCTGGGGCGGACTCAAGCCGCAGGTCGAGCTTAGCTTGCAGATGGGCCTGTTCGGCCTCGCGTACAATCACTCCGATCTCGGCGGTTTCGCGGGCGGCGAGGAATTAGACAAGGAGATGTACATCCGCTGGCTGCAATACGGTGTATTCCAGCCCGTCTACCGGCCGCACGCGCAGGAACACATCCCGGCGGAACCCGTCTTCCACGATCGCGAGACGCGCGATATCGTTCGCGACTTCATCAAGCTGCGTTACCGATTGCTGCCCTACGTCTATACGCTGGCGTACGAGAACAGCACGACCGGCATGCCGCTCATGCGGCCCGTGTTCTTCGAGGACGAAGGCGACGAGTCGCTTATCGATGAAAAAGACGCCTATCTCTGGGGCGATGCCTTCTTCGTGGCGCCTGTAACGGATCCGGCTGTCCCATCGGTGAACGCGAAACTACCGGCCGGCACCTGGTTCGACTTCTGGAATGACACGCGCTACGACGGCGAACAAAGTGTCGATATCCCGGTGACGCTGGAGACGATTCCGGTGCTCGTACGAGCCGGTTCGTTCATACCGATGACGCCCGACATCCAGACGACGCGCGACTACTCCAGCGAAAACCTGACGCTGCACTACTACGCCGACGAGTCCGTGCGCGCGGCCAGTGGCCGTATGTACGAGGACGATGGTCAGAGCCGCACGAGCATCGAGGACGGTGCATACGAAATTCTCGAATTCTCTGCTCGGCAGCGCGGCAGGTCACTGGTCATCGATCTGGCGCGTAGCGGCGGCGATTATGCGGGCCGTCCTGAAAGCCGCATGATCACGCTGGCCGTGCACAACTGGCACACGGATATCGAGTCGCTCAGTTTCGGCGGCGAGACCGTACCTTTACACCGCAGTATGCCGCGCTCCGGCAGCGCCGCCGTTTTCGTTCGGAAAAGCGCCACTCTCACGGTGCGGGCGAGCTGGGATCATGAGCCGAGCAGTCTCACGGTCAACGAGGAACCGACGATGGGCAAGCCAGTGGTGTACCAGGTCT
>CALZMR010000270.1 GCA_945788575.1 uncultured Woeseiaceae bacterium
CGTGCGAACACGCCGACATGAGCAGGCCGGCGACGACAGCGTAGAGCGACGTGATGCGCCTCGGCTGACCGAGGAATCGAACGATGAACCCATCGCGCACGAATTAGTCGACGATGCCGCCTGGCAGCAGTCTCAGCAGTACCGCCCACCAGACGATGCCGAGATACTCGATGAGACTCGCATTGAGCGTCGCCAGCGCCGGCAGCAACGACGCAACGAAGACGGCGAGAATCAGTCCCAGGCTTGTCAGCAGCCGCCGATTCGGCATGACCGGGGCGGGTCGCGTCTGCACGTGGCAGATGCTTTCCAAGACGTCCAGGGGTCTACCGCCCGATCTTGTGACCATCGGGCTGCAAGTTCAAATGTGGAGAGTGCGGATAGGACGGCGTTCGGCCCGTGCATCGAACGCAGCTAAGTGACTGATTAATTAACCGTATTCGAGTTCATTGAGTAAAAAACCAGAGGCCCGTCACGGTTTTGCTATCCCAGTGCGGACTCGGGGCTCGGGCAAGGATAGACTCCAGTACTGAACAAAATACAGGTGCCAGAGGACGGTGCCTGGTATAGGGCAAAGGACGCAGTTTGGGCGGCAAACACAGCATCTCCATAGCCGTACTCTCGGAAAACGAAGACGACGTGCAACTCATCAACAGCACGTTGCGCGACGAGGGTCATGCAGCGCACTGTCATTGGGTCGAGAAGCCGCAAGGGCTGAGCGCGACGCTCTCCGATCACCAGGTCGAGCTGATCATCATCAACTGCGACAGCTACGGCGATTCGATTCGCCAGGTCGTGAAACAGAAAGACTATTTCAATCCTGAAGTCCCCGTGATCGCGCTGCAGGAAGAAGCCAGCGAGATGGCGATCCACTCGGCGATGAAGAGCGGTGCCGTCGACCTCGTGTCGATCGGTATGCGAAAACGTCTGACCGGCGTGGTTACCCGGGAACTTCGCGCACTGCGAGCCGAGCGCGCGCTGAATTCGACGATACAGTCCGCATCCGGCTACAAGCGTCAGATCAAGGACCTCATGCAGGCCACCAGCGCCGCGATCGCTCTCGTTCAGGAAGGGATCGTTGTCGACGCCAATGAGGCGTGGCTCAAATTGATCAAGGCCGACGAGATCTGCGGTCTGCCGCTCATGGACAGCTTCCACGGCGACGACCACGCGGCCCTGAAGGGCGCGCTCGTGGCCACGATCGCCCGTAAGTGGCAGGCAGGCGAGAAGCTCGAAGCCCGGTTGTTGGCGGATGGCGAGTCCTCGGCGCCGATGAATCTCGGCTTCTCACGCATCGAATTCGACGGGGCGCCATGTGTGCAGATCAGCATCGCGGCCGATGACAAGCCTGCCATCGAACCGACCAAACTCGTGCACGACGCGCTGAAGCGCGACCCGACGACGCTCTTCTTCCACCGCTCCCAATTCCTCGAACGCCTGAAGAAACGGCTGGCGAAGAAGCCGAAGTCCGGCCTGCACGTGCTCGCCTACGTGAAGCTCGACAAGTTTCGTGAGGTCCGCGACAAGATCGGAATTATCGATTCCGAAGAGGTGCTCGCGCAGTTCTCGGAAGTCGTCCGCAAACGCCTGCATCCGCGTGATGTCGCCGGCCGATTCGAAGGAACGTCGATTATGGTGCTCATGGAGCGCGGCAAGGCGAACGACGGCCTGGTCTGGGGTCAGCAACTCGCCAAGAAGATCGACCGCACGACATTCGAAGTCGGCGACAAATCGACGAACATGACCTGCACGGTCGGCGTGTGTCCGGTCAGCGAGGTATTCGGCAGTCTTGAAGAACTCGTTGCCGCGGCAGTCTCCGCACATTCGCTCGGCAAGGAGGCCGGAGGCAATACTTCATCCCTCGACGAATCGAGCGACGAGAACACCAAGCAACGTGAATTCGACGCCATCTGGGTCAAGCATCTCAAGGGTGCGTTGATGGACGATCGCTTCCGGCTCGCGCAATTGCCGATCGCCGGCCTGCGCAGCGACGGCATTGCGATGTACGACCTGCTGGTGCGCATGATCGATGAGCAGGGTAACGCCGTATTGCCGTCAGACTTCCTGCCGGCAGCCGAGCGCAACAATATGATGAAGAACATCGATCGCTGGATGATCAAGGCGGCGATCGAGTTCTGCGACAGCAACGAGGCGGATCGCGTATTCGTTCGACTCTCACGTCAGTCGCTGGTCGATTCGACAACGGCCGGCTGGATGCAGCAGGAAATCGAACGCAGCGGATTCGAAGCCTCGCGACTCGTCGCACAGATCCCCGAGAAAGACGCCGCGAAACATATCAAGCAGGCCCGGACGCTCGTCACCAAGCTGAAGAAACTCGGTGTCGGCTTCGCTCTGGAGCACTATGGCGTCGATCAGGAACGATTTCAGATCCTCGATCTCCTGAAACCCGACTTCATCAAGATCGACGGTGAACTCATGCACTCGCTCATGACCGACTCGCAGATGCAGGCGAGCGTCGAGAAGATAGTCAAAGGAGCTCAGGAGAGAAAGATCAAGACGATCGCGGAGCGCGTCGAGAACGCCAACGCGATGGCCGTGTTGTTCCAGCTCGGTCTCGACTTCATGCAGGGCCACTACGTGCACGAGCCCGAGGTCGTTCTCGAGGATCTCGACAGCGGCAGCTTCACGACCCTCGAAGACCTGCAGGCAGCAAACCTAAATTAAGTTAAACGCGCGGACCGACACGGTGTGACGCACGTCACACTTGCATGCCTGAACCACGCGGTATCGAGGGCGCGCTCTCAAATCGTAGAATGCTGTATGAGAAAGGAAAACCGGACTTTCCTGTTCTTGATGTCGCGCCACCAGGGGACTAAAACGTGAATGATTCCAGACGGTCTTTGCTGCCCGCACTACTTGCGGTTGGCACCAGCATCGCCGCCGCACCGGCCGCCGCCCTCGAACTCGGCGAGATCAACGTCCAGTCGACACTAGGCCAACCGCTGCGCGCCAGCATCGCCTATGCACTCGGGCCCCACGAGCAGATTGCGGACTACTGCATCACGCTCAAACCCGGCCTCGCGAACAACGGTCTGCCCGCGATTACGCGTGCTGACATCAGCGTCGCGAATGGCATCATCTCGCTGACCGGACGCAGCGCGATTCGCGAGCCCCTCATGACCTTGCGCGTAGACGTGGCCTGCCCGTATACACCCAATCTGAGTCGCGAATACATGCTGCTCGTCGATCCGGCCGAGAGTGTCCCAGCGGTGGCCACGGTCAGCGACCCCCGGCCCTCGGTATCGGCCCCGAATGCTGCTACACCGACGCCTCAACGCACGCTGCCTCCGGCTGAGACTTCGCCGATCGACCGCGGCGGGCGCTATCGCGTGCAGCCGGGCGACTCTTTGTCGCTGATCGCTCAGCGTATCGAAGGCCGCGAAATCGGCCTTTGGGACGCGACTGCACGAATATTTGAGGCGAATCCCGAGGCGTTCATCGACGAAGACCCGAACAAGCTCAAAGCGGGAAGCTGGTTGAGCATTCCGGACATGGGTGCCGGAGCGGTGGTCATATTCGGCTCGACGCCCCGTGAATCTGCAGCCGAAACGTCTGGCTTGCCGGCCGTCAGCCAGGCGCCCGCTGCCGGCGAAATCCCGGCGACGACGAACAGTGTGTATGAACCCGCTATTGTTTCGAGCGCTCCCGTAGCCGAAGCCACCGAAATCGTCGATGACACCGAGGTCCTGGCGCCTGCTGAGAGTACGGCGTTCGAGGCGGTGAGCGAAACGTCCGGCGACGCCGGCTTTGCAGAACTCGAAACCGGTGATCTCGTCGTTGAAGACACCAGCGTCGTCATTCCGGATACGCAGCTCGACGCGCCGCAGCTCGCGGACAATCCGAACGTTCCCGTCCAGAATATCGTCGCGGCGGAGGAGCCTCCTCAGCAGAGCATCAATTGGCTGTATTGGCTTGTCGGCGGCGGTATCGCGATCATCGTCGGCCTGCTGTTCTTTGGACGTCGAGGCCGCGAGGCAGGGCCGCCAGAGATGGCTGCTCCCGCCCCGCAACCGATGCGCCGTCACACGGACCGGGTAAGAACCCTCGAGATTACGGAGGAACAGCTGGGCCTCGTCGACGACGACGATCCGACCGAGGAAAACCTCGCGCTGGACGCCGATCTCGTGATGGGAACGGGCCTCGATAGCGGCATAGACGTGGAAGTCGCCGAAGACTTCGGATT
>CALZMR010000271.1 GCA_945788575.1 uncultured Woeseiaceae bacterium
TCCGGGTGATCGAGACGCGCGTAGTTGAGCATGGCGGCAATGAGGTCGTCGATTTCCTGCACATCGGCATTCAACGCGCCCAGCCGCGCCGACAGATCTTCGGTCGCCTTGTCTTCCATGACGGCAAGGGCAAAGCGGATGCGTGCCAGCGGTGTACGCATTTCGTGCGACAGCGCAGCGATCATGTCCTTCTGGTTCTCGATGAGCCCGCTCAGGCGCGCGGACATGTCGTCGAGGTTCTGCGCGAGACCGGTGAGCTGCGTCGTCTTGCTTGCGGTCGACAACGGCTCGCGATAGTCGGCCGCAAAACGCTGCGCCGCGCCGGCGATGTGGTTGATGTCTGTGAGCAGCGGCCGCAGCCACAGGCCGACGACCACAAAGATCGACAGGTAGAAAAGGACCGGCACGAAGCGCAGCAGGCGATTTTCGCGAGGCTCGGCCACGGGCCCTATATAGATGAGTTCGTCGAGCGCCTCGGACGCATACAGGTGCCAGCTGTTGCCATCGTCGTCGACGAGGGTGTCGAGCGAGACGTCGCTACTGCTGGCGACCTCGTCCTTCTGCAGCAGCTGGATCGTGAGCCCGGTCGTCGCAGAGAGACGCCGCACGACATCGGGACGTTCCGCCGGCGACGCCGCGGCGAGCTCGGCCTCGACGATGGCAAGCGTGGCTTCGAGCCAGGTGTCGCGCTCGGGCGTGGAGGTCGACTGCAATTGGTCGAAGCCGAGCTGCAGCACCACGGCTACGGCCAGGAGACCCGCAACCAACACGAGGTAGGAGCGGAACAACAGGCGCCGGTGCCCGCCGAACAGGGTTTGTTTCACTCCGTGTCGCCCCAGGCATCCGGCACCAGCAGGTAGCCTTTGCCCCAGACTGTCTTGATGCGGGTCGGGTGCGTTGCACTGTCGCCGAGCTTGCGCCGCAGCTTGGAGATGCGGCCGTCAATCGATCGGTCCATGCCGTCGTACTCGATGCCGCGCATCGTGCGGAAGATCTCCTTGCGGCTCAACACCTGGCCTGCGTGCCCGGCCAGGAGCGACAGCAGCTCGAATTCGTGCGTGGTGAGTTCGATCGGCTCGCCATCGAGCCACACCTGCTGCGCGGCACTGCTGATGCGCAAGCGGCCAAGCGCGATGTCGCTGTGACTCTCGTTGCCGGCGTGCTGCTTGTCGACGCGACGCAACAGCGCGCGGGTACGTGCGAGCAACACCATGGGATCGACGGGCTTGGCCACGTAATCGTCGGCGCCGGCCTCGAGACCAATCACCTGGTCGATGTCGGAGTCGCGTGCGGTGAAAATAAGAATCGGGCCATCGAAGGATTGCCGAAGTTCGCGGCATATATCGAGCCCGTCCATGCCGGGCAGCATCAGGTCGAGCAGCACGACGCGCGGCTGGGTTTCACGAAAGCGCGCGATGGCGCGGTCGCCACGCGACTCGGTGGCGACAGACAGGCCATTCTGTTCGAAGTACTCGGCCGTGAGGCTTGCCAGGCGCAGGTCGTCTTCGACGAGCAGTATGTCAAATGCGTTGTCGGTCAAAGTATGTCCCAGACGTACCTCGTACGACGTCGCCGGCGCCGATCGTCGCTGTCCTTGCGCAACACATCGACCGTGGCTGTGGCGAGCACCGGCTGGTCTTCGCCCTGGTTCAGCCAGTAGCTGAAGGTTTCGGCGACAGTGCGGGCGTCATCCAGGTCGCCCGACTGTGCATCGCCCCAGCAACGCAGCGCGTCCGTTTCCAGCTCATTGAAAACGCAATAATACCCCTTTTCGCCGCCTTCCCAGGCAATGGCGAAACGCATCTCGCACACCGGCGTGCGGGCATCGATGATGCAGAGGAGCGGCTTGACCGTGAGCACGGCGGCGTCATCAGCCGCGGCGGCAAGCGGTAGCAACAAAGCCAGAGCCAGGAGCCGTTTCATTTCAGAACCGGTACGCCACGCCGGCGAAATAGCCGAGCACGCCGTCGCGATCGACAATCGGGCTATCGGCCGCCTCGTCGTTCAGGCGTTCGTATTCCGCCGACAGCGCGAACGACCAGTCGCGCGAGAAGTAGTAGCTGGCGCGCAGCTTCACCTGCGCATTGATGCCGTCACCGGCTTCGTAGGCCGGTAAGGCCTCACTCGACTCACCGGGCCGTACACCCCAGTAGTAGTCGTTGAGCTCCTCACTTTTGTAGCTGACACCGATCGCGGGCTCGATGTACCAGTTGCCGCGGCCAAAGCCGATGCCGTAATTGGCATCGATCTCGAAGCCCTCGTGCGTGCCGCTGACATCGTGAAAGGCACTCACTTGCAGGAAGCCCCAGCGACCGTCGCTCAGCAACTCGACGCCGGCTTCGATGGCGTAATCGCGATCCGGAATGGTCAGCTCGACCTCCGCCGCCAGCGGTGCACCGGCCAGGTCGAAATTGACGAACTTCGTGTTGGTTCGGCCAAAGAACAGGCGATCGCTGTTGACGCGCGCCATGAAACTCGTCGTGACGCTCGCGTTGTCGACGAAGGTGAAACCAAGGTCGCCGTTGTCGAAGAAAAAGCGCTCACCGAACCAGGCGATATCGAGGTCGAGCACGATCGGGACGTCGTCGGACTGGACCAGCGGGTTGTTGCGCTCGCCATAACCGAGTGCCGCGCCCAGCCGCCACGGCGAGTCGTCCGCCGCGAGTGCCGGCGCGAGCGATAACAGCAGGAAGGCAGTGAGGGTTCTCATGAGTGGCAGGCCTCAGGCTCAAGTCACGGGTTCCAGCATTATCCCGTGAGCGGGCATTCGCCCGTGACAATAGCTGTATCAAATTTGTCGAAAATTGTAACGCGCCCGGTCGACACTTCTTCACATTCTGTAGCAACATTCTGCACAGACAGGGGGTCCAAAGGGCGTAATCTTGGTGTCGAGGACCATGGAGGATGGGCCATGAAAAGTATTTCGACTGGACACAGTTTCTTCGTTTTGGGTGCACTTTGGTCGCTTCTGGCGTTGACCGGCTGCGGCGGCTCGTCGAGCAGCGGGCCCGTCCCGGACGAGCCGGCCGCCGGCCTTCTGAAAGAGGTCGCGAGCCCGGACGAGCTCGAGACCGCGCTCAAGGGCAGCTTCACCACAATCAACACGACGTCTACGTCGGAGGGGCTCGCCGCTGACGCCGGTGCGGGAAATGCGGCGCCGCAAGGCAACTTCACCGGCACCTATACGCAGGAGAAGAACGTCGACGAGTTCGATGCCGTGCGCTACGACGGCGAGCACCTGTACGTGGCGCCGCGCAGGACCTATGCGTGCTGCTACATCCTTGAAGACGCGCTGGCCGACGGCGCGGTCAATACCGGCAATCCCCCGGAGGCCTCGATCCGCATACTGGCGACGGACCCGGCCAGCGGTGATGCGGCGCTCGCCGGCACCATACCGCTCGAGGAAAACATCAGCGTGCAGGGCATGTACCTGTCCGGTGATCGCATGTTCGCACTGACCGCCGAATCCCTGTACGGCACCTACGGCGACTTCTGGACGAGGCCCGACATCTGGGCGCCCGAGAAGCTGGGCTACCGCGTGTACGACGTGACTGACAAGGGTGCGCCCGTACTCGAGGCTGACGTGAAGATCGACGGCGCGTTTGTCGAAAGCCGGCGCATCGGCAACACCGTCTACATCATCAGCCGCTTCGCGCCGAATTGGCCGGGCCTCATTTACTACCCGACCACCTCCACGGACGTTGCCAACAACGAGGCCATCCTCGCCGACAAGTCGCTGGATGACCTGTTGCCGACGATCGAGATCGACGGCCAGGTACAAATACTGGTGGATCCGGGCAACTGCTATCTCACCAACGATGATCGGATTCCGGCCTACCCGGTGATCACGAACATTACGGCCGTGCCGATCGACGATCCGAAGTCGTTCGTCAACACCTGTTACAACGACGAGGTGTACGGCGCCTACGTATCGGAAAGCGCCATCTACTTCCCGCAGGCCCTGCATTACCGGTGGCCGGACGACGTTGTGACGCGCATCCACAAGTTCGCGCTCGCGGGCACGTCAGTGCGCTACCGCGGCTCGGGTGACATCGAAGGCCACGTGTGGCGTGGCGGCCAGGCCGACTTCCGCATGAGCGAGTTCGCGGGCGACCTGCGACTGGTGTCGACGAAGTACAGCTCGAACAATGAAGATCGCATCGATCACCTGCTCTACATCCTGCGCGAATGCCGGCGAACTCGAGATCACCGGTTTCTCGGACTTCCTGCACCCGGTCAGCGACGACTTGCTGCTGGGCCTCGGGCGTGGACAGCCTGGTGGCGTGAAACTCGAGCTGTTCGACGTGAGCGACATCTCCTTACCGCTGTCGCGAGGCAGCGTGTCACTGGGCGGGCCCGGTTCCTGGAGCGATGCGCAGTACGATCGCCACGCGTTCACCTACCAGGCGGACGTCAACGGCATCGACCGCTTCACGATTCCGGCGGTCACCTACGATAACTCGACCGGCATTGCCGTCTACCGGCAGAACCTGCACCTGTTCGAGATTCACGACAAGACCATGCCGGGCCTGGCGTCGCTGATCCCGGTCGGTCGCATGTCGCCACCGCAGGAGGTCCCGTACGGGGCTAATCGCAATCGCGCGTTCATCCACGACGACACCATCTACTACGTGCAGGACGAGCTCGTGTGGTCGGCATTCTGGATGTCGCCGACCCTGATCAACGGGCC
>CALZMR010000272.1 GCA_945788575.1 uncultured Woeseiaceae bacterium
TCCGGTACAGCAGCCTGCCGGCCGACGACAAGATCCTGATTCGCGCCACCGTGACCGACATTACGGAACGCAAGCGAAACGAGACCCTGGCGTATGCGCAAAACAAGATACTGGAGATGGTCGCTTCAAGTACCTCGATAGATCGAACGCTGCGCGCGATCTGCCGGTTTGTCGAGCGCGTGGGCGATGGCTTACATGCCGCGGTGATGCAGCTCGATCCGAATACCGACAGGCTGAGTCTCGCCGAAGCACCGAGCCTGCCGGACTCGATGAAGCTGCGGCTCGATTTTCTCCCGGTGGCTGAGGACGGGCTGACCTGCGCCTCGGCCGTTTATCTCGGTCAGGACCGGATCGTATCGGACATCGCACGTGAGACCGGCTGGGAAGCCCACCTCGACGAACTCGACAAGAGCGGCGTTTCGGCGATCTGGTCGTTCCTGATACACGGCGCAAAGAACCGCGTTCTCGGCACGCTCGATATCTACGTCAGCGAGCCCCGCGATCCGACGACCGACGAGCTCGACAAGATGGGCCGTATGGCACGTCTTGCGGGTATAGCTCTGAAGCGGGAGCAGGACGAGCAAAGGCTCCGCAAGAGCGAGTCACGCTATCGCGGTTTGTTCGAGAACGTCATCGACGGCGTATACATCGCGTCCCGCGAGGGCGATCTGATTGCCGCGAATCCGGCGCTGGTGCAGATGCTCGGCTACGATAGCGTCGAGGAACTCAAGGCGGCGGGTCGAACGACGATTCTGTACGTCAATCCTGTCGATCGTGAGCGAGTATTCGCCCGTCTCGAGGCGGAAGGTTTCGTCAAGAATTTCGAATACCGGCTCCGGCGTAAGGACGGAACCGAGATCGTGGTGCTCGAGAATGCACGTGCGGTCTGTGACGACGAAGGTTGCGTCGTCGCGCACGAAGGAACGATTACCGACATCACAGACCGCAAGCGCGCCGAAACGCGAATCTTCGAGGAGAAAGAGCGCGCACAGGTGACGCTGCAATCGATCGGTGACGGCGTCATTACAACGGATGCCGACGGTCGCGTCGACTACATCAATCCTGTTGCTCAGGATCTCACTGGCTGGGACATGCGCGGCGCGCGCGGCAAGCCCGTCAACGACATCATGACGATCATCAACGAACACACGCGGGCTACGGTTGAGAACCCGGTCATCCGCTGTCTGAAAGAAGGCCGCGTTATCACCCTGGCGGAGCATTCGATCCTCATCACGAAAGGCAGTGACGAGATTCCGATTCAGGATTCCGCTGCGCCGATTCGAGATCGCATCGGCAACATTATCGGCTCGGTGATGGTGTTCCATGACACGAGCAAGGAATCACGGCTATTCCGTCAGCTCAGCTATCAGGCGTCGCACGATTCACTGACGGGTCTTATCAATCGGCGCGAATTCGAGAATCGTCTCGTCGAGAGTTTCGATTTGCTCAAGAACGATCCCGAGCAAATGCATGCGCTGCTGTACATCGATCTCGATCAGTTCAAGGTCGTCAACGACACCTTCGGGCATACGGCAGGTGACGAATTGCTTCGACAGCTCTCGGAAGTCGTTCAGACACAGATTCGCTCTACTGACGTGCTTGGCCGGCTCGGGGGCGACGAGTTCGGCATCCTCCTGGAACGCTGCGATGAGGAACGCGCGATGGAGGTCGCGGAGGCCATCCGCGACGCCGTCGAAGGTTACCGATTCGAGTGGAAAGACTCTTTTACGACCGTACGCGCATCGATTGGCGTCGTGATGGTCGCATCGGAGGACGACGAAGTCGCGAGTCTGATGAGCTCCGCCGACGTTGCCTGTTACTCGGCTAAAGACATGGGCCGTAATCAGGTGCATTTGTATCGCGACAGCGACGCTTCTCTGCGCCACGAAGAGATGAAGTGGGTCTCGAGGATCACAAGCGCCGTCGAGGAGGATCGCCTTGAGCTGTTCTTCCAACCGATAATCGGCATCTCGAACGAGCGTGGCAATGAGCGCGGTCACTATGAGCTGTTGCTCAGGATGCGTGACGAAAGCGGCAAGTTGGTCAGCCCCGATCAGTTCATACCGGCCGCTGAGAGATACAATCTCATGTCGACGCTTGATCGTTGGGTCATCCATACCGCGCTATCCGAGCTTGCCGATCGCAGCAGCGATGGCGAGGCACGCTACACGCTGGCGATCAATCTGTCCGGCACGTCGCTATCCGAAGACCGCTTTCTCGAGTTCGTCACCAACGAGCTCTCACAGCAGAGGTTGCCGAAGGGTGCGATCTGCTTCGAGATCACAGAGACCGCCGCAATCTCCAATCTTTCGCGAGTCATCCATTTCATGCAGTCACTCAAGGCGCTCGGCTGCAAGTTCTCGCTGGACGATTTCGGCAGCGGTCTGTCGTCGTTCACCTATCTCAAGAATCTGCCCGTGGACTACCTGAAGATCGATGGCCAATTCGTCAGCAACGTCGTCGATGACAGCGTAGACGAGAGCATGGTCAAGGCGATCAGCGAGGTCGGACACGCGATGGGCATCGAAACCATCGCCGAGCGCGTCGAGACTCGTCAGGTCCTCGAGAAGCTGGGTCAGCTTGGCGTCGAGTTCGCGCAGGGCTACTACATCGCGCGGCCAGCCTCGGTTGCGACCTTCGAGCCGTGGGACGGCGAGGCTGCGATCAACAAATCGGCCTGAGGCCGGACTGCGCTCGTTTGGCCCTTTGCCGCGCCAAATTGCCCACGACACTCCCATATAGGGGTTCAACGCATGGCGGCCCTTCGGCGCGCGGGGTAAACTGGCCCGCAATTGCTCCTGCGTCATTGCTTTCTCCCGACGAGCCGCCGCCGTATTACGTAATGCATGCGGAGTCGGATGCCCCGATCCTCCTTGTTTGCGATCACGCCAGCTGCCGTATCCCCAATGCCCTTGGCGACATGGGTCTGGACCCTTTCGCACGCCGTTGCCATCTTGCCATCGACATCGGCGCCGGATCGTTGACCGAGTATCTCGCCGATAGCCTGGGTGTTACGGCGGTTCTTGCGCAGTATTCGAGGCTGGTCATCGACTGCAATCGGGAACTGATGGACGCAAGCGCTTTCCTCGCATACGGCGACGGCATCCTCGTGCCCGGTAACTGCAATCTGCATCGCGGCGATAGAGACGCACGGGCCGAGGCAATCTATTGGCCCTATCATCGAGCTGTCGACGAGCAAGTGGCTCGCCTGAGCGAGGTCTCGGTACCGCCGGCGTTTGTTTCAATTCACAGTTTCACGCCGGTGCTCAACGGTGAAGCGCGCGATTGGGAGATCGGCATTCTCTGGGACAAGGATCAGTCCTTGCACGAAATCTTCCTCGAAGGGTTCAGGGAGGCCGGCTTTCATACCGGCGACAACGAACCTTATTCAGGCAAGGCTCCGGCTGACTATACGGTGGATAATCATGCCGAGGCCGTCGGCCTGCCCTGTGTCGGTATCGAGATTCGCCAGGACCTGATCAACGATGCCGCCGGTGTCGTACGGATCGGCAATGTCATGCATAAGATCATCGAAGCCATCCCGGAGAGGATGGGGCTCAATCCGCAACGTATATCGGCGTAACGCGCGCCAGTTTCCGGGGGACAAACATGGCAAGAGGCGAACCAGCATTCACACTCGGCGTCGAGGAAGAATACCTGCTCGTCGATAAGGACACTCGTAGTCTCGTCGTCGATCCGCCGCAAAGCCTCATGGAGGATTGCGCTCGGCAAGCCGAGGGACAGGTTACGGCAGAACTGCTGCGTTCGCAGATAGAGATCGGCACGAAGGTTTGCAACAACGTGCAGGAAGCGCGTGAGGACCTCGCGAGACTGCGTAAGATCATTATCGACACGGCGGCCGAGCACAACCTTGCGCCGATCGCGGCGTCGACGCATCCGTTCTCCAGTTGGAAGGACCAGAAACACACTCCCAAGGATCGTTACGAGGCTCTCACCGTCGAGATGCAGGGTGCTGCTCGACGGCTCCTGATCTGCGGCATGCACGTGCACGTCGGCATCGACGACGACGAGCTGCGGATCGATCTGATGAATCAGATGTCCTACTTTTTGCCGCACCTGTTGGCTTTGTCCTGCTCGTCGCCGTTCTGGAGTGGCCGAGACACCGGGCTCAAGAGCTATCGACTGACGATCTTCGACGCGCTCCCGAGAACGGGACTGCCGGAGCGATTCGCGAGTTGGGCCGAGTACCAGCGCCACGTGCGCATCATGATGGATGCCGGCCTGATCGAAGACTCGACCCGTATCTGGTGGGACTTGCGGCCGAGTAAGCGTTTCCCGACGCTCGAGACACGAGTCATGGACGTTTGCACGAGGCTAGAGGACACGGTCGCTCTGACTGCCGTGCTGGTTTGCATCATGCGAATGCTCTGGCGCCTGAGAACGAAGAATCAGCGCTGGCGCATCTATACGCCCATGCTCATTTATGAGAATCGCTGGCGCGCTATGCGCTATAGCTTCGACGAGGGTCTCGTGGATCTCGCCCGCGGCGTGATCGTGCCGTTCGAGCAGCTCCTCGAGGAGATTCTCTCGCTGATCGCCGACGACGCGGAAGCGCTCGGCTGCGTGGACGAGGTCGCGTCCGTCCGCAATATCCTGACCCGCGGCACGAGCGCGCACCGTCAGCTAAAGGATTACGAACTCGAGCAGGCTGCCGGCAGGAGCAAGGAAGAGAGCCTGAACTCGGTCGTCGATACGCTGATAGCCGATACCGCAGCCGGCCTCTGAGGCGGCCGGCGGAGCGCTCGCTCGAGCGGGGCTGCCAGCCCCTGAAACTGTGACGTGGCGCGGGTTCGGGCACCGGGAATGGGCACCAGGTCGCATTATGTCTTGCGCGACCCGACTACCATTTCCGGATGTTTCGCGAACCTGACAGTCAGACCGCGGAGCGTCGTTGATGGAGGCGCTCTTCGAGTCGATCTTGCCGCCGTTGTTCGGTCTCGCGGCCGTGCTCTACCTCGGGATTGCCGCCTACGTATCCCGTTCGGCACCAGACAGCCTGGTCGCATTCTTCCTGTTCCTGATCGGCATCATGATCGCCGGCACCGCGTTCTCGTACGGGACGACTGATCAGAACCTTTACGGTATCGGGCGTACGCTCGCATTCTTCTCGGCCGGATTCCTGCCCGTAGCCTTCTACATGATCTACCGGCAATACACAGACGGCCCCGCCAGCGCGCTGATGGTCGCGATCCTATCGATCATTCCAATCACGACGACCGTGCTGGCGCTGACCAATTCCATGCACAACATCATCTGGGACACGGTAATCACAGAGACGGGCATCGTCTTCACCGATGTCACGGAGCACTACTGGTTCAATCGCGTACACGCGCCCTTCGCATATGGTCTGTTTGCGTTCTCCCTGGTTGCTCTGGCAGGTCGTCTTCCGAGCATCGCGCCGGCGCATCGGCGCACGGTCGTGATCTTCGTCGTGAGCGCCATACTTCCGTTCACGATCAGCATTGCAAATCGGTTCTTCGGCCTGGGACCGCCGGACTTCCCGTTCCTGTCCCTGACTCTGACCGTCATGCTCCCGCTGTACGCCTATGCCAGCGTGTCGATGCGGGTTTTCGAGTTCAGTCCGGTGGCGTATCAGATGCTGTTCGATCACGTTCGCGATCCGATCATCGTCCTCGACAACGACCAGCGCATCATCTGCGCCAACGAGCGGGCCTCCGAGTTGTTGGAGGCTCCGGAGCGCGACTTGCTCGGTCGCCGGTTGTGGCAAGACGTGCCACAGGCACGAGCGATCCTCGAGCAGGCACAGGATCTCGACAGCACGCAGACGCTCAGGCTTGATACGCGCCGTACGTATGAGCTCAGTGTTGCGCCGCTCAACGACAAGCGCGGCAGGCAGGTTGGCGTGGTCGTGGTCTGTCGTGACGTGACCGAGCGCCGCAAAGCCCTGAGCCAGCTCGCCGACAGCGAACATCTTATCCGCACACTCATCGAGACGTCGTCCAACGGCATTCTGAGGTTCGCGCGTGACGAAGGCTCGAAGGGGAGGCCATTCCGATGCATCTTCGCGAACCGGGCCGCGGAGAAATTCCTGACGGACGGGAAGGGCACTCTGATCGGCATGCCTCTCGAAAAAGTCTCTCAGCTCGACCCGGAGCGGTTGATGGAGCATTTTGACGACGACCGATTCGAGGGTTCGACGATCAGCTTCGAGACGCAGTGCGAGCTCCCCGAAGGGGAGGGGTGGCTGCGGATCGTCGGCGAACCTGTCGGCGAGGATTTCTCGGTGACGCTGATCGACATCACTCAGCGCAAGCGTAACGAGCACAAGATGCTCGCGGACGCATTGCGGGATCCGCTGACGGCGGTCCTGAATCGCCGCGGCTTCGAGAAAGAGGCCTCGGCGTGCGTACGCGGCTACGATGAAGGGGCCGTACTGTACCTCGACCTCAATCAGTTCAAGAGCATCAACGATCGGTTCGGCCACCAGGCTGGCGACGCCCTGTTGAAGGCCTTCGGGCATCGTCTCGAATTCTGCTTGCGTCCGGAGGACGTTCTCGGCCGGCTGGGCGGCGATGAATTCGCTATCGTGCTGCCGGGCGTCGACGTCGAAGACGCGAAGCACATCGCCGAGCGCCTCGTTACCACAGCCTCCGAGGCTTACATCATCCAGGGGCAGGAGATCATCTGTTCGGCGAGCGTCGGCATCGCGCTCATGCCGAAACATGGCGAGGAGCTATGGCACCTCATAAGCGTTGCCGACCAGGCGATGTACAACGCCAAGTCCATCAAGGACGCCTCAAACGACCGAGCCGCTTACGTCGAAGCCGCCGTCGCTTCCTGAACGCACCGTCAGTCAATTTGTTTGCCATTCTTCAATATATCGATTATTCTCGATAAATGGATAAGAAACTGGCTCTGAATGGGTTCGCGGCGCTCTCGCAGGAGACGCGGCTCGACGTATTCCGCA
>CALZMR010000273.1 GCA_945788575.1 uncultured Woeseiaceae bacterium
GGGTCCTCGATGAATGAACTGGGCGCAGTTTAGCATCGGTGCCACACTCTTTGGCCACTACTGGGTGAAGCGCGTTCGGGGGCATTGGGGTATCTTCACTCTCCGTGAGCCCCCGCGACGACAGGACTTTCCATAAATCGACGGTCACCGCGGTAGTCATCGCGAACATGATCGGCACAGGGGTTTTCACGAGTCTGGGTTATCAACTCGAGGGGATTCGGTCCGGCTTCGTTCTGCTTGCGCTGTGGGCAATCGGCGGCCTGATCGCATTATGCGGTGCGATGACCTATGCGGAACTCGGTGCTGCGCTGCCTCGGTCGGGCGGTGAGTACAACTTTCTGTCGCGCATCTACCATCCGATGGCCGGATTCGTGTCTGGCTGGGTGTCTGCCACGATAGGATTTGCAGCACCCACGGCACTGGCGGCGATGACCTTTGCCGCCTATTCGACGTCGCTGCTACCCGAGGATCACTCACCGCTCATCGAGACGGCGCTGGCGGTAGGGCTGGTCGTTGCGCTGACGGCTGTCCATTCCGCCAACCGGCGGCAGAGCGGGGGGCTGCAGGCAGTATTTACGGTTCTCAAAGTCGCTGCGATCGTGGTCTTTTGTTTGGCAGCGATGCTCTGGGTCGAAGCTCCACAGCCGGTCAGCTTCCTGCCACAACCGGGCGACGGAACGCTGGTAACCGGCGGCGCTTTCGCCGTGTCCCTGATCTACGTTAGCTACGCCTATACCGGTTGGAACGCGGCGACGTATCTGAGCAGTGAGCTCGAAAATCCACAACGCGATCTTCCCGGCATCCTCTTTCTGGGCACCGCTGTCGTTACCGCGTTGTACGTCGCACTGCATTACGTGTTCCTCAGCGTAGCGCCGATGGATGCGCTGGCCGGCGAACTCGAGGTCGGCTACATCGCCGCAGAGTATGCCTTCGGTGAATACGGGGGCCGATTCGCGGGGGCTGCGCTGGCCCTTCTGCTCATTTCGACGGTCAGCGCGATGACGCTCGCGGGGCCGCGGGTACTGATGGTCATTGGCGAGGACTTCAAGCCGCTTCGGTTTCTGTCACACACCAACCGCGATGGGCTGCCGTACGTCGCGATCATGGGCCAGTCGGCGCTTGCGCTGATCTTCATCGTGACATCGAGCTTCGAGTCCGTGCTCGTCTTCGCAGGGTTCACGCTTGCGCTGAACAGCTTCGTAACGGTACTCGGTGTTTTCGTGCTTCGCATCCGGCAGCCAGATCTGGCACGTCCATACCGAACGTTCGCTTATCCGGTGACGCCGGTTATCTATCTCGTGCTCATGGGCTGGACGCTCGGCTACGTGTTGTACCAGCGTCCTACCGAGGGGCTGTTCGGTCTCGGAATCATTGCAAGCGGTGTCGTGTTCTTCCTGCTGTCGACACGGGGCCGCATTCAGTCAGACAGCGAAGGGGACGCGTCATGACGTCGAACATCGAATTCCTCACCGCTTTCTTCGGCTGGAGCCTGATCATCAATCTCGGCATCTATGTGCTGACGGTGACCGCGTTCTGGCTGCTGCGAGGGCTGGTGCTGAGAATGAACGCCCGGGTCTTCGGAATATCGGAGCAGGATGTCGCGGTTGCCACGATTGGCTACGTCTCGCAGTACAAACTGGCCATCACGCTGCTCTTCTTTACGCCCTGGCTGGCGCTGAAGATACTGGCTTGACTTCGCATTCCCCGAGCGAGGTTAGGTCGGATATCTGGGTTGGCGCCTCGTCGCGTACCGCCAAATGTCGTCTTGTGATCGCAGGATTGGGGGGCTATTTCGGCGTTTCGCCACGCCGCTGTCAATTCGGAAATCTCCCAATTGTTGTTTGACTGAAAGCTGCTACAAAGGATGTGCTGGCGGAGGTCCGTCGGCATGGAGGTGAGGAAATGTCGATTCTCAGAAAATTTGAGCCTCGCAAGAGGATGATCGATGTTAACCGGACAGCGCCTTTCACCCAGGGCTGGGATGACTTCTTAGAGGACTTCCCGCCACGCCGCTGGATGGAGTCGTTTGAGCCCTTCGGTTTCAAGTGGCCGATGGGCGTCGATTTCGAGCGCAGCTTCAGAATCGACGTTGTTGACCGCGACGAAGAGCTCCTTGTTCGTGCAGAGCTTCCGGGTGTAGAGAAGGACGCCGTCGAAGTCACGCTCATAGGCGATCGCCTGATGATCGAGGCTGAGAGGGAGTTCGAAGATAAGGAAGAGAAAGAGGCTTTCTATCGTCACGAAGTCGGCTTCGGCAAGCTGGTGCGCACGGTCGCACTGCCAGTCGATATCGACATCGAGAACGTGAGAGCAGAGTTGAAGGACGGAATCCTTGAGATCCTGCTTCCGAAAATGCACGCCGCAGAGCGCTTCACGGTCAAAGTCGCCTAGCGATTAGTCCGCGTGACATCGCCGGGGTGGCGCAAAGCCGCCCCGGCTTTTTCGTGCCCAGGACGAGCAGGATGCCGGTCCGACGTCCTATACTGTGTCAGGAACCAGCAGACACAGCACAAGAGAATCAATAAGGGGGACAGCTATGGAAGATCGTGAGAGACCGGACCTTTACGGGCTTGGAGGATGGCTGATTCTTGTCGGCATCGGGGTTGTCGTCGGGCCGCTGCGCCTCATCTGGCTGATCGTTTCGGTCTACGTGCCGATTTTCAATGACGGAACCTGGCAGGTTCTGACGACGGAGGGTTCCGGGGCCTACCATCCGGCCTGGGGCCCGCTACTGCTTGGTGAGATGGCCTTCAATACGGGCATGCTGCTGGCGTCCATCTACCTGGCCGTGCTGTATTTCACAAAGCATCGGTTCTTTCCGAAGTTGTTCATATTGCTGACCGCCATATCGCTGGTCTTCATCCCCCTAGACGCGTGGTTGGTATCGATCGTGCTCCCCAGCGAGCCGATCTTCGATGAGATTACAATCAGAGAATTCGTGCGCACGATCGTCGCGGCCGCCATCTGGGTTCCGTACATGCTGGTCTCCATTCGGGTGAAGCAGACCTTCGTGAATCCGATTCAGGAGCCGGGGACACCACAGGATCAGTACATTTCGGGGTCGCTCGACTGAGTCGTCTACCCACGAGCCAGAATGGGAACGGCCCCTTTTTGGGGCCGATTTGGTGGAGAGGGCGGTCCGCCCGCCCGGACCGATGTTGATAACTGGCGACCGGGAATGACTAGGGCCCAAGCGCACCAAATTCATCGAGCCGTTGGCGCAGCATGCGGGCAAAGGCATGAAAAAGGCGCTGCGCCTCGGCGGTATTCGAGGCCCGAACGGTAAATTCGACGTTTCTATCAATTCTCTCCGCCGTGTGCCGATCGACTACTCGTGCAAGAACGGCCTCTGTCGCCGAATCACGCAATTCGAGAACGAGGGTTGCTTCTCCGACTTCGCTCAAATAGATCTCACTAAGAGGCGCGTCGGGCGGAATGTAAGACACGAGGTCGAGTAATTGCACTGTGACCAGCAGAACGTCGGTACCTGCCGCATCGACAAGAGTGAAACGCCGGCTCTCACTAAACTCATCCAGAATCTCCTCTTCGGCGATTTCGCGAAACTGTTCCTTTTGCTCGTGCGTGACTTCATACGGGTCTCCACTAATTCGTGCGAACCTGTTTCTCTGTGTCTCGCCACCCGGCCGGTACTCAATGGCAATGCCTTGTAGGATGATTTTCGAATACTGCGCCATGTCGACGTCTGGCCGAGCCCAGGCCTGATCGGCGTCGGTTCCGGAAACCGCGTAAAGCCCGTCTTCTGTAGGCTCCGATTCGACGTTGATTATCGGCATCGTCGTGGTACAACCCGAAATCAACGCAAGAAGTGGTAACAATCCAGCTACTGCACGCAATGGCGCGACTCCCCAATGGCACATTTCGGCGTTCTCCCAATCCGGTAGACCCGCAGTAATTCAACTATAGCGAAATAGGTGCCGTTTGGTGGATAGGGCAGTCCGCCCTCAGAAAGTCAGTATCTCGATGGCGGTGGTTGCGGACTGACGTTTACCGGGACGGTTGGGATGGGATGGCCGCTTCGCTGCCGGGCATGCAACTTCGCTGCTGCGCCCGTCGAACAGGGTTCGAATGCCCAGACCTCACTTGGCGATAAAAGCAAAAGGCCCCACGAGGGGGTTGCGGACTGACGTTTACCGGGACGGTTGGGGTGGGATGGCCGCT
>CALZMR010000274.1 GCA_945788575.1 uncultured Woeseiaceae bacterium
CAGCCGCAGGCGCAACTCAGACAATCATAGGATCCCGATGGCCACGGCCGTCGTCAGGAAGTAACGGTTGAAAAAGATGAAAAACGTCTTCGCTTCGATCGGCATGCTTGCCGCACTCACATTGATCGCAGCCCCGGCTGCCGCCCAAAGCCTCGTCGACGGTGACCCCGAGGCCGGCCGGGCAAACTCGGCCACTTGCGCGGCCTGTCACGGCGCCGAGGGTAATAGCGTCAATCCGGCGTGGCCCAATATCGCCGGCCAGCACGCCTCCTACACCGCCGCATCGATCCGCGCGTTCCGTGAGGGCCAGCGTCAGGATCCACTTATGACAAGTCAGGCCATGTTGCTGTCCGATGAGGACATCGACGATGTCGCGGTCTATTTCGAGAGCCTGAACGGAGCGGCGCAGGCCGTTGCCGATCCGCGGTCGATCGCTCGTGCCGAAGCACTGTATCGCGGTGGCGATGCCGAAGACGGCGTGGCGGCCTGCATCGCGTGCCACGGTCCGACCGGGCGCGGCAACGCCGCGGCAGGGTACCCGGCGCTGAACGGACAGCACGCGGCCTATACCGCCAAGCAGCTGCGCGACTATGCCTCCGGCGCGCGCGAGTCGGACGGCCCGACAGAGATCATGCGGACCATTGCCTCACGGCTGGATCAGGAAGACATCGACGCGCTCGCGTCGTACCTGCAGGGACTTCATTGATCGGCTGATTCAGCACCAGCCGTGAAACTTCGCAGGGCCCGGAGAGACAAATTGAAGACTATGAATACCAGAACCCTATTGTTGAGCCTCGCATTCGTCGCGCTCGCGGCGTGCGGTCAGGAAGAGACTCCGGTCGAGGAAACCCTTGGCGACGAGGCACCCGTCGAGCAGACGGAGGCCGAGGAACAGGTCGAGGCCGCCGCCGACGAGGCCGCGAGCGATGAAATCGAGGTCGTCGAGGAGTCTGCCGCAGTTGCCGAAGAGACTGGCGACACGGAGATTATCCTCGCTCAGGCCGAAGTGCCCGCAGAGGCCCCCACCTATCGCTATCGGGAAGGCCAGCACTTCGAGCGGCTCGTGCCGACACAGCCGACCTTCGGCGGAGCCGACAAAGTCGAGGTCGTCGAGTACTTCTGGTACGGCTGCCCGCATTGCTACGACTTCGAGCCGACGATCAACAGCTGGGACGCCGAGAAGCCGGCGAACGTCCGATTCGTTCGAGCGCCGATCATGTGGAATCCCGCCGCTGAAGTGCACGCTCAACTCTATTACACGGCCGAGGCTCTCGTCCGCACAGGCGATCTCGAGAACGGGGCCGCGTTCCACGCGGCGGTTTTCGACGAATTCCATCGGCGCCGGAATCAGCTAACCCGGATGGACGCGATCCGCGCGTTATTCGAGCGTTTCGGGGTAAGCGATGCAGCGTTTGATCGTGAGTGGAACGGCTTCTGGGTGAGCCAGCAGATGCGCACGGCGCGCGATCTGGCAAGCCCCCGCCGTTACAACATCACCGGTGTGCCGGCGATCGTCGTGAACGGCAAATACCGCACTGGCGCGACCGAAGCCGGCGGCTACCCGGAACTCATCAACGTCATCAATGAGCTGGTCGAGCGCGAAACCGCGCGCTGATACCTGCCTCTGGTCGAAGCCGCGAACGCAAACAGGCGGACGGCCAGAGGCCGCCGCCTCCCATGCCAGCGTAACTTGACGCATAACCGAGAGAGACAAGTTGAAGAAAACTGATACCGGAAGACTCTTCCTGGTTCTCGCATTTGTCGCGCTTGCGGCCTGCGGGCGCGAACAGCCTGCGCCAGCAGAAGAACCTGTCACGGAAGAAGTTGTCAGCGAAGAGGCGGTGGGCGACGAGGCGCCGGCCGACTCCATTTCGGAGGCGCCAGATCAGGCCGCCAGCCAGGCCGTCACGGAAGAAGCCGATCAGGCCGTCAGCCCGGATGTCACGGAAGAAGCCGATCAGGCCGCCAACCAGGACGACAGCGAAGAATCAGGGCAGGCGCCCAGCTACCGCTTCCAGGAAGGGACGCATTACGTCCGTCTCGCACCCCCGCAGCCCACGGTTGGCGGTGCCGACCGGATCGAGGTTGCGGAGATATTCTGGTACGGCTGCCCGCACTGCTCCGACATCGATCCCGTGTTCAATCGCTGGGCGGCCGTCGCGCCGGCCGAGGTGCGCTTCGTCCGCATTCCTGCAACGTACAATCGGGCGGCCGAGACCCACGCGCAGCTCTTTTACACGCTGGAAGTGCTGGTCATGAACGGCGTGATTGCCGATGGCGACGCAATCCATTCGGCCGTGTTCAACGAGTACCACAATCGCGGCAACTATCTGAATCGCGAAGACTCGATCAGGAGTTTCTTCGTTCGCTTCGGCGTCGACGCCGCGGAGTTCGACCGCGTCTGGAACTCATTCGAGGTAGCGCAGAAGCTCGCGGTCGCCCGCGACCTTGCACGACGCTACCGAATTGACAGCGTTCCGATGGTCGTGGTCAATGGGAAGTACCGAACCAGCGGCGCCCTGGCTGGTCCCGATCTTTTCAGCGTGATCGACGAGCTCATCGCCCGCGAAGCCTCGCGCTGACAGCCGGACCTAGCCGAAACTGCGAACGTCGAGCGACTGACGGTCGGAGACGGCCGCCCGCTTCATGCCGTCGGAGTTGTAGGCCATCGCGATATCGCCCGCAGACGTCACGGCAATGATGCCGCCATCGCCGCCAAGCCGCTTGACGTCAGCGAGAACTTCGGCGACTGCTTGCTCCAGGGTACGGCCGGCCTTGAACTGATTCGAGACCGACACTGCCGCGGCCGCACGGATGAAATACTCCCCTACCCCGGTGCAGGAAACAGCCACACTGTCGTCCGCCCATGTACCGCTGCCGATGATTGGCGTGTCACCGACCCTGCCTTTCAGCTTGCCGAACGTGCCGCCGGTCGATGTTGCGGCAGCGACCCGCCCGTCGACGTCGCGAGCAACCGCACCGACCGTGCCGTGCGAGCCCATATCGACGTCTCCGGGAACGATGCCGACCGGCAGGACGTAGTAGTCCTCGGGCGACACAACCTCCTCGAAGCGCTCGCGACGGGCAAACGAAAGCGCACCTGCCCCCGCGAGCATGACGTGCTCAGTCGCGTCCATAACCCGGCGAGCAACCGAGACCGGATTGACGATATCCATGAGCGAAGCGACCGCGCCTGCGCGTCGTGACGGCCCGTCCATGATCGATGCGTCGAGTTCGACATGACCTTCCGCGTTTGGTGTCGACCCCTTCCCGGCGACATAGAATCCGCTTGATTCCATCGCCGCGACGGCCCGCTCGACGACGTCGAGTGCGGCGTCGCCTCGCTCGAGTTCCACCGCACCGCGTTCGGCGAGCTCTCGCAGATGCAGCTCAGCCTCGGTGTAATCGCGGCCAGGGATGACGCCCGCGCCGCCATGCAGCGCCAGCGCGTAGCCGGTCACTGCGGAACGCCTTGCGAGCGGGTCATGGCAGGATTGTCTTGAACGTGAAGAAGAAGATGATCGCGAGTATCGCGCCGGCGGGGATCGTGACCACCCACGACACGAAGATTCGCGTCACGACTCGCAAGTCGATCGCCTCGATTCCACGGGCGAGGCCGACGCCCAGTACGGCCCCGACGAGGGTGTGCGTTGTCGAGATAGGAATGCCGGTACCGGAAGCAATGACAATCGTAGTTGCCGCGGCAAGCTCCGCCGCAAATCCGCGGCTTGGCGTCAGATGCGTGATGTTCCGGCCGACGGTGGCAATTACATGCCGGCCGTAGGTCGCAAGGCCGATGACGATCCCCACGCCGCCGATGATGAGGATCCAGATCGGGAGCGCCGACTGAGCCGCGATCGCCCCGGTTTGAGCGACACTAACCACAGCAGCCAGCGGACCGATGGCGTTGGCGACGTCGTTTGAGCCGTGCGCGAATGCCATCGCGCAGGCCGTGATGATCATCAGCACCCCGAAGACGCGCTCCACCGTGTAGAAATGCTGCGCCTTCTCGGCTTTCGGATCGGACTTGATGCGGCGGATAAACACTGCGCCCACCAACGCGATTCCCAGCGCGATGCCGCCGGCCAGCAGGTAGCTGTCGCGTATCGAAACGTCCAGCCCCACGTGCTTCAGGCCCTTGAGAATCGTAACGAGGGTGATGGTGAAGGC
>CALZMR010000275.1 GCA_945788575.1 uncultured Woeseiaceae bacterium
TCTACTTCGGACGTCATCTCGCTGCATTGTCCGCTGAACGACGACACCAGCGGCTTACTCAGCAGCCGAGAGTTCGCGCTGATGAAGTCCTCAGCAATCGTCATCAATACCGCGCGTGGGGGGCTGATCGATTCCGCGGCGCTTGTAGATGCACTCGAGACCGGATCGATCGCCGCCGCGGCGATCGACGTGCTGCCGCAGGAACCGCCCACCGACGGCGACCCCCTGCTGGACTACGAAGGCGCCAATCTGATCGTGACGCCGCACACGGCCTGGGCAAGTGACGAAGCACGGCAGAACGCGATCGACGAGCTCGAAGCGAACACGCGGGCGTTCATCGCGGGCGAGGAGCGGAATCGCATCGCTTGAGGGTGCCAGCATTCCTGTTGATTAGAGCCTTTAACCGGGCCTGCCCTAGGGGCGAGTCGAATCCGCTGCAATCGGCAAGACGCGTAATTGAAAACCCCGCCGCGAGGGCGGGGTTCTGTTAATGGCCAGTCCTATACCTTATGGAGTTGGGCAGGGCTCCTCTCCGAAATGCCCACCGTGGTCATTGAACGTGCAGCCGAAATCTTGAGCGGCGACATTCGCCGGATCCAGCCAATCGTCCCCGGCGGGCCGTACGCCGAACTCGGTCCAGATGACCAGATCGACGAAGGCGGTCGAGAACTCCAGCGGCGTGATATCGCAGTGTCCTACACCTCTTACTGCGCGCTGTACGAGGAACTCGCTGTTGCCATGCTCGGCCACTCGCCTCGCGTATTCGATCTCGTTCAATACCGGTACGAACAGATCACCGAGGTTATGCACGGTTATCATCGGCACGCTGAGGTCGCCAGTCGTCACAGGTAGCTGGGCCAGACCATTGCTATTGCGAGCCTGCGGGTCGGCCATTTGCCTGAAGACTCCGTCGTTGAAGGCAATCTCGTCCGGGCTCAGCGTGGGGTCCGAATCGAACTGGTACACGACATCGTAATTGTCGACTGCGATGCCCGGAGAACGAATGATCGTATTGCCGAGGGTTCCGAGCTGGAACAAGAAGTCGTCAAGGAATGGAGCGTTCCAGAACACGAAACCGAGGTCGTAGTTCGGCCGAACGCCACCCGTCCGCAATTCAACGAGGTTCTTAAGATTTTCTCCAGAGGAGTTTAGTACGAACGGCCAGGCGCCCGGGAAGGGTTCGAGATTGGCTTTTATCGTCGGCACGACACCGAACAGATAAGAAACCGGCTCGACGGGGAATGCCGAGCTCCCGATACCAATCTGCTGAGCGGCGACATTGAAGTCCATCAGGTAGTCGAACTGCTCGAAATCCGCCAGCGCGCCACAAATGGCCAGCGCGCCATCGTAGGTATTCGGATACTGCTCGACCGCGACAGCCGTGATATGGCCGCCCATGGATGCGCCGGAGATGTAGATGCGGTCCGGCCTGCCGACGATTCCGTTGAAGCGCCGGGTCAATGCATGCGTGTCCTGTACGCCGGTAGCCACGTCGTAGTCGTTGCGGCTATAACTCGATGCCGCCCACGCATAGCCTTGCGATATCAGCAGTGGCCGTAGTGGATGATTCTCTACCTCCAGTTCCAAACCGGTCCCAAAGTATCCGTGGGCCCAGATGACAAGTTCCCCGTTCCAGTCGTCCGGCACCTCGATCCTGTAGCCGGCTCCGCTGTGAACACCCCAGTAGGCCGTCGCCCCGGGGATAGCTTCGAAGGGTAACTTTGTCTCGTCGATGAAGTAGTTTGGTTTCGGTCCGCTTGCCGCACTACCCCAGGCAAACAACAGGACAGGCACAGCGGCGGCCAACAGAAGCAATTTCTTTCTGTTCATGGGTACCTCCTTGCAGATGTGCATCGATCATCGGTAGCCCGGCGATCTTGGGGACCGTTCTGGCGTTCGAATGCCGCTTTGGAAGCGAGGACCCGTGGCTTTGCGTCTCGGACTTTCGCCCGATTTGCCTTTGTCGATTGAAACAATTTTCCGCCGCTCAACGACGGTGTCAATTCTGGGAAATACCTGGCGTCCGTCTGGGCAAGAGCGAAAAGTCGCTGCGCTTACTTTGCGCCGACAGCGGTCATGAGGCGAAGTACAGGCACACCGTCGATAAACTCGAAGCAAATACCTGTGCACTCCTTGCATGCGGGGAACCTAGCCGGATAGCGTAACAGTGACGCGTTCCCGGACGGACGGGAACCGAAACGTTAGAATTAGGCCAGATTTTGCTGACAGGCCTGCAAGGAGTTGGTTTGAGAACGAATAGTTGCCTTGCTGCGATTGCCTTGCCACTTTCGGTTTTGCTGCTTTCGACGGCGCAGGAGGCGAGCGCATCGGTGCTCGCGCAACAGTGCGACGAACAGAGCGCCGCGATTCTGTCCTCATTCGCCAATGACCAAGAACGAGTCACACAGATGCTCGGCCTCGAGAGCGCTTGTGCCGGTACCGGAATCTACGAGGCCAGACTGGCGCAGCTTTACAGCGAAACACGCGATTTCGCGGAGGGTGAGGCGGTCGCCGAACAAGCTCTTCTGCTGGAGTCACCGTACGAGAACGAGATTCTCGTTGCGCTCGTTCACCTCGCTTTGCAGCAGCGCGAAGACGAGCAAGCTGCATTGCACGTCACCGAACTTGCGACGAAGTATCCGGACTGGCCACGCAGCATGGTCACAGCTGCGCGAGTCCTGCAGATTGCGTTCGCGCACGAGGCAGCCATCGCGCTATTGGAATCCGCCAACGAGATCGAGGAAAGCGGCGAAGCGTACCTGTTCCTGAGCGGCCTGCTTTACTCGAACGGAGAGTACGATGAGGCTCTCGAGGTGCGCGAAAAGGCGCTAACTCTCGATCCGAGTCTGATGCGATTCACGGAGTACGTGGCGGTAGCCGTGCTGGCACTCATCGAGCTGGACCGCGAGGACGAAGGACGACAGCTGCTGGACCAACATCTCGAACTGCTGCCTCACGCGCAACAAAGCTCGTTCGTCCAGTTTCTCGAAGAAAAGCTCTCCGGAAGATTGGACTCGCCGCAAGAGCGCGGCATAGTTACTTCGGCTCCCCGAGCCGATGCGCCACCACCTGTCGATCCTGATGCGCCGCGCAGCAGTGAAGAGATCGAGTACGTATTTCGTCACAACGGCAGCGCGATCTTCGCGCTCTACAACCGCGCGCTTCGCGCGGACCCCGCTCTCGAAGGCAGGGTCGTCCTGAGAGTCACGATTCATTCCGACGGGCACGTAGAGCGCTGCGAGATCGCCGAATCCACCCTGCCGGATCAGCAACTAATGGACAGGCTGTGCGAGCGGGTACTGCGATTCGAATTCGCCCCGCTCAACGGCGGCCAGTCGATCACGGTCACGAAACCGATCGACTTTTTTCCGACCTGACCAGAGGCTGGCGCAGGCGAAAGACGCCCGGCTAAGATTCACCGGCGCACGAGCGAACCACAGCCCTGACCTCTACGCCCGGCGCTCCACTATCGGTCGGTGAAGACGTAGATCATGATCAGAATGCCAACCATGACGAACCAGCCAGCTGTGATCAGCAGCGGTCCGAACATGAAGATCTGCGGGTGTGCGTCCGGGTGAAGCGCCAGGCGTGTGTAGGCCACGAGTCCGGCGGCGCCTGCCGCGGTTGGAATCAGGATGTTGAGCCAATTCAGCCAATGGCCCTTCAGCGTCCTGTCCATCCTCTGAGCGGCTAGAAACGACACTACGACCGGGGCGTTGGTGAAGATGTAGCCGATGAACACCATGAAGGCGCTCCACGGAATACCCGTGATTCGCATGAAGGACGTAAATACGACTACGTTGCCGACAACGAACAGGAGCAATGCTGCGCGGTAGTACGTCATCTTTGAAGAGGGCCTTTTCCGGCGGGTGCGGCGGACCATTAGAACGCATGCCCGCGCTAATGGGTAGCACCCAGCATGAACACTGCCGCCTCATTGAACGAGAATTCCTCGTCCGGAACGACCAGCGACAGCTTGTCACAAACGAATGACCCGCTCGGTGCCGTGACCTGAAATTGCTCACAGAGTGTGAGGCTCTCTTCGATTGAGAGGAACTCGGCTATCGTCATATGTGCCGGAATGTCCCGCCATTGGTGCGATTGGACATCGAACGCGGACGATGCGTGGAGCGCCTGCTTCAGGGCATCGATGGGTTCCTGAGG
>CALZMR010000276.1 GCA_945788575.1 uncultured Woeseiaceae bacterium
GATCTTCTGCGACATCGATCCTGATTCGTACAACATCTGTCCCGAGAAGTTGCGCTCACTTCTCGAGTCAGAATGCGAGATGCGAGACGGAAAGCTGATCCACATGCAATCGGGCACTACCGTGAAAACCCTGATGCCCGTGCATCTGTACGGTCAGACTGCTGATATGGATGCCCTCAACGCGATCGCCAGGGAGTATGGCCTGCCGATCGTGGAAGATGCGGCTCAGTCAATCGGCTCCGAGTATCTGAACGGAGGGCGAGCCGGTTCGCAGGGCGCGATTGGCTGCTTCTCATTCTTTCCGAGCAAGAATCTCGGTGCGTTCGGCGATGGCGGTATGTGTACGACCAATGACGATGCGCTTGCTGAGCGCCTCTCGATACTCCGTCTGCACGGAGGTAAGCCGAAGTATTACCACTCGATCGTTGGCGGGAACTTCAGGCTCGATGCATTACAGGCAGCCGTTCTCCTGGTGAAGCTCCGGTCGCTCGACGACTGGACTTCAGCGCGGCAGTCCAACGCGGCGTACTACACCGATGCGATTCAAGCGGCGGGACTGGGTGATCGGATATCGACACCAAAAACCGTGACGGGCAAGCGGCATATCTATAACCAGTATGTAATCCGCGTGCCGGACAGAGATGGACTGCGAGAATACCTGCAGAACTCCGGGATCGGAACCGAGATTTACTACCCCGTGCCGTTGCATCTGCAGCAGTGCTTCTCGGAGCTGGGCTACCAGGAAGGCGACTGTCCGGAGTCGGAGGCGGCTGCCCGGGAAACGTTGGCGATTCCGGTGTATCCGGAGCTGACCCGCGAGCAGCAAGACTACGTCGTTTCGACAATCGCTGATTTCTACGGATAGCAATTCAAGTGCGTGTCGTCAGTATCGTGGGTGCCCGACCGCAGTTCGTCAAGCTGGCTCCCGTCAGTCGCGCGATGAGAGCGGCGTCCGAGGAAGGAGAGGGCGCCGTCGAGGACGTCATCGTTCATACGGGGCAGCACTACGACACTTCGATGTCCGATGTGTTTTTCGATGAGCTCCAGATACCAAGGCCGGCCGTGCACCTCGAGATCGGTTCGGGTTCGCACGGTGCGCAGACCGGCAGAATGCTCGAGGCGGTCGAGAGCACATTGCTGGAAACAAGTCCGGACATGGTAGTCGTCTACGGTGACACTAATTCTACCGCTGCAGGCGCACTGGCGGCCGCAAAGCTGCAGATCCCAATAGCGCATATCGAAGCAGGCTTGAGGAGTTTCAATCGCGGTATGCCGGAGGAGATAAACCGCGTAGTCGCGGACCATGTCTCCGATCTACTGCTGGCGCCGACCGAGACCGCTATGGAGAATCTGCGCCGGGAAGACCTTGTCGAGCGCTCATTCAACACCGGCGACGTCATGCTGGACGCGATCTTGTTCAACTCGGAACTTGCCGAGCAAAAATCGAGTATTCTGGAAGAGATGAAACTCGCGCCCGGAGAGTACGCTGTGGCGACTCTTCATCGGCCCGTCAACACCGATGAGGGCAATCTGATTCGCGTCCTCGACATATTGGCGGAGGTTGCAACCGAGCACACTCCAATCGTTTTTCCAGCGCATCCGAGGACCACGGCGATCCTGAATTCCGGTAGCACTTCCTGGTCGGCTCCTGACGAACTCATGATGACGGAACCACTTGGTTACCTCGACATGCTGAAGCTGTTGCGTCATGCACGTCTGGCTCTGACCGACTCCGGTGGACTGCAGAAGGAGGCTCTGTTTCTCGCCACGCCGTGCATAACGCTGCGGGATGAGACGGAGTGGCCGGAAACGATCGAGGCGGGCGGTAACGTCCTGACAGGTTCGAGCCGGGACAAGGTATTGAATGCAGTCGAAACCTGGCTCTCGTCAGGATCGGGGCCGGCTGTTGCAGCGGACGCTGGCGCGGCGCCTTTCGGGGATGGCACGGCCGCGAGGCAGATCGTAAGCAGGATTCTTGATCAACTGGGGATAGAAAATGACTTAGCCCCGCGCTGGGGGCAGGAAAAATAATGGAACTGGCTTTATTCCCTTTAAAGACCGTTTTACTGCCTGGAAATGATCTGTCACTGAAAATTTTTGAGCCCAGATACACCGATATGATTGCCGAATGCCCGATACATCTGTGATTTGGATGACGACAAATTGGAGACAATGCGGCAGCTCTATCCGGGCACGGCTACAAGCAACAGCTACAGCGAGGTGCTGGAGGACTCCGATCTGGACGCGGTTGTGATCGCGACCACCGGTCCCACGCACTACGCCCTTGCGAAGCAGGCGCTGGAGGCTGGCAAAGACGTTTACGTCGAGAAGCCGTTCGTCCTGGAGGTGGATCAGGCGGTGGAACTTACGGAGATGGCCGAGCGGGACTCCAGGATCCTGATGGTCGGCCACTTGCTCGAATACCATCCCGTGGTCACGCGCCTCAAGTCGATGATCGATGCCGGAGAGTTGGGTGACGTCTATTACATTTATAGCCAGCGCCTCAACCTTGGGACCGTTCGCGAAGACGAGAACGCGTTGTGGAACTTCGCCCCGCACGACATTTCGTCGATTCTCTATCTTCTCGGCAAAGAGGCCGTCGACGTCTCTGCGCGCGGACAGGACTACCTGCAGCGCGACGTCGAGGACGTCGTGTTTCTGACCGTGACCTTCGAAGACAACACTATGGCGCATATCCATGTGAGTTGGCTCGACCCGCACAAGGTCCGCAAACTGACGATTGTGGGAAGCGACAAAATGGCTGTCTTCGATGACCTCGAGGCGGCTGAGAAGCTGAAGATATACGACAAAGGCGCCAAGCTCTCACAGGATTACGACACGTTCGCGGAGTACATTGCGCTACGCTTCGGCGATATCACGATACCGCATGTGAAGGTGGGAGAGCCGCTTCGGGCCGAATGTCTGCACTTTGTCGACTGTGTCGCGAATCGCAAGCAGCCCCTGAGCGACGGTCGGGATGGTCTGCGCGTTGTGCAGGTTCTGGATGCCGCACAAAGATCACTGAAGAACAACGGCGTGCCCGTATCCATAAAGTGAACGTGCATCAGTTATGACATCCGAAACCCGAAAACGTGTCGCAAGTCTGTCTCTGGATCTCGATAACCAGTGGTCTTATATGAAGACCCATGGCGACGAGGGATGGTCCGAGTATCCGACGTATCTCGACTGGTCGGTCCCGCGTATCCTAGAGTTTCTCGATGACAGGGATCTGAAGATAACGTTCTTCATCGTCGGCAAGGACGCTACCGAAGAGAAGAACCTGTCAGCACTGCGTGCAATCGGCGACGCAGGGCATGAGATCGGAAACCACAGTTTCAACCACGAGCCCTGGCTGCATCTCTATAGCGAGGAAGAACTCGACGAGGAGTTGCAGCGCGCTGAAGAAGTGATCGAGGCGGCCACGGGCAAGATGCCCAGGGGATTTCGCGGCCCCGGTTTCAGCCTGTCGCCTTCGACACTGAGAGTGCTGGCGCGCCGCGGTTACGACTACGATGCCACGGTGTTCCCCAATCTTCTGAACCCGCTGGCAAGAGCGTACTTTTTCGCGACAAGCTCACTATCTGACGAAGAGAAAGAGCAACGCAAGGAGCTGTTCGGAACATGGCGCGATGCTCTGCGCCCTGTATCTCCGTTCAACTGGAAGATCGATGATAGCCACCTGTTCGAGTTGCCGGTTACCACAATGCCGCTCTTCAAGACGCCGATCCACCTTAGCTACATCCTGTATGCCTCCAGGTACTCGCGGTTTCTTGCGATATCATACTTCCGCTTCGCGCTGTTCATGTGCAGGATGACAGGCGTTACACCGTCTATCCTGCTCCATCCGCTCGATTTCATCGGGTGCGACGATGTCGGAGAACTCGCCTTCTTCCCGGGAATGGACATGCGCGCGGAGGAGAAGATGGCGATTGTCGACCGCGTAATCGAGGAGATGCGGAAACACTATGAACTGGTGACAATGGCAGAACACGTAAGCGCAAGCGGGTCCGACCTGCGCACACTTGAACTGGAGACAACCGCATCCTGAGTGCGGCTGCCGGAAAGGAGAATCGGCATGTATCAAGAACTTGTAGACCTGGTCATAGAAACAGCACGCGAGCTCGGTGAAGACGAAATCGGCGTTGCCGACGATCTGGCGGAGGACACGATACTCTTCGGCAAGGAAGGCGTTCTGGACTCGATGGGTCTCGTGACGCTCATTATTGCCGTTGAGCAGGAAATTGAAGACAAGTACGGGCGACCAGCGGGGCTGGCAGATGAGAAGGCAATGTCGCAGGCGCGTAGCCCGTACAGGAGCGTAGCGACGCTGGCAGCGTTTGCGCAGCAAGAGATCGAGAGCGGCGAATAATGGCGCAGCCGATTACGCTCATCACGGGTACGCGAAAAGGCATCGGGAGATTCCTTGCGGAGCACTACTGCGACGCGGGGCACGTCGTCTATGGATGTAGTCGGGGCGAAGCTGACTGGGATCATCAGAACTACACGCATTTCGCCGCAGACGTTTCGGACGAGAAGCAGGCGAAGCAAGTGTTTTCCACGATCCGCCGCGAACATGGCCGGCTCGACAATCTGTTGAACAACGCCGGCATCGCGTCAATGAACCATTCTCTGCTTACGCCGATCTCTACGGTGGAGAAGGTCTTGCGGACCAACGTTGTCGGCTGATTTCTCTTTAGCCGGGAGGCGGCAAAACTCATGAAGAAGCATCGTTACGGACGCATCATCAATTTTTCTACCGTCGCGGTGCCGATGAAGCTGGAAGGCGAAGCAGCATATGTTGCATCAAAGGCTGCTGTTGAGAGCCTGACTAACGTGCTTTCGCGGGAGTTCGCTAATCTCGGTATCACAGTAAATACGCTGGGACCCGTCCCGATCGAGACTGACCTAATTCGGTCCATCCCCGACGATAAGATCCAGAACATCGTGGACAGGCAGGCAATACGCCGACTGGGACGATTCGAAGACGTGTCCAACGTGACCGATTTCTTCCTGCGGCCCGAGAGTGACTTCGTCACGGGTCAAAACATTTATCTTGGAGGTCTGTAGTGCATATCGATTTCCTGAGGCAGAAGTTCGCCGAAGCAGGTGACGCCGATGCTCTGATCTGGCGAGATCAGTCGTATTCCTACGCTTATTTGCTGCAACAGGTCGACGAGTGGAATGTGTCGCTCGACGAGGCCGACATTGAAGGCGGGACAGTCGTTTCCGTGGAGGCCGATTTTTCGCCTCGCGCTATTGCGCTCATGTTGGCATTGATCGAGCGGAACTGCCTGTTCGTGCCGCTCTCGAGTTCGGTGGAAGGCAAGAAGCCCGAATTCAGAGAGGTGGCTCAGATCGAGGCAATAGTCTCGATCGACGATGAAGACAAGGCATCGATATCAAAGACGGGCGTAATCGCGACGCACGAGATTATCGTTGATCTCAAGCAGCAGAAGCATCCCGGGTTGACGTTGTTCTCGTCAGGTTCCACCGGGAAGAGCAAAGCGGCCGTGCATGATTTCGTACCGATGCTCGAGAAGTACAAGGTCCCGAGGCATTCGCTGCGGACAATTACGTTCCTGCTGTTCGATCATATCGGCGGCGTCAACACGCTGCTCTACAACCTTTCCAATGCGGGCTGTGTGATCACGGTAGCCGATCGGTCACCCGAGACCGTCTGTAAGGCGATCCAGGACTATCGGGTAGAGTTACTCCCGACCTCGCCGACATTCATCAACCTGATTCTGGTTAGCGAGGCGTACAAGAAATACGATATGTCGAGTCTCAAGACGGTGACGTATGGCACCGAGGTGATGCCGGAGAGCACGCTCGATCGATTCCACACTTTGTTCCCTGAGACGCGGCTTTTACAGACGTACGGTCTCTCCGAGGTCGGCATCCTGCGTTCGAAATCCAAGTCGTCCGACTCACTGTGGGTCAAGGTAGGTGGCGAAGGTTTCGAAACTCGCGTCGTAGACGGGTTGTTCGAGATCAAGGCCAAATCGGCAATGCTGGGCTACCTGAATGCGCCCAGCCCCTTCACCGAGGATGGCTGGTTCAAGACCGGAGATGCCGTTGAGGTGGACGGTGAATACATCAAAATACTCGGCCGCAAATCTGAGCTTATTAACGTCGGGGGCGAAAAAGTCTACCCG
>CALZMR010000277.1 GCA_945788575.1 uncultured Woeseiaceae bacterium
GAGCGTGACGAGGATCGCGATATGCATGACGTTGTCGGGCGTCAGACGGTGGAAAGCTCGGCCACACATGACTCATCCGTGCTCCATGCGGCAAAGGCCGCGGGCAGAGAAATCCGTAAGCGCAACACGCCAGGTCGTCCGTACCGCGTGCGCCGGCAGGGCTGGGTCGTGCCGTTCGCGGCAGCGGCCGGGTTGGTCGTCGTCGCCTACATCTTCGTGAGCCCGGACACCGGGCCCATCGTGGGCCCGGATACGACCGTACGCGGCACGACTGTTGGGGACGTGATTCCCGCACACCGCGATACGATTGACGAAGCACCCAGACGGCTCCAGTGGCCCGCACAGACGGGCGCCACGGGTTACCGATTGACTCTGCGCGATGCAAATGCGGACCCCGTCTGGTCCGGGGAATTCGTAACCGACAATACTGTCGTCGTGCCCGACGTCATCCGTGCCGGCTTGAGACCGGGCGCGACCTATCTTTGGACGGTGAGCGTGGAGGGTCCCGTGGAAGAGGCGGTGCTGGGTCCCTACTGGTTCCGGGTCACCGAGTAGAAGGGCGCAACAGAGATAATCGGCCGCATGATGGCGCTCATTCGTATTTCCTGTATCGCGCTCGTGCTGATTTGCGCCGACGCCATCGCTCAGGACACGAATCCGGTTGCCGGTCTCGTTGTCGAGTCTATCGTGCCGTCGTCACTGGGTATCGAGACGGGCGATGTGCTACTCGCCTGGCACACCGCGGACGCAAATGCCGCCAGACCTGCGTTTCAACACCCCCTGGATATCGTCAATCTGCGACACCTGTCCATCGGCGGTGTGGCCGTCACGCTGACTATCGACCGGAATGGGGAGGCGCAGTCCGTGGTGTTGCCCGCGGGCGAATGGGAGATCCATACACGACCCGGATCTGATGCGCAGCACTGGTCCGACTACGAGGAAGGTGTCCGACTGATCGCGGCCGGCGAGCAGGACGAAGGTATCGCTATTCTCGAAAATATCGCCGCGGATGTGGACGCGTTCGAGCATCCTCACCTCAGAGCCGCATTCCTTGAAACACTCGCCCGACGTTACCGCGCCCTATGGCGTACCGAAGACGAGGCGGCTGCCTGGGAACGGGCACTGGCAATTCGTCGTTCCGTCTCGGCCGAGAGTTTCGGCATAGCCCGGGATCTGCAGGGGCTCGGCGATGCCGCCCTGCGGCAACGCGATCTGGATGCCGCTATCGAGTATTACGATCAGGCGCTGGCTATGCGTGACGGACTGGCGCCGGATAGTCTCGCCACCGCGCTCAGTCGACAGCGTCTGGCTTTCGTTGCATTGCAGCGGCGCGATTTGCCGACGATGGAGCAGCACATCGAGGCTGCGCTCGGCGTATCGGGCCGCACGCCGCCACAGGGCCTGATTCATGCCGAGACTCTGCGCGCTCAGGGCGTGATTTTTTCCATCAAGGGCGATGCTGAGGCCGCGCGACAGATCTGGCTGGAGGCGCTGGCCATCTATCGGGAGTGGGCGCCCGGATCCGTGGGGGAATCCCGGGTTCTCAGCAACATCGGCATCGCGGTGTGGCAAATGGGCGATCTCGTAGCGGCCGAGCGCTACTTTCGCCAAGCGCTCGACATCGTGGAGAGACTCGCGCCCGGTAGCCCGCCCCACGGCGGATATCTCAACAACCTCGGCCTTATCTATCACGCCCGATTCGAGTTTGACCGGGCCCGTGTCGTCTACGAACGAGCCACGGAGCTCTTCGAATCCCGGGCGCCCGACAGTCTCGAAGTGGCCCGCAGTCTTACCAATGTGGCTCTGGCCTACGGGCTCGGCGGGCGGCCGGGTGAGGCGCTGGAACGACTGGAGCGCGTCCTCGAGATACAGGAGCGCTTGCAACCCGGCAGCCCGGACATCGCCCAGACCTGGCACGGCATTGGCCTCAACCAGGACCGTGCGGGCGATCTCGAAGCAGCAGAGGCCGCCTTGCGAACGGCGCTTGACATGCGCGAGGACCTGCTGCCGGAGAGTTATGCCGTGGGTAGCTCCGCACACACCCTTGGCACAGTGCTTACCACACTCGGCCAGGACAGCGAGGCTGAGATCCTCCACACAAAGGCTCTGAACCTCTTTGCCCGACTGGCACCCGGCACGACCGCCGAAGCTCAGGCGCTGCACGCGCTGGGCGAAATCTACCGGAACCGCGGCGAGACCGACAAAGCACTGGCGCATCTTCGGAACGCGATTGACGCCATTGAGCGGCAGACGAGCAGGCTGGGCGGCTCAGAGGAGGCGCAAGGCAGTTTTTCCGCGCGGTTCGCGAACTACTACAAGGACTATATCGAGCTTTTGTTGCAGCAGGGCCAGAATGAGGAGGCGTTCCACTATCTCGAACGCTATCGCGCGCGCATGCTGCGGGAAATGCTGGCCGAGCGTGATATCAATCTCGGCGCCGACCTTCCCGAAAATCTGCGCGAGCGGCGTCAGGACACCAACCAGCGCTACGAACGCGCCATGGACCAGCTACGACGTTTGAGCAACACCGAGGCGGATGCGGGAATGGTCGATTCCATTCTCGAAGAACTAGCCGATGTACAGGCCGAACGTGAGGCCATCGCCGCGGAGGTGCGCGATACGGCACCGCGTTTGGCCTCGGCCGTGTACACGCAGTCTGTTCGAGCCGACGCTGCAGCCGCGGCACTGGCGGACGAGGATTCGATACTCCTGTCGTATTGCGTGACGTCTGAAGCAACCTATCTTTTTGTGATTCGCAACGGCGCTCCGCTCGAAGTCGTGACCATCCAGGCGGGGCAGGAGCAGCTTGCTGCCGATCTCGAAAGCTTGCTTTTCCTGATTCAGGTACCGGACGCCGGCCCCGATGTGAATGCTGGTCTCACGCGCAAAAGCCAGGCCCTCTACGAGCTGCTTCTGGCTTCGGTGCTGGAGGGCGTTTCGCCCGAAACACACCTGGTCATCATTCCGGACGGTGCGCTGCATGGGTTGCCATTCGCAGCCCTGGTGATCGCGACAGACGACCAGGAATCGCCAAGCTATCTCATCGAACGACATCCTATACGGACGACGTTGTCCGCTACTCTGTATACGACCGAAGTGTCGCGCCCGGCAATTGGGGACACGCCGCCGCAAACGGTGTTTGCCGCGTTTGGCGATCCCGTTTTCGAATCGACGATAGTCGGCACAAACCTGGAGTCCGCCCCCGGGCGCGGTCGCGGTCGCGAGCTCGGCCCCCTGCCGCTGACACGCGTCGAGGTCGAAACCATCGCAGAGTTGTTCCCCGGCGACGCAAGTACCTATCTCGGTGCCGACGCGACGGAAGACGCAGTAAAGACGATCGCTCCGCACGCGCGCTATCTGCACATCGCGTCACACGGTGTGCTCGATTCCCGGTTTCCGCTGGACTCCTACCTGGCGCTTGCCCGGCCGGAGGATCCGGACACCGCAGACGAAAACGGTCTGCTGCATGCCTGGGAAATACTGGAGCAGCTTGAGTTGAATTCGGATCTCGTCGTTCTGTCTGCCTGTGAATCCGCGCTGGGGCACGAGTCCGGCGGTGAAGGATTGCTGGGCCTGTCATGGGCATTTCGTTACGCCGGCGCCAGATCGGTCCTTGCCTCGCTGTGGCCCGTGTCAGACAGGTCGACGAGTGAGCTAATGACCCGTTTCTACGTCAACGTCAATTCGGGCATGGAACGCGACGAGGCGCTGCGCGCGGCGCAGCTCGCGCTCCTTGCATACGATGACGACGTTGGCGTTTTCGAGACGATTCTGGGCTGGTTCCGTTCGGACGGGAGGGCCCCGTCGTCGAATGCCCACCCCTACCATTGGGCGGCGTTCCAACTTGCGGGCGCCGGCAACTGAATATTTTCTAAGCCATCTCTCGTTTCCCACGCGTTAAACACCCAACGGACACTGCAATCGCCACTGAGTGACGTCGTCTCGAATGCGGCGCACCAACCGCTTGACCAGGGCAGCGCGGAAACCACGGGAGATCGTCTCCATGCACACCAAAGCCACCTCATCGAGGAACCGGAACAACAAGAATTCAGAGAGATTACGCCGCGTCCGTAGACTGCTTTACACCGCGGTTATTTTTGTGGGCTGCGCGGGGTTCCTCGAGGAGTGCGAAGACCCCACCCCCG
>CALZMR010000278.1 GCA_945788575.1 uncultured Woeseiaceae bacterium
CGGCGTCCGGCGTAGAAACCGCGATCGGAGATTCAGCGCTTGTCACCACGTCATTTTCTGCGGCTGACAGCGGCGAGATTCGGGGCCGGGTTCGCTTCGACGGGGAAGATTGGAACGCGCTATTCATCGGCGATCCTGCGACGCCTCCGGTCAAAGGCAGCCAGGTCTCAATTGTCGAAATTGACTCGGGGCGTCTCGAGGTCAGCGTTGAGTGATTGCTGGCAGGGCGAAGAAAAGCACGCCGGCTACATCGTATGGGTCGGCTTGTCGCCGCCGAGCGCACCGGCGAGATAGTTCTCGATCTTCTTCTGCGTATTGCCCTGATCCTGGTCGCTGAACTGTACGCCGATGCCGGCGGTGCGTTTGCCCTGGGCGCCTTTCGGCGTCATCCAGATGACCGTTCCCGCGACAGGAATCTTCTCTTCCTCGCCCATCAGGTTCAGAAGCATGAATACCTCGTCGCCAAGCCGGTAGGAACTGTTGGTCGGAATAAACAGGCCGCCATTGATGACGTAAGGCATGTACGCGAGGTAGAGCGCGCTCTTGTCCTTGATCGTCAGTGTGAGGAGTCCTGGTTTACTCATGTTCGTTCCACGTCCTTCAGGCCGGTCGCCCAGTCGATGAGCAGGCCTTCGAGCGTCAGTTGGACGTTGAATGACCCGCCCGGGCGTCCCCGCAAGCGATTTATTATGTCTAGATAGCAAAACAGGTTTCGGCTGTCCATGCGCTGTAGCACAGAATTCCCGATTGCGGCCGAAGCCCCGGAATTCGTGGCCCCGAACTGGCCCCGCGCGGCCTCCTGAACCTCTCGCGCAAGCCACTCGAGCACGAAACGGACGTCATGTTTGGCCCACGCCGCGGCCACCTCGACCGGAGACGCCTGTCCGGCCGCAACAGCCTTGAAATCCCGCGTCATCGCCGAACTCGTTTCCAGCTGCTGCAGAGCATCGAGTGCCCTGATCGGCGCGCCTCCGGCAACCCGCAGGGCGTCTGCCCACACCGTCCCCGGTTTCAGGCGATCGAGCCAGTCTAGCGCCTGTTCCGTAGCCGGAAGCCGGAAATCGATACGCTGGCAGCGGCTGAAGATCGTCGCGGGCAGGCGCCCGGTGCGGTCGGCAACGAGTATGAGCAGCGCATCGCCTCGAGGTTCCTCGAGGGTTTTCAACAGGCTATTCGCCGCGTTCGTCGTCATCAGGTCCGCGGGTTCGATGACCGCGACCTTGCCGACGCCCTCGTAGCTCGTCAAAACCAGATCGCCGACCAGGTCACGAATCTGCTCGATGCCAATCGATTGCTTGTCCTCGGGCGGACTCAGCCAGTGGAGATCGGCGTGCTCCGGCCGATCAAAGGGATATCCCGGCATCGACCCGGGGGCACCGATGCCGAGCTTCTGCCGGACCATCCATGCAGCCGCTGCCCGCTTGCCCACACCGGCCGGCCCGGACAGCAGCACCGCATGCGGCAGCCGCTCGTCCCTCGCACTGTCGAGCCAGTTTCCAGCGAAGCGCTCATGCCACTCAATATTTATAACATCAGACACTTACGATTCTTTTCTAGATTTCTTGTCACTAAGGAGCGCGCGCACCACGGCGTCAATTTCCGCGCTCACCTCGTCGAGTGTGCCACTCGCGTCGACGAGCGCGAAACGCTCTGGTTCGCTGTCCACCAAATCCAGATACGCCTGCCGGACGCGCGTGTAGAAATCGGCTCTTTCACTGTCCAATCGGTCGTGGCCGCCGCGACGGTCCGTGCGTGCCATCGCGACATCGACGGGCGCATCCAGAAGGACCGTCAGGTCCGGCTTCAGATCCCTGAGCACCCAATCGGCGAGGTCGTTCACACGATCCATCGGGATTCCGCGGCCGCCGCCCTGGTAAGCCCTGCTGGCATCGACGAAACGGTCGCTGACCACCCACTTACCGCTATCCAATGCCGGTCGAATGACGTTCTCCACCAGCAGCGAGCGCGAAGCGAACATCAGCAGCAGTTCGGCGATGTCGGAGATGGGTTCCTCCGCGTGACCGAGAACGACGTTGCGAATGAGTTCCGCCGTCGGCGTGCCACCCGGCTCACGGGTCGTAACCACCTCGTACCCGGCTGACTCGATCGCCGCCACGAGGCGTGACATTTGGGTCGACTTGCCGACACCTTCGATTCCTTCGATGGTAATGAACTTACCCGTTGGCACAGTCGACTCCATCGCAGCCTTCGATCGTTACGAACTTTCCTTTCACCTCAGTCACCGCACTTGCACTCATGGCTCATCGATTCTGCCGCAGCCTCCGGAGGTACTCCTGGACGGCCGCATCGTGCTCTTCCTTGGTAACAGAGAAATAGTGACTGCCGTCGCCCAGACCGGTCGCCACGAAATACAGTTCCTCACCGTCGGCCGGATGCAGCGCCGCCTCGATTGCCGCCTGTCCCGGCATGGCTATTGGCGTGGGCGGAAGGCCGTGCCGAGTGTACGTGTTGTACGGCGTATCCGTCCGCAGGTCGCGACGCGTTAGATTGCCATTGAAATCCGGACCGATCCCGTAAATAACCGTCGGATCGGTCTGCAGACGCATGCGGCGATCCAGTCGCCGGGCAAAGACACCCGCTATGCGCTTGCGCTCGTCCGCCCGCGCGGTCTCTTTCTCGACGATAGAAGCCAGAATCAAGGCCTCGTAGGGCGTCTGAACCGGCGACGACTCCGAGCGATCCGCCCATGCCTCGTCGAGCGTCTGCTGCATGAGTTCGTATGCCTGTCGCAAAAGCTCCCGGTCGCTCGTACCACGCGGGAAACGATAGGTCTCGGGCAGGAAGAGGCCCTCCGGCCAGCTGGCGTCCGCGCCCAGATCGGCCAGCATCGCCGGCCAGTCATCCGGCGACATCTCGGCGACGATCTCCGGATGCGCCTGGAGCGCGGCAAGCATTTCCCTGTGGTTCCAGCCTTCGACTATGGTGAACGAATACAGGCGGACGTTGCCGGTCGTGAAGATGCCGAGCAATTCACGCGGCGTCGTGCCGGATTCGATCAGGTACTCGCCCGCGTGGATAGCGTTGGCTTCGCCAGTCCAGCGGGCATAGAGCGTCAGCATACGATGATCGGCCAGGATCCCGTCCGCTTCCAGACGGCGGCTGACACTGGAGAAAGACGATCCCGCGGGAATCTCGAAGGTAGCGCCCTGCTCCGGCACGGCAAGCGGTGCATCCAGGAACTGCCGAAGCTGCGCGACTGCAACGACGACGGCCAATGCGGCAACAAGGACCAAGACCCCCAGAATCAACGCCACCTTCTTCAAGGAGCGCACTCCGGAACGTCGCTGTACGCCATCATCGCCATAATCGACTGGGTGCCCTCGCCAACGGGCCACGTCAGCGTTCCACATCGGCGCACAGGCAGCACACCGACCTGACTGTTGCAGACGAACACCTCGTCCGCATCGTCGAGCGCCGCAGCCGGAATCTCCGTCACGCTGCACTCGATCTGGTTGCCGGAGAGACGCTCGAGTATCTGCCGGCGCATGATGCCCTCGACACCGCACCGATCGAGCGCCGGCGTCATGATCTGATTAGCGCGGATAAGGAATAGGTTGGTTCTCGTTCCGCACACCAGATGCCTTGCACTGTCGCACATCAGGCCGTCGAATATTTCATCGCCATCCCATTCGCGGCTGGCGAGTACCTGGTCGAGCCGATTGAGTGTCTTGAGGCCGGCGAGCCTCGGCTGTTCGCCGACGGGCGTGTCACAGAGTACGGTCTCGACGCCCTCGCGATATCGTCCACCGGGAAGTTTCGTCGCCTCGAAAACACCTACCAGCGTCCTGCACGATCGGCCGGCCTCTCGACGGTATCCACGCGTTCCCACGCCAGCGGTGAGGACGATCTTCGCCGTACAGAAGTTCGTATTCACGGTAGTCTGCGCCAACGCTCGCTCGAGGTCGCGCTCGAGCAGGTTCTCCACGGGCAACTTCAAGCCCAGGCGCTCGGACCCGGCGCGAAGACGATCCACATGCGCGCCCCAGAATCGGGGCCTGGCATCACGCACCGCTATAGTCTCGAACACGCCGTCGCCGTACTGCAATCCGCGATCGTCTATCGGTATCGACTCCACGCGGGTGCCGTTTTCGAACCAATCATTCATCCGGTCAGTGCTCGCA
>CALZMR010000279.1 GCA_945788575.1 uncultured Woeseiaceae bacterium
CCGGAACGCCCTGCGAGGCCAGCGATCGCAGGCCTCGCAGGGCGTGGAAAATGCCGCGATCATCGGCGACCGCATATGGCGATTCAGGCCCGTGGCCTGTCAGCCCGACGGCGCCGGCGCCGCTTGCCTGGTCGACCCTTGTGCCTGCTTGCCGCGACGTCCGTTCAGCAACCAGCCGATCGGTGTCCAGCGCACGAGTAGCGCGTACGTGAGCAGCCCGATGCCGATCGTGCCGAACGAGGAGATCGCGAACTCGATCCAGAGGTTCCACTGCGTGTCGAGCAGCATGTACTGGATGAAGAGCACGAGCGGAAGATGAATGATATAGATCCAATAAGACGAGTCCGCGATGTACCGCACGACAGGACTCGCCCGATCCATGAAGCGCTTTCCGGCCACCAGACTCACCAGCGTCATGTGCACGGCGATGATTGCTTCAAGGAAAGCAATGCCGACCTGCTTTGTCGTAATGTCTACGCCTTGCATGACAGTCATTACCTCCTGAAGGCTGAACGACCTGGGCAGCAGGCTATAGAACAGCGCGTACAGGGCCAGACTCGACAACGCGAGCCACGGCGCCCACGGCGCGAGTTCATCGATCAGGTCTTTGCGGCGGAAGAACTGAGCACCGACCAGAAAGAAGAAGCCGTAGAAGCCGAACGACCAGAGCTTGGGCATGAACTGTTCCGGCGCGGGGTGGGGCGCCCACTGGCTTGCGAGCGCCGGCACGATCAGGAGCGGCAAGCCGAAGATCAGGAACTTCGGTGAGGCAAAGATCCCGGCCCATTTCGACGCCAGCACTCCTGTCTTCTCCAGGATGACGTAAACGATGTAGAACTGGCAGAGGTTGTATAGAAACCAAAGGTGCGTCGTCGTCACCGGTGGCGGCGGTGCGTCGGGGATATTCGCCATCATTGCGAACAACCCCAGAATCGGCGATGGGTTCTCGACGTTCTCCATCGCCCACGCGATGCCGGCACCCAATGTGATCCACATCAGCGGCAGGAACAGGACGAACGGAATCAGTATGCGCACCGCGCGGTTCCTGAGGAAGCCAGCAGTGCCGCGCTTCCCGACCAGATAGCAGGCGAAGAATCCTGCAATCAGGAAGAACAGAGGCATTCTGAACAGGTGCAGGAACCACGAGACGACGTCGATCACCGGCGAGTTCTGCGAATCCGCGGACAGCCAGAGTTCACTCATCAGCGGGCTATAAGCCAGCGCAGCGTGAAAGACGACCCCGGTGAGCATCGCGATCGCCCGGAGATTGTCCATATAGTGGTAGCGAATGTTCGACGTCGCCGCCGTGTTGTCACCACCGTTCGTCATCGGGTCCATGATTTTTGTCCTCTCGGTTTCGATTGTTCTTCTCAGATCCGGCCGCGGCCGGCGATATTCAGATGAAATCTTTCTTCCTGGACTGGGCCGCCAGGGTGACGGCGATCGCCACGACAATGATCAAAATCTCGATGCCCAGGATAAGAAGTGCTGTCCCGTTCCACACCGCGGTTGGCCCTCCCATATGCGTGCCAATCGCCTCGATGCTTCCGATCAGGTTCAGGAAGATCGAGATGCCAATGTTGAGTATCGTCATCGTCACAACCGTCCAGGCCTCGGATTCGCTGATCATCGCGACCGCGAGGATCACGACGAATGCCGCGAACAGCTCCGTGAGCGCGATCACCGCGAACGGAAGCAGGCCGAGCGGGAGATTCTCCCGTGTTAGGATCAGCGCCACCGTAACGGCGAGCAATACACTCCATGCGATTGCGAAACCGCCGACGTTAGCGATCAGTTTCGCCGCCGAGTACTGCGTGAAGGTGATCGGCAGGCTCATGATCATCGGCAATGTCTGCTGCGACCGCTCATGGGTCACCGTGCCGAAGACCAGATGTATGCCGACGATCACGACCACGGAGAGCAAGAGGATGGAACCGATCAAATAAGCCGTCTGATGTGGGACGGACATCAATATCGCGGCACCGATGCCGATTGCCAGATACGCCGCCATCGGGAAGCGGACGAAATACCAGTCTTTCAGCACCAGTTGCCGGATGATGACGGCCGGGCGCGTCTGGTTAACATCTGTCAGCGTATTCATGCGGCTCCTCCGTCACGGCTGGACATGACCTCAGAAACGAAGATTTCCTCGAGCGTCATGTTGTCGACGCTCTGAATCACGGCGCCGTGGTTGGTAAGGGTCTCGGTGATCTCAGGGCCAAAGCTGCCCGTTGTCACGGTTGCAAGTCGTCCATTCAGTTGCGAACTGGTCACGTTCGCCAGTTCGGGCATGTCGAAGTTCGCGGGCGCCTCGAAGCGGATTCGACGCCAGCTGTCCAGGAACGTCTCTTTGTCCCTCGAGTCTATGATTCGGCCGCGGTCCAGAAACGTAATCTGATCCGAGATCTGCTCGACGTCTCTGGTGTTGTGCGAGGAGAACAGAACCGCACGGTCCTCGTCCGCCACTACGTCGATGAGCTCGTTCAGGACTTCGGTGCGTGCCACAGGGTCGAGACCGGTCGTCGGCTCATCGAGTAACAGGATCTGCGGTCGTCTGGCGAGCGCCAATAGCAGCCCCGCCTTGACGCGTTGCCCGTGGGAGAGTCCCTTGACGCGCAGATCGGCCGGAATGTCGAAGCGGCTCAGAAGCGCCAGCGCGTAATCGTCGTCCCATGAAGGATAGATAGACTTCATGAAATTCATGTGCCAGCCGACGGTTGCCGCCTTATAGAGGCGCATGTCTTCCGATGCGAAGCCAATGTTCCACTTAGCGGCGACCTGCTCGTCGGGAACCCGGTGACCGAGTACTTCGACGTGGCCGCTGTCTGCTCCGATGAGCCCCATGATGATTCGCATGGTGGTCGATTTGCCGGCACCATTCGGGCCGATGAAGCCCATGATGTGACCCTTCTCCAGCCGCAGGTCGACGTCATTCAACTGGAAATGCGTGTAATGCTTGTTGACGCCGCTGAGTCGTATCGCGCTTGTCGTAGTCATTTGCTGTTCTCTTTTCTCAACAGTTCATCGAGCCTGGTCTTGAGTTCCTCTGAGCCGAGTCCGAGCGATCTGGCAATGTCGATGGCCTGACTCAGGAACTGTTCGAGCTCGTCCTCTCTTAGGCGCAGTCCCAGGTCGTCGATTTGTGCGACGAAGGAACCTTTTCCTTGCTGCGTTACGATCACGCCTTCGTTCTCGAGCTCCTGATAGGCGCGCTTGACCGTGATGACGCTGACCCGCGTCGAGACAGCCAGCTCGCGTATCGAGGGCAGCTTGAAACCGGGCTGCCAGTCGCCGACCGTGATACGCAGTCTGATCTGATCGATGATCTGCAAGTACATCGGTCGGCCGTCGCTTTGAGAAAGGACGAATTCGGGCTCCATGTCCGGGCCTACTCACCTAACTGTATATAGTCAATATACACAGTATATACACATATACACAGCTGTCAATGCAGCGACACATAGGAGTCGTGGAAGAATAGAAAGCTTTTCAGTTCAGATACCTATGTGTCGAATTCCAGACTGGCCGCCGCACGGCGACATGATGCTGGCAACGACAAGCCGACAATTTCCCAGACCAGATACGGCTCATGGCCGAAAACCTGACAATTCGGAATTGTCCCGATTGTCGAGCTGCCGGCTGGCCCGCATTTCACTTATAGAGACCCGTGATCGGGTGCAATGGTGTGCCCGGTAATATTCATTGGAGCGAAGCCATGAAACCCAACGTAGTAACCATCTACTGCTGCGGGACCGGGCAAGACCGCAGCAAGTTCGATACCTATGCCGTTCCATATCTCCACAAGATCACGACGGGACGAAAATACATTTGTGACGGACCGGGTGGTGCACCCATTCGAAAGGCCGAGGCAGTACTGATGGAAGTCGAGTCCGGCGAGATGCCGACGGCGCCCAATACAGGTCGATTCAAGAAACTCAGGACCAAGTGGGACGGCTTCTGGTGGGATCGAAAGTTCGAGGCCAAACGTGGAGCTGGCTTAGGGCAGAAGATCAGTGGTCAAGGCACTGCCGACAATATTGTCCTCTGCCTGCAATGGCTTTGGCTCGAGTGGTACTCGAATCCGTTCAACGTCATCAACCTGGTCGGCTGG
>CALZMR010000280.1 GCA_945788575.1 uncultured Woeseiaceae bacterium
GGCGGTCGAGGAGTTGGTCGAGGCCGCGCCGTGCACCCAGCCGGCCGCCGACTGCGTCTTGAAGTTGCCTTCGTGGGTCTGGGTGATGCCGCTGGCGGTGCCGAGGGTCCAGGGGCCGTTGACCAGCGAGATGCCTTCGATGTTCGAATCCCGGAACCTGAGCGTTCTCGACAGCGGCAGTAGCAGCGGATCGACGGATGCGACCGTGCTCTGCTGGTGCCCCATCTGATGATCGGGTTTGATGCCGACGACCCAGACGTCGTCACCCGGGTTCAACGGCGTCGTGTTGAACGACGCCGCCGTCACGGGCGTGTCGCCTATCAGTTCCGGATCGTAGGCAATCATCGCGAGGTTGTGCAGCGGATGAATCTGCACGATCTCAGCATCGACTTCGAGGGATCCTGCGAAGGTGACGCTGACGTCCCCGATCGCCAGCGGCACGGTATTCCGATCGACGACGACCATGCCGCGCTCAGTGTCCACGATGAGGCCCGTACCGTAGTAATGCCGCTCGGCCACGCCGCTCAGCGTGTACGGCAGATCGAAGGTAACGACGACGAGCGACGACGCGATCGCCCGCACCTGCGGCTCAGGGTGACGCGCGAACTGCGTGCTGCCCGGCTCAGCCGGCTCGGGCTCGGGCCCTGCGCCGAGTTCACGGCACGGCCAGATTCCGGTCGCGTCGTCGCGTGCGCAGCGGCGCACGGGGAACCAGACGCGATCCATCTCGAAGGGGCGAACGATCATGTTCTGCGGATTGTCGATGGTCACGTAGCGCAACAGCGCGCGCGATCCGTCCGCAAGCGAATCCAGAGCCTGCTCGAAGTCGTCCAGATCGCGAATGTCATCGCCACCGAACTGGGTAATAACCGCGCCGCGAGGCACGCCGGACTTCGACATCAGGTAGCCGGGATTCGCGACGAAGACGCCTTCCACCGGCAGGTTGTAGTGCCGGGCCTGCTGGTACGAGAGGTTATTGATAATCGCATCGCCGACCTCCAGGTACTCCGACGGTGTGATGCCGTGCAGATCCGACACGATGAGCGACTCGGTCACGGCGCGGCCGCCGCGTTCCAACTCCAATGTGATCTCGGAACCGACGTTGTCGTCCAGTACCGCGGCCAGCGGTATGAATTCCGTTATCAACTCCCCGTTGATGCGGATGAGAATGTCGCCCGGCATCAGCCGGCCGTCTGCCGGCGAGGCGGGGATCACCTCGGATACCGTCAACATGCCGGTCTGCTCCGGATACTCCGAGCGCGCGGACCGTTCGGATTCCTCCGTTAGTCCCAATCGGTTGAGTTCGTCGTACGGTTTCCGCTCGAACGTCGTCTGTAGCGTGCCGCGAGTGACCGGTTCGCCGTCTTGCAGCAGGCGCAGCGCACGTTCGATGCGGTCCAGCGGGAGAAAGAAACTGGAGGCAGCCGAGTTGTTCGCGCCGGCGTTCAGCGCGACGACCTCGCCGTCGATGTTGACGACGGGCGAGCCGGACGAGCCGCCGGACGTCCCCGAGGCGGCCTGGTAATAGAACGTGTTGAAGTCGTTGTACTTGCCGCGACCGTAGTCCGGCGCCTGGCGGTCGAGGCGCGCGATCGTGCCCGCGAGTATCGAGAGCTGTTCGCCGGCGTCGTTGCCGATGACGCGAATCTCGCGGCCCACGCCTGCTCCATCCGGACTCAGCGGCAGTTCCGTGGGTTCGATATAGCTAAGCTCGGCGGGGTCGTAGCGGAAAAAGCCGAAGTCGTGGACGGGATCCCGGTATACGGCGGTAAGCCGCACTTCCTCGTTATTCCGAAACACGGCCTCGGCGACGACGGGCCCGGGCGTTACCACATGGCGATTGGTGAGAATCAGGCCGCGCTCGGCGTCCACGACGAAGCCGGTCGCCTGACTGGACGAATTCCACTCCGTATCGAATGCCCGGGTGCTGTCTACCCGGATCGAGACGACGCCGGACGAGATTCGGTCCAGCGTGCTGGTCCAGGCGCTGTCCTCGGCGGCCTGAGCCGACGTGAACACGATGAGCGCGCCGATGGCGGCGAGGAATCTGACCTTTGCCATGAAAGTCCTGTGTTTTGACGGGTTTTAGCGGGCTAATACTAGACTATTAAGGACCGTCAGACGCGACACAGGTTCAAATTCAGCGACTCTTCGACCTCATTCGGCGGCCCTGTACCTCACATCGAGCTGACGCGCCGCTTTCACGTCGTCCAGGCGGCGAACCGGCATGCTGTAGGGCGCCTCCTTGAATGACTCACCCTCCTTCGTGGCCCGCTGCGCGACGTCGATCATCGCATTGACGAAGCCGTCCAGCGTTTCCTTGCTCTCGGTCTCCGTCGGCTCGATCAGCAGGCACTCGGGAACCAGCAGCGGGAAATAGGTCGTGGGTGCGTGATAGTTCCGGTCCAGCAGCGCCTTGGCGACGTCCATTGCGGTCAGCTCGAAATCCTTGGCCGCGTGCTTGAGCGTGACCACGAACTCGTGACTGGCGCGGCGCGCGGGAAATGCGAGTTCGAAGCCGGCATCGCGCAGCCTTGCCATCAGGTAGTTGGCATTCAGCGTTGCGTACTCCGCGATGCGCTGCATACCGTCGCGGCCGATCATGCGCATGTAGACATACGCTCTGAGCAAGACGCCCGCGTTACCCATGAAACCGGAAAGGCGGCCGATGCTCTGCGGCACGTCGTCCTCGGCCAGCCAGCGATAGACCGTTTCCCCGCCGACCTCGGCGCTGCCGACGATCGGTATCGGCAGGTATGGCAGTAGCTTGTCGTTGACGCCCACGGCGCCCGATCCCGGGCCGCCACCGCCGTGCGGCGTCGAGAAGGTCTTGTGGAGATTCATGTGGATGACGTCGAAGCCCATGTCCATTGGCAAGACCTTGCCGAGGATTGCGTTGAGATTCGCGCCGTCGTAGTACATCAGGCCGCCTGCGTCGTGCACCAAATCCGCGACCTCGAGGATATGCCGTTCGAAGACGCCGAGTGTCGACGGGTTCGTGAGCATGATGCCGGCCGTGTTCGGACCGAGCGCCGCCTTCAGCGCCTCGACGTCGCAATCGCCGTCGGCGGTCACGGGAATCTCCTTGACGACGCAGCCACACATCGTCGCGGTAGCGGGGTTCGTGCCGTGCGCAGCCTCCGGTACGATGATCTCGTTGCGGTGGCTCTCGCCGCGCGCGTGGTGATACGCCTGGATCATAGCCACGCCCGTCAACTCACCCTGCGCGCCGGCCATCGGCGTCAGTGAGACGCCCGTCATGCCGGTCACAGCCTTGAGCATCTCCTGCAGTTCGAACATGCACTTCAAAAAACCCTGGCCATGACTCTCGGGGCCCAGCGGATGACGGCCCGTGAATCCGGGCAGCAGCGCCAGCGTGTTACAGGCGCGCGGATTGTATTTCATCGTGCAGGAGCCGAGCGGATAGAACTGCGTATCGATCGAGAAATTCTTCTGCGACAAACGCGTGTAGTGGCGGACCACCTGCAACTCGGAAACTTCGGGCAGCTTCGGCCGATGCTTTCGGCGGAACTGTGCGGGGATCGCGATATCGGCCGCCTCCGCAGGTGCCTGCGCGAATGCACGCCGGCCCTCACGCGACTTCTCGAATATCAACTTGTCCATGAACTTGTCCATGCATCCTGACCCTTAAGCTAATTTGTCCGCGACGTCGATGCCGAGTGCGCGGAACGCGGCCTCGTAATCGGGTTCGCTGCTGATATTGGCGATGTGCTCCCGGTGCACGACCGTATTGTTTTCGTCGATGACGATGACCGCTCGCGAGAACATCCCGGCCAGCGGCCCTTCGACAATCTGTACGCCGTAGTTCTCGCCGAAGCCGGCATGCCGGATGGCGGATAATCCGTCGACGTTTCTGAGATCGTGCTGTTTGGCGAACCGGTCATGCGCGAACGGCAGATCGTAGGAGACCATGAGTAACGCGACATCGTCGAGACCTTCCCCGAGACGATCGAACTCGATGACCGACTTCGCACAAATCGTCGTATCGATGCTCACGAAGATATTCATGATCTTGCGTTTGCCCTGCCAGTTCGCGAACGAGACGTTATTCAGCTTGGTGTTGACGAGCATGATGTCCGGCGCGCGGCT
>CALZMR010000281.1 GCA_945788575.1 uncultured Woeseiaceae bacterium
CGCCGGGGCAGCGCCGTCGGCGCGGTGAGCTTCAATTACGAACTTTCGAATGGCGATGCGACCGAGGGCGGCGATTACAGCGGAACGAAAACCGGAACCCTGAATTGGGAGGACCGCGACGCCCACCCCATGTCTATCGAGTTCACCATCACCGACGACGGTCGCGGCGAGGCCGACGAGTTCTTCGAGCTTTCGCTCCAATCGCCGACGGGTGCGGTCCTGGGTGGCACGGTCAGCGCACGGGTAACGATCCTGGATGGCACTGGCTCCAACGCGGCACCGAACGCGATAGCCGGCACGAGCCAGACGGTCGGTTCAGGTAGCGCCGTCACGCTCGACGGTGGCGCGTCGAACGATCCGGACGGTGACACCTTGAGCTATGTGTGGTCGCAATCCTCGGGACCGACGGTCACGCTATCGGGCGCCAACACCCGATCAGCAAGCTTCACGGCACCGAATGTCACATCGGACACGTTGTTGACGTTCCGGCTCGAAGTCACGGACACCGGCGGGCTGGCCGACGTCGCCAATGTGAATGTTACCGTTAGGGCACCCGGCTTCTCTGGCGGTGGCGGTGGAGGTAGCTTCGGCTACTGGATGTTGCTGCTACTGGCGCTCACGGCCTTGCGGATCAATGGCGCTAGTCGAAGGGATGATGCTTGATAATCGTCTGGTCGCGATCCGGACCGGTGGAGATGATGTCGACCGGAATGCCTGCCAACTCCTCGATCCTTGCGAGGTAAGCCTGTGCATTTGCAGGCAAGGCATCGACGCTGGTGACTCCGACCGTTGATGCCTGCCACCCCGGATGCTCTTCGTATACCGGCACACACTGCGCGAAACGATCTGTGACAACCGGTAGTCCCGCCATCGTCTTGCCATCAATCTCGTAGCCCACGCAGATACGTATCGTCTCGAGTTCATCGAGAACGTCCAGCTTGGTCACGCAGAGCCCGGAAACGCTGCTGTTGAGAATAGACTTGCGTAACGCGACGGCATCGAACCAGCCGACGCGCCGGGGTCTTCCCGTCGTCGCCCCGACCTCGGCACCGACGCGGGCGATGTGCTCGCCCGTGTCGTCGAATAACTCGGTCGGGAACGGTCCGGCACCCACTCTTGTCGTGTACGCCTTGACGATACCCAGGATGTAGTCGAGATCACGCGGTCCGACGCCCGTCCCGGTGCTCGCGGCCGCGGCGACCGTGTTCGAAGACGTAACGAATGGATACGTGCCATGGTCGACGTCGAGGAAGGCCCCCTGAGCGCCCTCGAACAGGATACTCCCGCCTGCGGCAGACAACTCGCTGAGTATTTCGGTCACATCCGCCGTGATCGGAGCAACGACTTCGGCGTACTCCATTGCCCGGTCGAGCGATTGAACGAAATCGACCGCTTCGGCACCGTAATATTTGCGAAGCAGGAAGTTGTGATAGTCGAGTACCTCGCCGAGTCTGGCGGCGAAGTTCTCGCGGACGAACAAATCAGAGACCTTGAGCGCGCGGCGAGACACCTTGTCTTCGTATGCGGGACCGATACCACGCCCGGTCGTGCCGATCGCGGCCGCGCCGCGAGCCTTTTCGCGAGCGACATCCAGCGCAATGTGCGAGGGTAGAATCAGCGGACAGTTGGGACTCACCTTGAGCCGGTCGAACACAGGCACTCCGCTCTCGACCAGCGCGTTCGCTTCCTCAACGAGCGCATCCAGCGACAGCACGACGCCATTGCCGATCAGGCACTGGACGCCGTCGCGCAGAATGCCCGACGGAATGAGGTGCAGGACGGTCTTCTTGCCGTCGATGACGAGCGTGTGCCCGGCGTTGTGACCGCCCTGAAAACGAACGACTGCCGCGCAGCGGTCCGTCAGCAGGTCGACGATCTTTCCCTTGCCTTCGTCGCCCCATTGGGTTCCGACGACAACGACGTTTCTGCCCATTATGATTCCGTCCGAGCTAGCTACGCACGATATACAGGAGCACCAGGCCGATCACGATCACGACCAGGCCGACGGTGCGGATGTTATTGTCACTCATGCCCACGATCTGCGCCACCATCTGTCGGTAGCGTCCCGGCGATGCGAACGGCAACAAGCCCTCGATCACGAGGACGAGCGCAAGCGCCGTCAGGATTTCGCTCAGGGCCATAACCGCGGTTTCGAATTAGTCGTCGCCGCGCACGCCGTCAGATTGATTCAGGAAGCGGAAGAACTCGTTGTCCGGATCAATGACCAGTAGATCACCTTCGTTACCCATTGATCGACGATAGGCGGCGATACTGCGGGTGAAGGCGTAGAAGTCCGGGTCCTGAGTGTAGGCGCTCGCGTAGATCTCGGCGGCACTGGCGTCGCCCTCACCGCGGATCATCTCGCTCTCGCGGTACGCTTCGGCGAGGATTATCGTCCGCTCACGGTCGGCTTCCGCCCGAGTCTCCTCGGCGTTGGCACGGCCCTCTGCGCGACGTTCGGCCGCGATGCGGGCACGCTCCGCCTCCATTTGCAGGTACACGGAGTTGCTGACCTCCTCCATGAACTCCACTTGCTTGACTCGGAAATCGACGAGTTCCACACCAAGGTCCTGCGCTGTTGGCGCCGCTGTGTCCAGCAGGTCGCGCATGAGCTCGGCACGACCCACGGAGATAGCCTCGGAGACTGTCCGTCTGCCGAACTCGGTGACGACTGCGTTCTTCACGATCTCACCGAGGCGCAAATCCGCCACGTCGAGGAGACCGCCGGTCGACGTGTAGAAACGCACCGGATCGACGATCCGGTACTTGACGAAGAAATCCACGTCGAGTGACTCGTTCTCTGCCGTAAAGACTCGCTCCGGGCGCGGATTGCTGATCGTCAGGATCCTGCGCGGGAACGTACGCACCGATTCGAGGATCGGAATCTTCCAGTGCAATCCAGGCTCGTAGTCGGCGGTGACCACCTCACCGACACGCAACCTGATGGCCAACTCACGCTCGTTGACGGTGAAGAGGGACAGTCCCGCTACCACGATGATCAGGCCTGCGACGACAAAAAATACAAAGCGTCCACTACTCATTGCCGTGTCCTCCTGTCGCGTGCTTCATCGGTCGCCCGCGCGTCCGGCGCAGGCAGAATCGTGTTCGAATCCGACGAGCGGGTTCGATCGTCAATCGTCGGCGGCACCGCACTGCCCGCCTCCAGCAGCCGGTCGATTGGCAGATAGAGCAGATTCCCGCTGCCTTCCGAATCGAGAATGATCTTGTTCGAGTTTGCATACACAAATTCGACCGCATCGAGGTAGAGCCGGTCTCGGGTAACCCGCGGCGCCTTTTCGTACTCGGCGAGCAGCGCAAGGAAGCGTGCGGCCTCACCCTGGGCGTCCGCGATCACGCGATCGCGATACGCGCGCGCATCCTCGAGCATGCGGGCGGCGTTACCGCGCGCTCTCGGGATGATGTCGTTCGCGTAAGTCTGGGCCTCGAGTCGAAAACGGTCCGCATCGTTGCGCGCTTTCTGGGCGTCATCGACGGCGGCCTGAACATTCTGCGGATACTTGACGTCCTCCAGAGAAATCGAAGTCACCGTAATTCCCGCTTCGTACAGGTCGAGCGTCGACTGCAGCACGGACAGCGTCCGGGATGCAATTTCGTCACGGCGCCCGGATGCCACCAGCGAATCGAGGTTGGTCGTACCCACGACCTCTCTAAGGGCGCTCTCGGTCACGTCCTCGAGCGTCTGCTCGGGATCGACAACCTTGAAGCTGAATGCGAACGGATCGGAGCGACGATATTGCACGACCATGTCGATGAAAACGTACTGTTCATCGGCCGTGAGCATCTCGGTCTGATACGCGTAGCGCGAAACCTCTATTGTATTGACGCGATCGACAGTCTCGATCGGGAACGGCCAGTGCCAGCGCAGACCCGGCATCGTCGTCTCCGTATACGCACCGAAGCGCTGCACGATGCCGCGCTCGGCTTCGTCAACCCGATAGAAGCCGGTCAGCGCCCAGGCGACGAGTGCAAACACGACCAGAAAATACCCGCCGCCGCCGCCGGGTCCTCTTCGTCCGCCACCACCGAACAGTCTGCCGAGCCGGCTTTGCCAGCCCGCCGACACCGAAGCAGCCTCTTCATCAGAATCCTGCATCGGTACCAACATGTCGGCCGCGAGATTTTCACGCTTTAGGAAACGCTTCAAATCCCGTTCGGCCATCCTAATTTCGAGTTCCCAACCGCCGTCGTCGGCCACCTGCTCGGCCAGCACCGCGCCCAACTCGAACAGCCGTGCTCTGGGCCGTCCTTGTGAGGGCTGCAAATGGATAACGCCGTGCAGAGTCTTGCGCAGCAGTCGTTTACCGATCGCATCGAGCAGCATGGGAACGCCTTCGCCCGTCGCTGCCGATAGCCAGACTGCGCGCCCCTCGCCATCGCGGTTATTCGCGACGCGCGGCGGTCGATCGAGCATGTCGATCTTATTGTACACACGTATTTGCGGCACGCGGTCCGCCTCGAGCTGTTTGAGCACCGAGTTGACCTGACGTACGCGCTGCCATCGATTCGGGTCGCTGGCATCGATGACATGCAGAATCAAATCCGCTTCGCGGGCTTCCTGAAGCGTCGACCGGAAAGCTGCGATCAGCTCGTGCGGCAGATCGCGAATGAAGCCCACCGTATCCGCGACGACAATATCCCGGCCGTCTGGCAACTGCATTCCACGAACCGTGGGATCCAGCGTTGCAAAAAGCTGATCCTCGACGTAAACGCCGGCGTCCGTCAAGGCATTGAACAGTGTCGACTTGCCCGCATTCGTATAGCCGACGAGCGCGACCGTCGGGACCTCCGCCCGTTCACGATTGCGTCGATTCATTGTCCGGCGGCTGTCGACGTGCTCGAGTCGCTCGCGCAGCACGCGAATACGCTTTCCAAGCAGCCTTCGATCCGTCTCGAGCTGGGTTTCGCCCGGTCCGCGAAGACCAATGCCGCCCTTTTGCCGCTCGAGGTGAGTCCAGCCTCGCACGAGACGTGTCGACAGATGCCGGAGTTGCGCCAACTCCACTTGCAGCTTGCCTTCGAAACTCCGCGCGCGCTGCGCGAAAATGTCGAGAATGAGTCCGGCGCGATCGAGGACCCGGCACTTCAGCGCTTTTTCGAGATTGCGTTCCTGGCTCGGCGATAGCTCCGCAGAGGAGATAACGAGCTCAGCGCCATGCTCGGCGATGCCCTGCCGCACCTCTTCTACCTTGCCGCCGCCGACGAAATATCGCGGGTCGGGTCGCTTGCGGGCGCTCGTCACCTCATCGACCACGATAGCGCCTGCAGAGCGAGCAAGCTCCGCAAATTCCTCACGTTCGGATTCGTCGGGTGCGCCCTGTGGGCTCGCATAGACGAGGATGGCCCGTTCGCCGCTCTGCGGTCGCTCAAACAACAGCGACCTCCACGTACGGCGTACGTCGGTATTGCTTACTCGTTTCCGTCTCCAGCGTCGTCTGGCAGCGGCAGACGAACGTTACGTGACGGCACGACTGTAGAGATTGCGTGCTTGTAGACCATCTGATTGACACTGTTCTTCAACAACACGACGAACTGATCGAACGAGTCGACCTGTCCCTGCAGTTTGATGCCGTTCACGAGATAAATAGAAACCGGGACCTTTTCCTTGCGAAGGATGTTCAGGAACGGGTCTTGTAGAGTTTGCCCTTTTGCCATCTCGGGTCTCCTTGTTGTTGTTATTGAACACCACACACCGGTGGCGCCGGTTGCCCAAGTCTGCGGTGTTCTGCCTAAGCGTTGAGAAAAATTCTAGCACAGGCGATGCGCCGTCAAAGACCGCGTTTATCCCAATTTCCTCACAAGAATTCGCGATATGGCGTCCGCCGCATCAACTTCAAGGGGGTCGAACGAAGTCAGACCCTGCTCGGCGCGCAGCCAGGTGAACTGACGCTTGGCGAGTTGTCGGGTAGCGACCAGCGCCCGGTACTCCGCTTCGTCGAGGGTGGCCTCGCCCGCGACGTGCGCCCAGAGCTGCCGATAGCCGACGGCGCGCATCGACGGCGCATCCCGGCGCAGCGCCTCGCGCCGGCGCAGCGTCTCAATCTCCTCTATAAAGCCATTCCTAATCATAAACTTAAGACGCTTTTCTATGCGCTCATGCAGGACCGGCCTCGGCGGCAGGAGCGCATACTTGATGAAGTCCAGATCGTTGGGCGGCGGGTCAGCCTCGCGCTGCCAGCTCGACAGTGGGCGGCCGCTGATCCGATACACCTCGATGGCGCGCTGCAGCCGCTGACTGTCGGTGGGCTTGATCCGGCCCGCAGCCGCGGGGTCGAATTTCTCGAGCTGGGTGTGCAGAGCCGGCCAGCCTGCGATTCGCGCTTCCGCGTCGATGGCCGCTCGAATATCCGGATTAGCCGCCGGAAGCGCCGCGATCCCGCCCGTAAGTGCGCGAAAATACATCATCGTGCCGCCGACCAGCAGCGGGATCCGGCCTGCTCCGCGAACCTCCTCGATCGCGCTTCGCGCGTCGCGCACGAACTCGCCCGCCGAGTAGCTGTCTTCCGGATCGCGTATATCGATGAGCCGATGCGGCGCCCGCGCGAGCGTGGCAGCGTCCGGTTTCGCGGTTCCAATATCCATTCCTCGATACACGAGCGCGGAGTCCACGCTGACGATCTCGAGTGGGAATCGCTTCACGAGGCTCACGGCGATGTCCGTCTTACCGGACGCCGTCGGCCCCATGAGGCAGACGACAGGAATACTCATCGCCCTCGCAGGAACAGTCGATCGAGTTCCGCCATGCTGATAGCCGTCCAGGTAGGCCGGCCGTGGTTGCATTGATCGGCGCGCTCGGTCCCTTCCATCTCACGCAGGAGCGCATTCATCTCCTCGATCGAAAGTTGCCGGTTCGCGCGTACCGAGTTGTGGCAGGCCATCGTCGAGAGATACTCATGACTAGCGTCCTCCACGCGACTGGTCCCGCCGGTCTCCGCGAGGTCGCTGATGACGTCTCGCAGCAGCGCCTCGGCATCGGCTGCCGCCAACAACGTCGGTACTTCGCGAACGAGCAGCGTCGTTGGACCAGTGCGATCTACGATGAGGCCGATCCGTTCGAACAGTTCGCCTGAAGCCTCGACAAGTCCCGCCTCCTTGTCCGACACTGCAACAGACACGGGCACGAGCAGCGGTTGCCGCACAAGCGCATTGCGATCGAAGCCGCGCTTCAACTTCTCGTAGACGATGCGCTCGTGCGCCGCGTGCATATCGACGACGATCAGGCCATCGGCGTTCTCGGCCAGTATGTAAACCCCGGCCAGCTGCGCAATCGCGAAACCCAGCGGTGGAAGCTCTCCGGGCTCGACCTCGGGCCGCCCCGCGATCGCGCCGCGACTCATCGTCCGGTAAGCGGCCAGGGTCTCGCGCACGGCGCCGGGCTGCGGCAACGGCATCCTGCCCTGCGTCGACAAGCTGACGACCGGCGCGGGCGGCGGCGCGGATGCGGACGGACGCGTCTCTCCAAGCGCGGCTTGCAGCGTCTGCGAGACGATGCCATGGATACGCCGGCTGTCGCGGAACCGAATCTCGTGCTTCGCCGGATGCGCGTTCGCGTCGACAGTTGCCGGATCGATACTCAGATGCAACACGTACGTAGGAAAACGGCCATGAAACAAGACGTCACGGTAAGCATGTTTGGCGGCGTGCGTCAGCGTTCGATCCGAGACGCTGCGGCCGTTCACAAACCAATACTGCAGGTCAGGCTGACTGCGGTTGAACGTCGGCAGACCTATCCACCCGGACAGAGCCGCGCCCTCGACTTCGCGAGACAACTCGACCGTGTTCTCCGCGAATGCCGAGCCGCAGATCGCCCCAACTCGCTGTAGTTGTTCGGCGGCATCGTACGCCGCGCGCAGCTTGAACGTCGTCCGCTGATTGTGTGTGAGCGTAAAGGCGACGTCCATGCGGGCCAGGGCTAGCCGCCGTACCCATTTCTCGATGTGACCGAATTCGGTGCGCTCGGTACGCAGGAACTTGCGCCGCGCCGGCGTGTTGTAGAAAAGATCGTGAACCTCGATCGTCGTGCCCACGGGGTGCGCCGCAGGCCGCGGGCCCGTCAATTGGCCATGGTCGGCCTCGATCTGCCACGCCGAACCGAGCCGATGCTTGGCAGGGCCTCTCCCCGGAATCCCAGCGAAACGACGGACTCCAGATCCTCGAGGCTGGAGATCTTGCTGGTGGCATGCCGCGACATCGCCAGCCGGAGTTCGTCCTTCTCGATGCCCGCGCCGTTGTCTCGGATTCGAACCAGCGATTGTCCGCCCGCGACCACATCGATCACGATCTCGGAAGCCCCTGCATCGAGGCTGTTCTCCACCAGTTCCTTGACCACGGACGCGGGACGCTCGACGACTTCGCCGGCGGCGATCTGGTTAATGAGGTGACTCGGGAGTTCGAGGATAGGCATCGATTTACGGCTGGCTCGCGTGAACCCGCCATTCTTTCAAATCGATTGTGAAATGTCTTGTGGAGCGCCGTGCGGCGCCGCGCGCTCAGCCGCCCGAGTAGACCGGTATGGACAAGGTCTGGCCGACACGGATCGTGTCACCCGAGAGCCGGTTGGCGCGTCGTATCGCGGATGCCGACACGTTGTAGCGCTCGGCAATTTCCGAGAGGGTATCGCCGCGCGCGATCACGTGGCGGAGCTGCCGCACAGGCTCCTGCCGGGCCAGCATGGCAATGCGCGTGTCAGGTGGCGGATTCTCGTAGAAATACTCGCGCACACCGGAGAGGATCGCGTCCGCAAGCTCTCTCTGATAGTCCCGGCTGCGCAGATTGCGCTCTTCCGCGGGATTCGAAATGAATCCCGTCTCGACAAGTATCGACGGCAGATCGGGCGACTTCAGCACGATAAATCCGGCCGTCTGTACCGTGTTGCGATGGGTCTGACCGACCCGGCCCAATGCCCGGATCACGTCGCCACCGACGTCCATGCTCGCGCTGATCGCGGCATTCTGCGACAGGTCGAGCAGCACCGAGGCCAGCACGTCATCTTTGTCCTCGAGCGAGACGCCCCCAACGGCGGCGTTTTCGCGCTCGGCCAGCTGTCGCGCGGCCTCGTCGCTCGCGCCCTGCAGTGACAGCGCGTATACGGTCGTGCCGCGAGGCCGGCGATCATCGACGGCATCGGCATGGATCGAAATGAAGAGGTCCGCTCGAGCGTCACGCGCGATCTGAATGCGGCGCCAATGATCGACGTAGCTGTCTCCGTCCCGGATCAGGATGGCTCGCATGCCGTCCTCGGCGTTGATTCGCGCCGCAAGCGCTCGGCCGATCGCAAGCACGACGTCCTTCTCTCGCGTGCGTCCCTCACCGACGGCGCCGGGATCGTGGCCGCCATGGCCCGGGTCGATTGCAACCACGATATCCCGCCCCGGGGTATACGCGTCAGAGGCATGACGCACCGCCTGCAGGTTGCCGCTGTGCTGCAGATCGATAACGAGCCGATCACCGTAGGAGCTATTCGGCGCCACGGTGAAGCTTCGCGAACGCACGACTTCGTTCAGATCCAGGACAACCCGCAGCTCGCCGTCTGCGCGTACGGCACTGCGAATCGACCTGACGGAGCCGGCACCAGCCGGCAGGTCCGCCAGTGCGCGGGCAAGGCGGCTGTCTTCGAGGTCGATGACGATCCGGTCGGGCGCACGGAGTGTGAAGATCGTATGGTCGACGGGGTTGCTGAGGTCGAGCACGACTCGAGTACGGTCGTTCTCGGCCCAGATGCGCACGTTCTCCACGGTCGTGTCGGCCTGCGCGGCCGATCCGACGATGAGGAGAATAGTCGCTGCAAGTGTGCGGAATCCGAGCATCGCTCTTTAACTTAAGTCCCGAATCGCGAATTGTTGCCGAGTATACGAAAAACGCGGCAAAAGCCAAATTTTATTCTTCAAAATTATGGAGATATCGGACCTTTCTAAGATTCAGGCTGAATATCGGCCAGTCGCTGGACCAGCGACGCTCCTCGCTCGCTCAAGCCGCTCAAGGTCACCAGACGACCGGGCTCTGCGTATTCGAGGTCGACACGAAGGTCTGCCTGCGAGCTCAATCCCGGCGCTCGATCCGGCCATTCGACCAGCCTCAGGCCCTGATCCAGTTCGTTCCAGCCCAGATATCGAAGCTCGGCAGCGCAGACGCCAGCGCCTCCGCAAACCGCTGGCTGGCCGCTTCGTTGGGTAGAGACGTCTTCAAGGATTCAAAACGGCGCGCAATTCGGCGATCAGATCGGACACCATGAGGCCGCGTTCACCGGCCCCGGCTGCCCGATCCCCTGCCCGCGCGTGCGCCAGAACGCCGGCTATGGCCGCAGCGCGAAGATCGAGCCCCTGCGCAAGCATCGCCGCGACGATACCCGTCAGCGCATCGCCCATTCCCGGTGCCGCCATGCCCGGATTTCCTTCCGTGCTGACCCACGGCGGTCCTTCACCGTCGGAAACCAGCGATCCGGCGCCCTTGAGAACGGCAACGCCTCCGTAGCTCGAAACGAGCTCGGCGACCGCCGCCAAGCGGTCGCGCTGCACGTCGGCGGCTGATGTCCGCAGCAGACTGCCCGCCTCTCCGGGATGCGGCGTAATGACTCGCCGATCGTTCATGCCCGGCGAATCGGCCAGCAGATTGAGGGCATCCGCGTCCCAGACAGCCGGAAGATCGGATTGTGCAACCACCTCGAATAGCTCCCGAGCCCAGTCAGATTGGCCGAGGCCCGGCCCGAAGGCGACCACATCGACGCGCTCCAGCAATGTCCGCAACTGATCGGCACCGTCTACACCGTGCGCCATTAGTTCAGGACGCCGCGCTACGATGATGGATGCGTGCGCGGGATCGGTCGCGAGACTGACCCGGCCGGCACCCGACCGCAACGCCGCTTCGCCCGCGAGGAGTGCCGCACCCGGCATGCCGGCGCCGCCCCCGACGATCAGGACGTGGCCAAAGTCGCCTTTGTGCGCCGACCGCGACCTGGGCGGTAGCTCGTTCGCCAGAATGCTGTCGTCCATGCGACGCATCACGGCTTGTGTGGCGTCGCGACACCGTTCGGGAATCTCCAGGCCCGCAAACTCGAGCCGACCGATGCGGCCGGGCCCCTCGCCGACGAATAATCCGGTCTTGAGTCCGACGAACGTAATGGTCAGATCGGCCCGCACAGCCTGCCCGAGTACTGCCCCACTATCACCATGCAGCCCGGTGGGAATGTCCAGCGCAACAACGGCTGCCTCACTGTCATTGATTGCCGAAACGGCATCGCCGAATACCCCGTCGACCGGCCGCTCAAGCCCACTGCCGAGAATCCCGTCGAAGATGACCTCGCCGTGCAGCTCACCGGTCCAAGGCAGAACGACTCCTCCGCCGGCCGCGACGATCGCCGCATCGCCAGTGAGTTTATCGGGATCGACCAGCGCGATCACCGATACGGCCAGCCCATCCTCGGCCGCGAGCCTTGCAACAACGTAGCCGTCACCCGCGTTATTTCCCGCGCCGCAGATCACCTGCCAGGTGGTCGTACCGGGGAATGCACGACGCGAGACCGCGAAGGCGGCCCTGCCCGCTCGAGACATGAGCTCGTAGCCAGCAATGCCCTCGTCTTCGATGGCGGTGCGGTCGATCTCGCGAACGGCGGCAACCGGATAGATTTCTCTGGGCAACGATGTCATCACGCCGATTATACTTGTAGGCCCATGCCTGCGAAGCCGTGCAATGCCGATTGACGAACTCGACACCTCGGCGCTGAAGACCGACATCCTCACGTGGGGCAGAGAATTGGGCTTCCAGCAGATCGGGGTTGCCGACACCGATCTCGATGCCGCGGAGGGGCGACTCAATGACTGGCTGGCGAAGAACTATCACGGCGCGATGTCCTATATGCAGCGCCATGGAACCAAGCGCAGCCGTCCCGCCGAGCTGGTCCCGGGAACAATGCGGATCATCTCGGTTCGGATGGATTATCTGACCGGCGAGACGCAGTCCGCCAAAGAGCTACTCGACCACCCGTCCGCCGGCTACGTGTCTCGCTACGCCCTCGGCCGCGACTATCACAAGGTGTTGCGCGGCCGATTGCGTGCGCTGGCTCGCCGAATCGAAGAGCGGATCGGACCGTTCGGTTACCGTGTCTTTGTCGATAGCGCGCCGGTGCTCGAGAAGCCGCTGGCGGAAAAGGCCGGTCTTGGCTGGATCGGCAAACACACGAATCTGCTGAATCGAGACGCCGGCTCATGGTTCTTCCTGGGCGAGCTGTACACCGACTTACCTCTGCCAATTGATCTGCCTGCTTCTGCTCACTGTGGTACCTGCACGGCCTGCATAGATGTCTGCCCGACCAAAGCGATCGTCGCACCCTTCGAACTCGACGCACGCCGATGCATTTCGTACCTCACGATCGAATTGCACGGCCCGATTCCGGAAGAATTTCGCAAAGCGATCGGCAATCGAGTCTACGGCTGTGACGACTGCCAGTTGTTTTGCCCGTGGAACAAGTTCGCCGAGGCGACTGGCGAAGGCGACTTCGCCCCGAGGCACGGACTCGACACGATTGAGCTGACGGAACTGTTCCGGTGGAGCGAGGCAGTCTGGCTGGAC
>CALZMR010000282.1 GCA_945788575.1 uncultured Woeseiaceae bacterium
AAAAAGGTTGCCAAGAAGGCCAGTAAGAAGAAGCTTGCCAAAAAGGCCGCCAAGAGGGTTTCCAGCACGAAGGCTGCGGTACCCGGACGCAATCGCCGGCCGCCGCCCCGAGAGAAGCCGGCCCCCGCGAAACCGGCGAAGAAGGCGCCTCGTTCAGCCGCTGCGCGAGCGAATCTGCTTAGTGGTCCGATCCATGGGATCGACCCCTATAAGCCGAAGCGCGGCGAGGAATACATGAGCCCTGAACAGCTCGAGCATTTCCGCGAGATTCTCAGCGCGTGGAAGCGCGAGCTCATGTTCGAGGTCGACCGCACCGTCCATCACATGCAGGACGAAGCCGCGAATTTCCCGGATCCCAACGACCGGGCGACTCAGGAATCAGAGTTCGGCCTGGAACTTCGGACCCGCGACCGTGAACGCAAGCTACTGCGTAAGATCGACTCGGCGCTGGCCCGCATCGACGAGGGTTCCTACGGCTTCTGCGACGAGACCGGCGAAGAGATCGGACTGAAACGTCTGGAAGCCCGCCCTGTCGCGACCCTTTGCCTGGAAGCGCAGGAGCGTCGCGAGCTGGCGGAGCGTCAGTTCCGCGACCGGGACGATCGCTACCGGTGATCCTGTAGGAGACAGGCGCGACGCGGAACGCTATGTCGGCCGCTTCGCGCCGTCCCCAACTGGGCCCCTTCATTTCGGCTCCCTGCTGGCCGCCGTCGCCAGCTATCTCGAGGCACGCCGCCGAGGCGGCCTCTGGCTCGTCCGTATCGACGATATCGACCCGCCGCGCGAGCAGCCCGGCGCGGATGCGCTGATCCTGCAAGCGCTTGAAATCTATGGATTCGAGTGGGATGGCGAGGTCTTTTATCAGAGCCGAAGCGCGAACGCTCACAGTGACGCGGTCGATAAACTGCTCGCCGCCAGCCAGGCATACCGATGCGGCTGCTCGCGGCGTGATCTTGCCGACGTCCCGAGAGGCCCTCTGGGAACGATCTATCCAGGCAACTGCCGCGGCGGCACGGATTCCGATGAGGCAGCCGTTCGGATTCTGACCACCGACGAGCCGATCTCGTTTCACGACCGCCTTCAGGGCGGGCAAAGCCTGCGTCTCGAGTCCGAGTCCGGCGACTTCGTGATCCTCCGCCGAGACGGACTCATCGCTTATCAGATCGCCGTCGTCGTCGATGACTACCTCGAAGGCATTACCGAAATCGTTCGAGGTATCGACCTGATGCCGTCGACGCCCAGGCAGATATGGCTGCAGCGTCTGTTGGGATATCCGACGCCGGCTTATGCGCACATCCCGGTGGCCGTACACGACGACGGCAGCAAACTGAGCAAGCTCACCGGCGCCCAGGGGCTGCCACTCGACGACGCCGCGGCAACCCTCGTTCAGGCGCTTGTCGCTCTGCGTCAGTCGCCACCGGCCACTCTCGGCGGCGAGACCGTCGAAGACGTGTGGACGTGGGCAGGCGAAAACTGGGACATCAGCGTGCTGCAGGGACTGGCGGAAGTCTCGACTCAGTCCAGCACTATAGCTCAGGCGAAAAATCGGCTAAGGTAGCAACATAATGAATCGTGTCATCAAGAAGTACCCCAACCGCCGCCTTTACGACACCGAAGAAAGCCGCTACATCACTCTCGTCGACGTTCGCAATCTCGTAGTGAATGACGTCGCGTTCGAAGTGGTCGACAAAAAGTCGGGGGAAGACATCACTCGCTCCATACTGATGCAGGTCATCAGTGAACAGGAGCAGCACGGCGAACCGCTTCTGAACGTGGCGTTCCTGTCGCAGATCATCCGAGCCCACGAGTCGGCTTCGCCGGACTTCTTGTCCCGGCACCTCGAAAAGGCCCTGGCCAATTACCTCTCGCAGCAGCAACAGCCGCAACCAGCGGCGCAGCCGGTTGGCACCGAGCTCGAACCCGCACTGACTGAAAATACTGGCCACGCGGGCTAAGTTTTTAGCACCCCCAAAAGATCGAATGTCCCGTGACAGCAGGGTCAGGGATGCCCTAGCGTGGGCATTGCAACAGGGTTTTGCTCCCCCGCCCCCTGTTGCAGAGCCTGAAGGGGTTTTCACTCCTTGGCGGGCCCCCCGCAGCGCGCGGGGGGCCATTTTTTTTGGACCGCGGAAACGGACTCGACTCTGCGCCCGGTGACGACAGACGATCAAGACAAACGGATAATCGGCAGCGAATTCCGTCCCCCGCGCTGGCTAAAGCACCGGCATCTGCAGACCATCTTTCCGTCGCTGCCGTGGGCCTATCGGCCCCGCCCGAAGCTCCGACGCGAGATTCTCAGCCTACCCGATGGTGACGTAACGGCCGTGGACTGGGTTGAGCCCACCGGCGACCAGCCCTCGTCCGTGCCGCTGCTGGTCATCCTTCACGGCCTCGAGAGCTCGTCCGACTCCGCCTACGCGCGCATGATGATGCAAGCGGCGACTGACAGAGGCTGGCACTGCTGTGTCATGCACTTCCGCGACTGCGGCGACTACACGAATCTTCTGCCCAGGCGCTACCACGCCGGCGAAACCAACGACGTACGGTTCTTCCTGAATTCGCTCGCCGACAAAGGAGAGCACGGACCTGTCGTCGCCGTCGGATTCTCTCTGGGCGGCAATGTTCTTCTCAAGTATCTCGGCGAGGCTGCGGATACGACGCCGCTGCGAGCCGCTTGTGCCGTCTGCACGCCCTTGAATTTGCACCTATGTGCGGACTCATTAAACACTGGTTTTTCAAGGTTTTATCAATGGCACTTGATAAAACGGATGAAGAAGGCCGTACGCCGCAAGTTCGACCCGCACACCTCCGCATTCGATTGGGACAAGGCTATGGCCGCGAGAACTTTCGGGGAGTTCGACGATGCCGTTACGGCGCCGCTGCACGGCTTCAAGGGAATGCAGGATTACTACGATCGCTGCAGCTCGACGCACTACCTTCACTCCGTCGAACGCCCGACTCTGATCATCAATTCGCTCGACGATCCGTTTATGTCGCCTGACGTCATTCCCGATGAGGACGCTGTTTCGGAGAATGTGACGATCGAAGCAAGTGACTTCGGCGGTCATGTCGGTTTCATCGAAGGCGGCACACCTTGGAGGCCGAAGTTCTATTTGCCGAAGCGGATCACGGAGTTCCTGGAGCCGCACGTAGCGATGCCGAGTCTCTAACTCCAGCCAGCCGTCGGCACCCAGAATATCCACGGTCCGATGGGAAGAGGTCGGCCGTAAATCCCCACACTCTCCAAAATCCCGGCAATCCGTAATTTTCCGGATTGGATTCCGAGCGACCGTACCCAATCACTTGGTGAACCCGAACCACCCTATGATCTGGAAGGAGGTTGTCATGCGCAAAACACTAATACTGATATGCGCGTTTCTCGCTGTTGCTGCAGTTCCGATCACCGCCAGCAGCGGCCCATCGGATGTGCCGTTCGAGGCTAGGTTCTCAGGGTCGGTCATTGCATTCATCACGATCTTTGACGGTGCTGAAGCTGAGGCTCTGGTCAATGCGCGCTGCAACGACCTGGCCAATCTGCCCCCGGGCAAGCTTGCGTTTGCTGTCGCCAGATTCGACGGCTGGGGCAATGCAACGCACCTCGGCCGGACATACTTCTATGCCGAGCACTGCTCGTACGTAGCGCCGGATGGACAGGGAGGATACGCACCGGACGGAACCTACGGTCAGGGAGTTCTGTCGTTCTACGCCGCTAACGGTGACATGCTGTCTGCAACTTACTACAACGGTGTGTCGCTTTCGCCGCCGCCGGTTGTCGAATTCATCGAAACCGTCGAATTCAACGACAACGGCACCGGGCGCTTCAGTAATGCATCCGGATTCGCGACCGATTTCGGCACGGTAGACTTCCGGGATAACTCGATCCGGGTCGACACCGTCGGCAGAATCTCCTACCACAGGTGACCGACAACGGCCGGACCAGCCGTAAAGGTCTGAACGCCGGCGCGAGGGCCGGCACCTAATGGCCCTATTCCTTATAGATCCCCACGTAGGTGCCGGTCCAACGAATTCAGGTCGCGGCAAAGTGTGCGATAGT
>CALZMR010000283.1 GCA_945788575.1 uncultured Woeseiaceae bacterium
CGCCGGAACGATCGCCGCAGCCGACGGCGGCGGCGCCGGCATTGGCGTCGCGCCCGACGCCGAGATCGTCGTCGTCAAGGTGTGCACGGAATTCAGTCCCGCGTGTTTCGATGAGGCGATCCTGCCCGGCCTCGTCTATGCCGCGGACGTCGGTGCAGACCTGATCAACATGAGCCTCGGCGGCGTCGGCGATCGCAACCCGAGCGATATCTGCAAGTTGATCAGGGACCTCGACCTCGGCATCCCGTGCGGTCAGATAGTATCGGACGGCCAAACCATCGAGCAGGCGTATCGCCGCGCATTCCATTACGCGCGCCAGAACAATACGACAGTAGTCCTTTCGGCGGGCAACAGCGCGCTGAACGGGGACAACACCGGCAGCCTGAAGTTCTACTTCGCTGACTTCCCGAACGTGCTCGGAATCTCGGCTCTAGGACCCATCGGCAGCGCGCTCCCAGCGGTAGTCGGCGATGCGCCGTCGGAGCCCATTGCCGGGCCTGATACGCTCGCGTATTACAGCAACTTTGGCAATTCGATCATTGACTTTGGCGCACCTGGCGGAAATGCGGGATTATTCTTCGCAATACCGGATCCGGTGAATACGCTTTGCGTCAAAGACATCTTTGTCAGCCGCTGCTACCTTTTCGACCTGGTGCTGAGCAATGGCCCGAGTGACACGTACTGGTGGGCGCAGGGGACGAGCATGGCAGCGCCGCACGCGACGGGCGTGGCTGCAATCATCGTCGGTCTCAACGGCGGCGACATGTCGCCGCAGCGACTCCGCACGGCGATGAAACGGTACGCCGACGATCTCGGTCAACCGGGGCACGATCAAGTGTTCGGTGACGGCAGGGTCAACGCCGGTAACGCTGTCGACTAAGTCGACAGACTGTCAGCCAACTGAGGCACGAAGACGCCCCTCGCGGGGCGTCTTCTTTTTTTGCATCGAATCCGGTCGCCTGGCGTCGAGATAGAGAGCCGCGCTCGTTCGCGCCCGGTTCGTGGCTCCATACCCGCGCTGAAACGCCGTCGAGTTGCATCCGCTTTACCTGCTGACGGTCTCGGACGACGAACTGCTCGACACCGAAATCGTGATGACGGTACTTGGCGGCGAGATCCGGTACCGCGACGGCGAGATCGTCAGACCCTGATCCGAGGGGCTGAGCGTCCCTGATATCGCCGTCGCATCGCAGCCGGCGACCCAGCCGTCCGTCGGCTGGCCGCAACGATCCTCGCGGTGTACCGGTCGACGATATGTGAAACAGGGTGAGCGATCGCCCCCGGATGGGCCTCGAGCCGGTTCCGGCGCATTGTCAGATACGACGTTCGACCGTTAGACTCGGTCGTCCCATTGAACACCGAGTGGAGCGCGGGCTTACGCGTTAGCCCGCGGAGAGTCGATTTGTCCGATTTCATGAAACGCATACTTCCTCTGTTTCTGCTGGCAGCCCTGACAGGCTGCGGCGGCTCCAGCGGTGGCGCCTCCCCGCCACCTCCACCGGTCGTCATTCCGCCGCCCGAGCCGCCGGCAGCACCGGCCGAGCCGGTTTCTCGTTCCTGGAACGATGAGATTCTGCAGGCGATCCGCGGTGACTTCGCGCGCCCGACGGTACATGCCAGAAACCTCTGGCATACGTCCGCGGCCATGTACGACGCCTGGGCCGCCTACGACAGTGTGTCCAGCCCGTATCTGCTGGGCGAAACGGTCGACGGGTTTACGTGCGCACTGAACAACTTCCAGGTGCCGAACGACATAGCCGGCGCCCGCGCGCAGGCCATCAGCCATGCCGCCTACCGGCTGATCCTGCACCGCTTCGCGGCGGCACCGCGCGCTATCGATATCGTCGACGCTGCCAATGCGCGGATGACGCAGTTCGGCTACAACACCGGGGATGCTTCGCTGAGCTACGAAGGCGGTTCGGCCGCGGCGCTCGGCAACTATATTGCCGATTGCTACATCCGCTTCGGGCTGCAGGACGGTTCCAACGAAGCGAACGACTACGCCAATACGACCTACGCCCCGGTAAACCCGGCGATCTTCCCCGAGGACCCGGGCAATCCGGACATTGTCGATCTCGACCGCTGGCAGCCGATACGGCTATCAGAATTCATCGACCAGTCCGGCAACCCCGTCGCGGATGAGCCCGAGTTCCTGGGCCCCGAATGGGGCCAGGTGGTCCCATTCGCGCTGCAGGCCGCCGACCGAACGACGTTCAACCGCGATGGCTTCGACTACCAGGTGTACTTCGATCCGGGCCCGCCGCCGAGCTATACGAGCGACGACTACAAGTGGGGCTTCTCCATGGTGGCGGTATGGTCCGGCCATCTCGATGCCGCCGACGGCATCATGATCGACATCTCCCCCGCGAGCATTGGCAACAACCCGGCGTACCCTGTCAATTTCTCGGACTTCGATCAGTTCTACGATTATTTGAACGGCGGCGACTCGAGCCAGGGATACACGACCAACCCCGTGACCGGCCAGCCCTATGCGCCACAGGTCGTCCCGCGCGGCGACTACGCGCGCGTGCTTGCCGAGTTCTGGGCGGACGGCCCGGACTCCGAGACGCCGCCCGGACATTGGTTCGTCATCCTCAATGAAGTCGCCGACCACCCTGACCTCGAGAAACGCTTCGGCGGTGCGGGACCCATCCTCGATGAAACCGAGTGGTATGTGAAAGCCTACTTCGCGCTCGGCGGCGCAATGCACGACTCGGCGATTACCGCCTGGGGCATCAAGGGCTGGTACGACTACCTGCGGCCGCTGTCCGCGATCCGGGCGATGGCGGATCTCGGCCAGAGTTCGGATCCGATGGGCCCGTCGTACAACGTCGACGGCATCCCGCTGGTGCCGGGTTACATCGAGGTCGTGCAGACCGGCGATCCGCTGGCCGGCGCCGCCGACGAGAACGTCGGCAAGATCAAGCTTTATGCGTGGCGCGGACCCGACTTCATCAACGATCCGTTCGAAGACGAAGCAGGCGTCGACTGGATACTCGCGGAGAATTGGTGGCCGTATCAGCGTCCGTCGTTCGTCTCGCCACCGTTCGCGGGCTACGTATCCGGTCACTCGACCTACTCCCGCGCCGCGTCCGAAGTGCTGACGGCACTGACCGGCAGCGAATACTTCCCCGGCGGCATGAGCGAGTTCCAGATTCAGGCCAACGAGTTTCTGTTCTTCGAGGACGGTCCGTCAGTTGACATGACCTTGCAGTGGGCGACGTATCGCGACGCCTCGGATCAGACGAGCCTGTCGCGCATCTGGGGCGGCATCCATCCGCCGGCCGACGACATCCCGGGCCGCATCATCGGCGAGATTATCGGCCTCGATGCTTTCGCATTGGCCGTGCAGTACTTCGACGGCAGCGTGCCCTGATTTGACGACAAGTCTTCCCCCGATCGACCACCTGCCGTTCATCTACCGTTAATAAAAACAGCAACTTACGTTCACTCCCGGTTCATGGGACTCCGCCTATTCTGAAACTCCGTTGGGATGTATTGGCTCAAGGAGGTCACCATGAACAAGCTCAGCATTGGCCTGCTGCTGGCAGCCAGTCTTTTCTTCATTGACGTTTCGCCAGCGGCAGCACACCAGGGAAACGATGGAGTCCGCGGGCACGATCGCGGCTATCAGGTGCAGGTTCTGCGTCGCCACGAGATGCCGAGATGGCTCAGGCGTAATAACGACTTCCGTCACTGGTACAGGCGTTCGCCCTTGAGCGGCTACCGTCAGATCAGCTGGAACCAGCTGTTCGAGATTTACCGCTGGGAGCGCCGCTACTTCGAACGTCGTCACTTTGTCGCCTATGACGATGACGACCACGGACGCCGGGACCGCGACCGACGGCGGAATCGTCACTAAGACGAGCTTTTCGCCCGCTTCTCCTCTGCGGTCTCTTGAGCGTAATCGGGCGAAATGGGGACACCCACAGCGAAACTGCTGTGGGTGTCCTCGTCGTTCTATCTACTGATACCGACGGCCGTTATGCTCGAGCCATCCATCCGGATGCCGCCCTTGCGGATCGTGATGCGTCCAATGGATGACGCCGCCC
>CALZMR010000284.1 GCA_945788575.1 uncultured Woeseiaceae bacterium
GCCCCAATTCTCGCTGCACCGCCTTCGGTCGTCTCGCCGGTTATGCTGGCGTTGATGACTCGATGTTCGTAACCTTGAGCTTCAAGCCGCGCCTGCAACAATGTGGCCCAGGATTGAACAACGTCAAGACCGTAGCCTGCACTCAGGCTGTCACCAAAGATAAGTATCGTTGGCTCGTCGCTGCTTTGAGCAGCAGCAGACACCAGCAGTAAAACAAGGATCAATATTCTCAGCATGTCGGTTCAGAATTCAGAGGCCGTCCTGGCGGCAGACAAAATCAGCAAAGAGGTTAGCAGTCCGGAAGGTAGTCTGACCATTCTATCCGATGTGAGTTTCAGCATTGCTGCGGGCGAGTCCGTGGCCGTAGTCGGCCCTTCTGGCGCGGGCAAGTCGACCTTGCTCGCTCTGCTTGCGGGCCTCGATCTGCCGACCGACGGTTATGTGAAACTAAACGGCCGCAACCTCAATGAGCTCGACGAGGACGGACGGGCCGTGGTCCGGGCCGAGAGCGTCGGTTTCGTCTTTCAGTCGTTCCATCTCGTGCCTTCGTTGAACGCGCTCGAGAATGTGATGCTGCCGCTGGAGCTTGCCGGCCACGACAACGCGCGTCGAGCCGCACTGGACCTCATCGAGAAAGTCGGCCTCGCGGATCGCTGGAGCCACTATCCGGCACAACTTTCCGGCGGCGAGAAGCAACGGGTTGCCATAGCCCGCGCATTCGCCACCGAGCCCGCCGTGCTATTCGCCGACGAGCCTACCGGCAATCTGGACGCACACACCGGCGAGCGCATCATGGAACTCATGTTCAAGCTAAACCGCGAGTCGTCGACCACGCTCGTGCTCGTCACGCACGATACGGCGCTTGCCGAGCGCTGTGACCGGGTGATTAGCCTCGACGCCGGAAAGTTGACGAGCGACGTGCGGACGGCCGCATGAAGGCGCTGCGTTACGCGTTTCGCAGCTTCGGCCGCGAGCTGCGTTCTGGAGAAGTATTGGTGCTGCTCGCTGCGGTCGTGCTGGCGGTTGCGGCGCTGACGGCGGTGGGTTTCCTCACCGACCGGATCGGCAAGGCTGTGGCGCGGCAGGCCAACGAAGTACTTGCGGCGGACCTCAGGCTTCGCTCGCAGGAACCCATCCCCGAGTCGTGGCGCGATCGCGCCGACGAGTTCGGTCTGCGCACGGCCGACATGGTTGCGTTTCCGACGGTCGCATACGCGGAAGAGGGTAGCGCGCTATCGACCGTGCTGGCGGTCGCGGGCCCGTATCCACTGCGCGGCGTCGTTCGAGTCTCGGACGAACTTTTTGGCGACGAGCGCGAGGCCAATGGTATTCCGGGGCCCGGCGAGGTCTGGGCCGACTCGTCGTTGCTGGCGAGGGTCGGCGCCGATGTCGGCGATACGCTCGACGTAGGCGAGGCGACGCTCGAGATCACGGCCGTCATTCGCTATCGCCCGGACCAGTCCATCGGTTTCGCATCGCTCGCGCCGACCTTCTTAATGAACGTCGACGACCTGGAAGAGACCGGGTTGATTGGCATCGGCAGCCGCGTCCGCTACTCGCTTCTGGTCGCCGGCGATGACGAAGCCGTCGCCCAGTTCAACGCGGGCCTCGAAGATGAGCTGCCGGACTCCGTTCGGCTGCGCTCGGCGGAAGAGTCGAGCGAGCGTGCCTTCGCGGCTGCGGATCGCGCGCAGAGATTCCTCTCGCTGACGGCGGTCATCAGCCTGCTGCTCTCCGCTGTCGCGGTGGCGATGTCGGCGCGGCGCTTCGCGCAGCGCCGCATGGACACCGTGGCGCTGATGAAGAGCCTCGGCGCGACCCAGGGTTTCGTGATCTCGGTGGCGCTCGTGCAGCTCGTACTGATCGGCCTGATCGGTGTCGCCGCCGGCAGCCTGATCGGCTTTGGTGCGGAGGCCGTTCTGTCATGGATACTCTCGGACATCATCGCGGGCGATTTGCCCGATCCGGGCCTGACGCCGGTCGTGCTCGCCAGCGGCAGCGCCATGGTCCTGCTGATCGGTTTCGCGCTGCCGTCTCTGATTCAACTTCGAAACACGCCGCCACTGAGAGTGCTGCGGCATGACGCAATGCCGCCGGCGCCGTCAAGGATACTCGTCGCCGGACTGTCATTGGCAGCCGTTGCCGCGCTGCTGTACCGCTCAGTCGGTGATCCGACAATGCTGGCGATTCTGCTGGGCGGGATCATCGTCATCGCGTCGGCGCTATACCTGGTGGGGCGCGGCCTGGTCGCCACACTCGGCCGCTTCCGGTCGGGTGTGGGCGTCGCGTGGCGCTACGGCCTTGCCAACGTCGCCCGCAGAGGCCGGGCGAGCGCCATTCAGGTTGTGGCGTTCGGCATAGGTCTTACGGTGTTGCTGCTACTCACTCTCGTGCGCACGGACCTTCTGGAAGGCTGGCGGCAAACGCTCGATGAGAATGCACCCAACCAGTTTCTGATCAACATTCAGAACCACGAGATCGAATCGGTCATCGAAATCTTCGAGTCGCGCGACATCGAGGCGCCGGCGCTGTCGCCGCTCATCCGCGCCAGGATGACGGCGATCAATGAGGTCGGCGTCAAAGAGCGGGAGTATCCGACCCCGGACGCCAACTGGTTCGTCAACCGCGAGCAGAATCTGTCCTGGTCCGCGGGGCTCAGCGACAGTAACGAGATACTGGAAGGCGAGTGGTGGCCGGAAGATTACACCGGGCCACCGCTGGTCTCGATCGAAGAAGAAGTCGCCATGGAGACCGGTATTGGCATCGGCGACCGCCTGATGTTCGAGATTGCCGGTCAGGAACTGGAAGCGGAAGTTACCAGCGTCCGTCGCATCAACTGGGATTCGTTCCAACCGAACTTCTTTCTGGTCCTCTCGCCCGGTGCGCTCGATGACTATCCCGGCACTTATATAGCCAGCATGCGCGTCGAGCCGGAGCAGCGACCGGCGCTCGAGGTGCTCGTTCGCGCGCACCCGACGATCTCCGTCATCGACCTCGACTCGATCCTCCGTCAGGTGCGCGGGATCATCGAGAAAGCGAGCCTTGCCGTGCAGGCCGTGTTCTTCTTTACGCTCGCCGCCGGTGTGGCCGTGTTGTTTGCGGCCGTCCAGTCGACCATCGACGAGCGCCGTTTCGAGAGCGCCATGTTGCGCGCGCTTGGTGCGAGAAAGCGCATTGTCTTCTCTGGCGTCATCGCCGAATTCGCGGCACTCGGTGCGGCGGCCGGACTGCTTGCGTCAGCGGGTGCTTCGATTCTGGCGTGGGCTGTCGCGGTAAACCTCTTCAACCTGCCGTACACCTTCAATCCGATGCTCTGGATCGTCGGCATGACGGCCGGCATCTTCGTCGTGTCTCTAAGCGGCATGTTCGCCGCCCGCAGCGCTATCAACTCGACTCCGGTTGATGTCCTCCGAGGCGCCGCTTTGTGACGGAAGAGCTGTTGTCCTGCGGCATCGTTCTCGCACGAGAGACGAATGACGGCATCAGGACGCTGCTGCTTCGCGCCTGGCATCACTGGGATTTCCCGAAGGGGCTAAGGGAGGGCGGCGAGTCAGCGCTGGAAGCCGCACGCCGGGAGTTGCAGGAAGAAACAGGCATCGCCGACGTCGAGCTCGACTGGGGCGATCGCTTCATGGAGACCGGGCCCTACAACCACGGCAAGACAGCACGCTACTACCTCGCCAGCACGGCAGCGTCCGAGGTCGTTATGGGCCCGTCACCGGAGACCGGCAAACCCGAGCATCACGAGTGGCGCTGGGTGAGTTTCGACGAGGCCTACGACATGACGGCGCCAAGGGTGCGCGGCGTCGTGCAATGGGCAAGGCAGATTATCGGCACCTAGGCACTGGACGCCTCGAGGGCACGCATGATCACCTATGTTGAAGACACCTCGGGTTGGGAGCAGTGGCAGCGAGATTATCGTCTCGGCGTCATTCTGATCTTGCCGCCGCCACACATCGCTCAGCAGATTGATCCTCTGCGAGCGAAGTACGATGCGCGCTCGTTCGAGACAAGCCCCACGCACATTTCAGTATCTGATCCACTGAG
>CALZMR010000285.1 GCA_945788575.1 uncultured Woeseiaceae bacterium
GCCAGTGGCTGACGAGCGAGTCGGGTTCTGTGCGTGTCGATTACCTCAAGCTCCATACCCCCGGCGTGCGTGAGATATTTACGCAGATTTACCTCGTGCAATCGCTGCAGGTAATGAGCCTGTCGCTCAACAACGGCGTTTCGGTCATGGAAAGCCTCGAAGCCTGCCGCGACGTCGTGAGAAATACGCTGTTCCGCAACCAGATCGCCAAGGTAGAGGACTCCGTGCAGTCCGGCTTGGGCGTCGCCGCGGGCCTCGCCGATTCGCCGTTCCTGCCCGATCTCGCCAAGCACATGATCGCGACGGGAGAACAGACCGGCAATCTTGGCAAGGTGATGGGCCGCATCTGCGTCTATTACGAGACCCAGTTGACCAAGAAACTCGACGCAGTATCCAAGCTCGCCGAGCCGATCATGCTGCTGATCATGGGCGTCGTCGTCGGCGTGCTCGTGAGCTCGCTGATACTGCCGATTTTCAAGCTGTCGCGGGCCGTTTCCTGACCCTGAAAATATTCAGGAAAATGCGTCACAGTCGCTAAAGAAACGGCGAAACAGGCCGACAAAGACTCCAGTAGCGGACAAAAGATTAGCGCACAGGAGATAAGTCTATGATTTCGCTAAGAAGTTCTCGAAACCAGGATGGTTTCACGTTGGTCGAATTGCTGATTGTCGTCATTATCCTGGCGATACTTGCAGCGATTATCGTGCCGCAGTTCTCGGCCGCGACCGATGATGCGAATCAGGCAGCCTACGACACGAACATAGCCAATATTCGTTCGGCGATCGATTTGTACCGCCAGCAGCACAACGCCTACCCGGGCGCAGTAGCCGCATCCGGCGCTGCCTGCGTCAACGGCGTTCCGGTAGCCGCCGCAATTGGTGAACCCGCATTCCTTGCCCAGCTGCGTAACTACACGAACTCGTCGGGCGATGCCTGCACCGGCACCGATCCGAACCAGTTCAAATACGGGCCGTACCTGAAGGACGACCTGCCGAATAACCCGCTCGGCGATCCCGCGAACAACACCGTCACCGTTGTCACAACTGGCGTTCTCGGGTTGGCGACCGGAGGCAGCGAAGGCTGGCGCTTCGATTCGGTTACCGGCGAGTTCATCGGCGACGAGTAATCCCCTGATAACGGGGACATTCTGCTTTTTCCTGCGCCAGATTGGATATTTGAGCAAATGGGAGCGGAAAAAAGCAGAATGTCCCCATTACCATTGCAGGCCGGCTACACGCTGGTCGAGCTGGTCATCACGGTCACGATAATGGCGGTCATCGCAGCGATTGCGGTGCCCGCTTTTTCGTCTGGTGCTGACAAGAAACTGGACCTGGCAGTCGAGAAATTCGCAGCCGCCATGCGCTTTGCCAGGGCCGAGTCACTTGCAGTCGCTTGCCGCCGCTGACTCCCTGAACCGCACTGTCGTATTTCGTGGCGCCTGCAACAAGAACGCGAACGTTTATTTCGACGCCAACGGCACAGGCTGGTGTACCGACCCCGAAACCGTGTTGCTCAATACCTTCCAGGTAGATTTCGACCTTGGCGGCGCTCGGCGCACTGTACTGGTCGATGGCATAACCGGCAGGGTGACGGTGCAATGATTTCTCGGCAGAGACAATCCGGCCTGACCCTCATCGAGGTGCTGATCACGATGGTGCTGCTGACGATGTTGCTCGTACCTGCCATGCGCGCTTTGCAGACGAGTGTGACAGGCGCCGAGGTTCATGCCGACCTCGCGACCGACCAGTTCCGGCTGACATCGCGCGTGGAGGAACTGCTTGCTGAACCGTTCGCGCAGCTCGAGGCCGCCGCCACCGCCGCAGGTGGTCCCGGCATCGAGACGACTTACTCCGAAACCGCGGGGTTGCCGGGCCGTCTTGTCGTATATCTGTCACTTTACGACGGCGACAACGCCGACGCCGACGACAACCCGTTCACGGGTACCGATGCCGGGCTCATCTGGATACGGGTCGCGGCCGAGGGCACGGTCCACGAGCTGCAGACGGTCAGGGCGAAGGGTTTTTGAGGATGTTCGGCAAGACCCAACAATCCGCATTCACGTTAACCGAGCTGCTGGTCGCGATCACTCTCGCCTCGCTGCTGCTGGCCGCAACCAGCGGTATCGTCAGCAACGCGCTCGGGACCAATGAACTCGTCGAGGAACGGAACAGGCTACAGCGGGACGCGTCATTCGCACTGGAGCGGATAGTCAGGACCGTTGGCCACTCGCGGCAGCTGCTTCTGCCAGGCAACGACAATCCGAACACCAACTGGCCCGAGCACATCCGCGAGCAGACCATTCCAGCATCTCCGCCGATCGGCAGCAGCACGTTCGCCACGGCGGTGCTTGCCGTCACGCTGCCGGAATACGTGGATCTCGATGCCGACGGATTCCCTGACGCCGACGACGATCGTGATGGACGCATCGACGAAGACCTGCCCAACGACATCCACCACGACTTCCTCCCGGGGATAATGCTCATCGACGATGACGGCGACGGCTCGGTCGATGAGAACCCCTCTTCGTACTGGGACGACGACGAAGACGGCACCTACAACGAAGATCCCCTTGGCTACATCGACAACGACGGCGACGGGTCCTTCTCCGAAGATCCTCCTTCGGACAACAACGGCGACGGTTGCCCCGGCGTTTGCGGCGTCGACGACGACGGTAACGGCACGGTCGATGGCACCAGCGATGATACCGACGACGACGAGCAGGGCGGTAGCGGCTTCGAAGATCCTTATGACCCCGTCGTCTTCTACCTCGACGGCGACTCGCTCATGGAACGCATGCCAGTGCCGTGGAACGAGGACGGCAACAGCAGTCCCGATGGTCCCAACGACGGTCGCGATGTCGTAGCCTCCGCGATCGCGAACAATGTCACTCGTTTACGTTTCGAGAAAGCCGATTCCTCGACAGGCTCTGCGCACCTCGTACTCATCGAACTCGAATTGACGGGTCAGGCCGGCGCCGTTGTCAGCCTGGGCGCAAGCGTCCGAGTGGGTGGTTCGCTATGAATAGTCGTCGCAACCAGGGCGGCTACCTGCTCGTCACTGTGGTCGTGACGCTGTTCATGATTGCGTCAATCGCCGTATTGTTGTCGCACGATTCGGCAATCAGCGCCAATACCTCGAGCAAGGAGCTCGAATCTTCTCGCGCCGAATATGTCGCTGCCGCGGGCATGCAGCACGCACTCTGGAGGGCACAGAACAATGCATGCATAGGCGATGTCACGATACCGGACACCGCACTCGGGGCTGATACGTACAACGCAAGCATGACGGGGGCAGCAGCGGGCACCCTTGTGACCGTCTCCGCCGACCAGGACGCCTGGATTCGAAGTGATGACGTTACTCGAAACAACGGCACTACGGCCTGGAACCACGTCAGGAATGAGGCCGCCGGTACCGAGCAGGTTTTGACCCGTTTCGATATCTCCTCAATCGCGGCCAAGGCGCAGATCAGCTCAGCAATTGCATGGTTCCACCTGAAAGCCGGCAAGACTCACCCCCAGGGGCCGATAAACGTTCACGAAATCACGGCGGACTGGACAGAAACAGGCGTTACATGGGAATCGTTTGCCGGCAGGCACCGGGGCGCGAGAATCGCCATGCTCCCGGCGCAGGACGCGGGCGATGTCTGGGTTGCGATCAACCTGGCCGGGGTCGTGCAATCGTGGGTCAACGGGCGGCCCAATTACGGGATCCTTTTCGATACTCAGGCTGAGGGTATTCACACTGAATACACGGCGCGAGAAGACGGTGCCAACCCACCTCGGCTCGAAGTGGTCATCGGCAGTGGACAAGCATCACCCGTAACGATCAAGGCCAAAGCCAAGCTCGATAACGGTGTGCTACGAGACGCGAAAGACCGGCTGGCCAGCGCCTATCAACCACCCAGCACCACGATGCTGCAGCTCGGGACGGACCCGGGCGCCGACGCGATGCTTGACTCGTTCTACGAGCGCAACTATGGCGGCTCCGACTACATACAGATAAACGCAGACCCGGGGTTTACACAACGCCCCGTGCTGCGCTTCGATCTTGGAGGAATCCCGGCAGGCGCCAGGGTTGTATCCGCAATCCTCGAAATGCGACTGCTCAGTTTGAGCGTTCCCGGCACCGCAACCGCCCACGAGCTGACACGCAGTTTCGTGGAAGGGACAAAAGCGGGTGGCGGCACGGCAGATGGCGCCACCTGGGGTACTTATGACGGCACCGGTACCTGGGCCAACGCAGGCGGCGATTTCAGCCCCGCCGTGGCCGATGAAACGACGATCAGTTCCACGGATACCTGGGTGTCTTGGGATATCTCGGGCCTGGTTCAGAAGTGGATGGCCGGGGAGCCCAACTATGGCCTCCTGCTGCAAGGAGCCAACGGCCTCGATAAAGCCAAGTTCGCTTCCCGGGAGGAAGCCGATCCTGCGCTGCGTCCGAAACTGACCATCAGCTACGCCTGTGAATGTGGCAATGCCTGTATGGCGCCGCGCGGCAGCGGCAACATCCTGATGGTGGTTCGTAACGCTACGAACATGTGGTACTACGACAGCCAGAAGAAGGCCATCCTCGAGTCCTGGGGATACACAGTCAACATCATCGACGACGATGCGAGCCAGGCCGACTACGACGCCGGCATTGCCGCGAACGATGTCGCCTACATTTCCGAACCGTCGCAGGAAGCTTCGCTCAGCACGAAACTTTCCAATGCGCCCATCGGCGTCGTCAGTGACGAAGGCCGACTCAACGACGAGCTGGGCATGGCGCAGTTTTACGCGACCCCCGTTCTCGGAAAAGCGATCAACGTCTCCGACACGTCACATTACATCACGAGCGTGTTTCCGGGTGGACCACTCGACATCTACACCGCCGACATGGAAGGCCTGACCGTGTCCGGAAACGTATCTCCGGACCTGCAGACACTGGCCGACTGGGGCGGTGCGGGAAGCCTGGTCTTGCTCGACGCGGGGATGCAGGCCGAGAGCGGAGGCACGGTCGCTGGGCGACGCGTGATGCTGCCGTTTGGTCGCCAGGTGGACTCCAACGTCAACTGGGAGCGGCTCAACAGCAACGGTCTTCTCATTGCGCAACGGGCCATCGAATGGGCGATCGGGGCCGGTAGCGATAAGGGCAAGAATGTCCTGCTGGTCGTCGCTGATGCGGGTAGTCCGTCGACGAGCGAGACCGATAGGAAATCGCTGATCGAGTCCTGGGGTTACGAGGTTATCCTGATCAGCGATCATGCGTCGCAGGCGGAATTCAATACCGCCCTTGCGGACGTGGATGTCGCCTACATTGCGGGATCCGGTTCTTCGGGGGATGTAAATACGAAGCTTACGGCCGCGACTG
>CALZMR010000286.1 GCA_945788575.1 uncultured Woeseiaceae bacterium
AGTGCATCGTCAATGCGCTGCAGTATTGCCGCCGTCGGCGTGTAGCAATGCGCCGGGATGCCGAGACCCGCAAACTCGAGCATGCCCGCATGTTCCTGGCCGGCGCCCTGAAACAGTCCGGCCTTCAGTCCGACGAACGTAATCGTCAGGTCGGCACGGACGGCGCAACCGAGTACCTCGCCGCTGTCCGCGTGGATGCCGGTCGGAATGTCCAGCGCCATGACCGGCGACGTCTGCGCGTTGACTGCGTCAACGGCGTCAGCAAAAGCACCTTCGACGGCCCGTTCGAGGCCGCTGCCGAGGAGGCCGTCGACGACAAGCTCGGCTGCCGGATCGAGCTTGCCGGACCACGCCTCGACGGCGCCGCCGCTCGCGGCGAAGTCACCGTATGCGGTCGCGGCATCGCCGTTCAGTCTGTCCGGCTCGACCATGGCGATGACCGATACGGGAATGCCGTCCTCGGCCGCCAGTCGCGCAACGACATAGCCATCGCCGCCGTTGTTGCCGGCACCGCAGATGACCTGCCAGCGGCGCGCGTCCGGGAAATGTCGCCTCGCAGCCCGGACCGCGGCTTCGCCGGCGCGGGACATCAGCGTATACCCCGGTATGCCCTCGTCTTCGATCGCCGTTCGGTCGATTTCACGAACGGCCGTGACCGGATAGATTTCGACGGGCAGCTGCTGCATGGCGGCGATTATACTGTCTGCGGTCATACATACACCCGCGAGATATGAGCGCAAACGAAAGCGTCGATTATGATGAGCTGAAAGCCGATATTCTCGAATGGGGAACGTCGCTGGGCTTTCAGCAGCTAGGCGTCAGCAACATCGACCTTGCGACGGCCGAGCAGCGACTCGTCGACTGGCTTAAAGCCGGTTTCCACGGCGAAATGGAGTACATGCAGCGGCATGGCTCGAAGCGCAGCCGGCCCGCTGAACTCGTTCCCGGGACGCTGCGCGTAATCTCGGCTCGCATGGACTATTTGCCCGCANNNNGGACTATTTGCCTGCAGCGGAGCAGAGCAGCAAGCAGCTGCTCGATCATCCATCGCAAGCGTACGTATCGCGCTACGCACTCGGTCGCGACTATCACAAAGTGCTGCGCGGTCGCCTCAAGACGCTTGCGCAGAAAATCCGCGATCGAACCGGTGAATCTGGCAGTCGTGTATTCGTCGACAGCGCGCCCGTGCTCGAAAAAGCCATCGCCGAGAAAGCCGGTCTCGGCTGGATCGGCAAGCACACGAACCTGATCAACAAGGATGCCGGATCGTGGTTTTTCCTCGGCGAGCTGTACACGGACCTGCCGCTGCCCATAGACAAGCCGGCGAGCGAGCATTGCGGCACGTGTCGCGCCTGTATCGACGTCTGCCCGACCGATGCGATTGTTGCGCCCTACTCGCTCGACGCGCGACGCTGCATTTCGTATTTAACGATCGAACTCAAAGGTGCGATTCCCGAAGAACTTCGCGCAGCCATCGGCAACCGCATTTACGGCTGTGACGATTGCCAGTTATTCTGCCCGTGGAACAAGTTCGCCCAGCCGACGGCCGAAGGCGACTTCGCTCCGCGGCACGGTCTCGACACGACTGATCTGACGGAACTGTTTCGGTGGAACGAGGCAGTCTGGCTGGACCGTACCGAGGGCAGCGCGATTCGGCGAATCGGCCACGAACGTTGGCTCCGAAATATCGCTGTGGCGCTGGGCAACGCTGAGACAACGCCTGACGTGATCGCTGCATTGAACGAACGGCGAGACTCTGACTCAAAGCTCGTAAGGGAACACGTCATGTGGGCGCTGAAACAGCACAACGTCCACTAGCATAAGGGGCGGTGAACGCACGATCTGCGATCACCGAGATGCGATACAGGGACCGATCGCATCGTGTTCGAATAACAATAATGGAGATTCGACATGTTCGAGGCGCCCGCGTCGCCGTATCTGGTGCCGTTCGACGGCAACTTCCGTATTGACGAAGCATCGACCGTCCCCATCACCGACGGTCATCATCACAGCGGCGTCCATCGCAAAGCCGCGACCGATCACCTGAAGCAATTGCAGCGGGTGCTCGCCGCCGGCGATCGCCATGCCGTGCTGCTCGTGTTTCAGGCAATGGACGCGGCCGGAAAGGACAGTACGATTCGGGCCGTTATGCAGGGCGTCGATCCGTCCGGCTGCCAGGTCTACAGTTTCAAGAAGCCGTCGAGCCAGGAACTCGACCACGACTTTCTTTGGCGCACCGCGCGTTGCCTGCCAGAGCGCGGCCGCATCGGCATCTTCAACCGCAGCCACTACGAAGAAGTGCTGGTCGTCCGAGTGCATCCTCAGATTCTGGCATCGCAAAAATTGCCCGGCGAAGTCAATCTCGAAACGATCTGGGACGACCGTTTGAAATCGATTCGCGAGCAGGAAGAGCATCTTGCCCGCAACGGCACCGTGATTCTAAAGTTCTTTCTCAATGTATCCAGAGACGAACAGAAGCGACGTTTCCTGGCGCGACTCGACCATCCCGAGCGCAACTGGAAATTCGAGCCACGCGACGTCGTCGAACGACGTCACTGGGACGATTACATGTTTGCCTATCAGGAGGCTCTGAACGCCACATCGCGCCCCTGGGCGCCCTGGTATGCAATACCTGCCGACGACAAACGCTACATGAGGGCTCGTGTAGCAGACATCGTCATTGCCACGCTAAAAGGCATCGGCCTGCGATACCCGGAACCGACCGACGACGATCTTGAGCGATTTGCGGAAGCACGTCGCGAACTCGAAGCTTAGCCCGGACTATTCATGAAGCCACTCGCGCTCTTGCTTGATCGTTGTCGCAATCATCACAGTTGTTCATGAATCATCCCGCCAGAGTGTGTCCTAATCGTTATTCCTGAGGCGGCAATCGCGCAAGAATGGTGTGATGGCGAACCCGCAGCCCATAAACTCCGACTACCGGCGCTCGCTGCTCGAGGCGCTGGAGCTGTTCCATGGCGTCAATCCGGACGACGTTCATGATGTACTGCTGCGTTGCGAACGACGTGATATAGGCCCGGACGAACTTCTGCTTTCGCCTGGCGTTCACAATGAGCACATATTCATCGTCCTGTCCGGCCTGCTGCACGTCCACGTAGGCTCCCCCGATACCGACCCCATTGCTGTAATAGACGTAGGCGCCTGCGTCGGCGAGATGTCGATCATCGAGGACCGAGACCCGTCGGCATTCGTCGTCGCGGCGGAAGATACGCATCTTCTGGTCATGCATCAGAGCGTGCTGTGGGAAATGGTCAACGCCTCGCACGAATTCGCAAAGAACCTTCTGGTCGTGTTGTCGGAGCGCGTGCGCAGCCATAACCGGGTCATCGCAGATAGCTATGGCGAGCTGCGACGGTACGAGTACAACGCAACGACTGACGCGCTAACCGGGCTCGGCAATCGCCACGCCATGGAGGAAGCGTTCCCTCGCGAAATCAGACGCTGCGACCAGGACGACATGCCGATCGCCCTCATCATGATCGACGTCGACAATTTCAAGGACTTCAACGACCACTTCGGTCACATTGCGGGCGACCGGGCGCTGCGTGCGGTTTCGGAAATATTGCGGTGCCAATTCCGGCCCGATGACCTGCTCGTCCGATACGGGGGAGACGAGTTCGCCGTCCTGCTGCCACAGGTAGGCGAAGAACGGGCCGTTACAATCGCGAACCGGGTGCGCTCGGCCGTCTGCGGCGAGACCGAAGACTCGGAGGATTCCCTTATCCAGATACCGATTCGAATCTCTATGGGCGTCGCCGCCGTTAACGGTTCTGCAACGCTCGATAGCCTGATACGCAGTGCCGACGCCGCGCTCTACCGAGCCAAGCGCTCAGGGCGAAACACTGTTTCGACTTAGTCCACGCGCCATTGGCTGACGCGTTCAATCAAATTGTGACGACTACGTTGTCGATGAGCCTCGCTTTTCCGAGATGCACCGCGGCCAGAACGACGATCTCGTCGCAGTCACGGTCTGGTGGCGCCAGGTTCTGCGCGCGGCGTATGGCCACATAGTCGATCTCGAAGCCGGCGTCCTCCAGGGCCGCCACTGCCTGAGCTTCGAGATCTCCGAAGTCCCGCTTGCCGTTCTGCAGATCACGGCTGACCTGCTCGAGAGTGCGGTAGAGTTCGGGAGCGATCGCCCGCTCCTCTTCGGTCAGATATTGATTGCGCGAACTCATGGCCAGGCCGTCGTCCTCACGGACGGTCTCTGCCGTGATGATCCGAATCGGCAGACCGAGATCCTCAGCCATATAGCGAATTACGAGCTGCTGTTGATAGTCTTTCTGGCCGAAGACCGCAGCGTCGGGCTGTACGAGCGCGAAGAGGCGAGCCACGACAGTTGTGACTCCGTCGAAATGTCCGGGTCGCGAGGCGCCACAGAAATTCTCGGTCAGCCCGGGCACCGAAACGACGGTCGCGCAATCATGGCCGAACGGATAGACGGTCTCATCGCTCGGCACGAACAAGACGTCCGCATTCACCTTGCGTAATCGACGCGTGTCTCGCTCGAGCGTGCGCGGATATTCCTCAAAATCCTCGTCCGGTCCGAATTGCGTCGGGTTTACGTAAACCGTTACGACCACGCGCTCCGCGTGCTCCCTGGCGAGCTCGACCAGCCGAGCATGACCTTCGTGCAGATTGCCCATCGTTGCGACCAGTGCAACGTGCTCGTCGTGGAGACGCCATTCGCTCATGAACTCAGCGAGTTCTTCCTTGGTGTGTACTACCTGCAAGCGCGTGACCTTTACTGCGACCGGTCAGGAAAAGCAGTGTTCGGGCGCCGGATAGCTGCGGTCCCGGACGGCCTCGACATATGCAGAGATAGCGGCTATCGGCGAGTTGTGCTCAGCCTGAAAATTGCGCACGAAGCGCGGCGTGCGTCCCTGAGTGATGTCGAGGATGTCGTACAGCACGAGAATCTGACCGTCGACCTCCGGCCCAGCGCCGATGCCGATCACCGGAACCTCCAGGGAATCGGTTAT
>CALZMR010000287.1 GCA_945788575.1 uncultured Woeseiaceae bacterium
ATGTTCGGCGAAGGCGTGGAACAACTGCTGTCACCGGCACTGCACTAACACTCAACCCATAGCATCAGCTCACTCGCGCGGCGTTCCGCCGCGTCGAGTGCAGCACCGAATTTCTTTTTCGTATTGGCATCAATCAGAACGGCTGAGACTCTAACCGCGGGAAAATCGTGGCCGGACACCTTGCACGGCGCAGCCGGTGGCCGAGGGGAATGCTTCCCGGGAAATAAAGCGGAGCGAGCGCAAGCGAGTGAGCCATTCCCGGGAAGCATTACCGGAGGGCGACGGCCTGAGTCTTCGCCAAGTCCGGTGGCCGAGGGTAGGTCCTGACCGGAAATAAAGCGGAGCGAGCGCCAGCGAGTGAGCCATTCCGGGCAGGACCTACCCTCGGGCGACGGCGGTCAGCCTTGAATCGCCCGTAAGATGGGTTCCTACAGGGCGGCATAGCGTCGATCACGCGGCCGGTGGCGGCTACGACATCCGCCGCCGCAGCCAATCAACCATCATCGCATTCACCTCATCAGGCCGCTCCTGCTGCGACCAATGCCCGCAGGGCTCGAGCATGTGCAATTCAAGATCGGTGACCAGCGGCTTCATAGCTTCGATCTGCTCGGGCCTGATGACAACATCGTCAACCGCCCCGATAAACAGCGTCGGAATCTCAATCATCTGGTCGACACCGTCGAGCGCCTCCCAGTTGTGAGTCCAGTTTCGATACCAGTTGATGGCACCGGTAAACCCGGTGCCGTCATACGCACTCGCAAAGTACTCGAGCTCGTCGTCATCCAGCAGCGCATCGCCGCTACTGTGCTTGCGACTCATTGTCTTGAGAAGACTCAGCGATTTCATCTCCGACGGCAGCATCTCGTATCGCTTACGAGTGATCTGCCTCTTCCGCATCATCATGTCGAAGAAGTGCCGCGTGTCCGCAGCAAAGGCGCGGTCGGCCTCGTCCGAGTCCTGGAAGTTGACGATGTAGAAGTCGTCCCCCAATCGCGAACGGAAGAGCTCGATCGGGTCTATTCGCGGGCGCGGATAGTGCGGGATGTTGAGCTGGATCAGCCCGTCGATGCGCTCGGGCGCCACCTGCGCCATATGCCACAGAAGTATCGCGCCCCAATCGTGGCCGGCGAAGACGGCCGATTCGAGTTCCAGCGCGTCGAGCAGGCCGTGGAGGTCGGCGATCAGCGTTTCAATGCGATAGCTCTCGACACCTTCCGGGACGTCGCTCTGCCCGTAGCCTCTTTGGTCCGGCGCTATGGCACGAAAGCCCGCCGACGCCAGTGCCGGGAGCTGGTGACGCCAGGAGAATGCGAGTTCGGGAAACCCGTGCAGCAGGATGACCGGGCGCCCCTCTCCCTGCTCGTAGACGGCCAGCCGGATGCCGTTGCTATTGACGAACTGCGGAACTGGAAACAATGAGTTGCTCCGTATATCGACCCTGTACAACTTGAAGGAATTGCGCGGAAACCGCAAAGTGATCGGATAACAACAAATGAGAGCGAGTTATGAATCGCTTCCTCTTCTGGCTGGTCCGAGTCATCACGAGTACGTTTTTTCGGCGCATCGACGTCGTCGGCGAGGACAACGTGCCGGAGGAGGGTCCTGTGATCTTCGCCGGGAATCACCCCAACGCCCTAATGGACGGCTGGCTGCTGGCGGCGAAGTGCCATCGCTGGCCACTGCACTTCATGGCGAACGCCAAACTCTGGGGATACCCGATTCTGCGCACGATGATGTCGGCTTCCGGCGCCGTGCCGGTCTATCCACGCGAGGAGCACGGCGATGCGGCTGACAACACCACAGCCTTCGAGAAGTTGTATGAAGTTCTCGAGAACGGCAACTGCATGGGCATCTTCCCGGAGGGCGTCAGCCACGCGGAGTCTCAGCTGACCAAGCTCAAGACCGGAACCGCGCGCATCGCGCTCGCTGTCGCCGCGCGTGGCAAGGCCGCCGTGAAGATCGTTCCCTGCGGCCTGAACTACATCCACCGGCATCGATTCCGCAGTCAGGTGTTGATCGAGTTCGGTGTGCCGATCGTCATCGACGAGGCCTGGGTCGAGCGCTATCGAGAGGACGAACAATCCGCGGTGCGCGATCTGACCGAACACCTGGCGACGTCGATTGCTGGCGTGACCGTCAACACCCCCGACTGGAACACGCTGCGCTTCGCGCAGACGGCCAGGCGGCTGTACAAGCCATCCGGCACAACGCTGACGCCGGCTCAGTACGTCGAGCTCAATCGTCGCTTCATCGCCGCCTATCTCGATGCGCCGAGCGACCCCGAGAACCAGGCTTTCCGGCGCGAAGCCGAGGACTATCAGGCGAGACTCGACATGCTTGGGCTGAAGGACCATCAGCTTCGGCAGCCGATTTCGTTGAGCCGTGCGTTCGCAAAGATCATGCTCAGGGGTCTTTGGATGTTGTTTCTGCTGCCGGCGGCGATCCCGGGTGCGCTCCTGCATCTGCCGGTTGGCTGGATCGCTGCGATGGTCGGCGAACGATTCAGCTATGAGATGGACGATGTCGCGACCCTCAAGGTTTTCGCAACGATCATGCTGTTGCCGTTGTTGTACATCCTCATTGCGATCGTCATCGCCGCCAATTTCGGAATCGGATGGGCGTTGCTGGCCGTCGTCGGGCTGGTGTTCAGCTTCTACTCATCGATGCGGCTGATGGAGGCGGAGACCAGCCTTTTCGTGTCCATACTGTCGCTCATGCGGCTGGCGCGGCTGCGATCGGATGTCGAGGCGCTGCGCAAACAGCGGGCTGAACTCGTGCAGATGATCCGGGGCCTCACGGATGAACGCGCCCCCGAGGACATGGACCGCATGTTCACGCGTGAGGACTTCTCCAGCTGAACTAGTCCTGGTTGTGCGCTACCGCACCGGCCGCGCGTGCGCGCTGCCGCGGAATATCGCGTTCATGACGATGACATTCAGCCCGTCGAGGTAAGCCCGCACGGTTGGGTCCTGCGTGAACGCGACAACGAAGCCCCGCCCGGATGGCTGCACGACCGCGAATGGCTTGAACGCGAGCTGCCGGCGGTTCTCCTCCCACAGGTAACCGCTCGACAGCAGTTCGTCCGCGGCGCTGAAACGTGCGACGTTCGTGCCGGAGTCCAGCCGGATCGGCGTGTAGATGTCCGAGCCTCGAACCAGTACGTGCAGGGTCGATGCGACGCCGGCGCCCAGCCAGTGATCGGGATCCACATTTGCGTTGACCAGCACGCCGCCGACGGAGTCCGGATCGCTCTGCTCGGGCGTGATCGCGGCATCGTATTCTTCGGCGCTGGTCAGGTAGGTTCCTGCGACGGTCGGTTCCTGCTCCTCGCCGTCTCCGCCACCGCCGTTGCCGCCGCCGTTGCCTTCTTCGTCGTCGACGACCGCGTTCTCGCGGCGGATCGAGACCAGGTCGACGTTGGCGTCGGCAAGCCAGCGGTTGGCGTTGCCGAAACTGATCAATACGCCGCCCTTCGAGATCCAGTCCTTCAGATTCTGTGCACCGGCCTCGCCGAGTACCGGTGCGTAGCCGGCACCGAAGGTGGTCGGCAGAATCAGCACGTCGTAGTTGCCGAGATCGGACGATGCGATCCGTTGGGTACGAATCGGCGTGACCGGCAGATCGAACTGGCGCTCGATGACGTAGCGGGTGTTGCCCGCGCTGTAGGGGCTGGTCGGCATGTCCCAGGCGATCGCAACGCGCGGAAGGTTGTGACTTACGACGTTGCTCGAGCCGAAGTTCGGGCCCTCGGTCACCCAGCTGTCGTCGACACCCACGACACGCGCACCGCTATCCTCGGCCAGAGTCCGCAGCGTCGCATGCAGGCTGGAATCGTTGTCGGCCACGTCGATGATCACGGTGCCGGATGGATAGCTGTTGCCGTCGTGCGTGAACGCCTCGTCGGTGCTCTTGACTTGCAAGCCCGAACGCAGTGCGTTGGCGAGGAAGTTCACCGCCGTCGCCTCGCCCCACGGCACTAGG
>CALZMR010000288.1 GCA_945788575.1 uncultured Woeseiaceae bacterium
ATTCGGGCGACTACCGCATCGCTGGAAGCTGGTCAGTCCGGCTGCACGGACGCGGCTGGCACGTCAATCACGTGCATCCGGAAGGCTGGATAAGCTCCGCCTACTACGTTTCCGTGCCTGACGACATCGCTGACGAAGCGAACCACTCGGGTTGGATCAAGTTCGGGGAACCGCCTTTTGTCTGCGATCCCCCGCTCGATCCGGAGAAGTGGATCAAACCGTCGGCCGGAATACTCGTCCTGTTTCCGTCGTTTCTATGGCACGGGACGGCACCGATCAAAGACGAGTCGGTGCGGGTGACCGCACCCTTCGATGTCGTGCCTCACTGAACCAGAATTGCTACGACACGACGGGCCGATCAAGGGCGCTCAGGCGAGTGCAGAACAAGAAAGGAATAGTCGAAAAAGCGGAGTTTGCACATCCGCAAATGAGCGCTTTGAGGTCGTTCCTGACGAAGCTATGTGCCGGCTGAGTCGGTCTTGACGCGCTGTTAAGCAGCCTGGCGTTGGCTCTCGCGCCTAGCCATCAAATGACGCCAGTTCTCGAGCGAGTAGATTTGCAGGTAGGTCGCCGCCAGGAAACCGGCTTCGTGCAGTTCCCAGACCTGATCCATCGATAGCTTGTCGAACTTCTCGACATCGATACCGATGTACTCCGCAAGCGGCTCCTGTTCGGTCTTGCCTTCGGGCGTGTACGCGGCCCGGAGCGGTGTCAACAGGTCCAACTCCTTGAGCTTCGCGCAGTAGTCGGACGTACGGCGCCGCTCCGCATCGTACTGCGTGCATAACCGCATCAACGCATTCGTATGCTCGCTGACCTGTTCGCCTACGAAGAACGGAAACTCCGGGTTCTCCGATACCGAGTCGGCGGCGCGATCTACGACAACGGCCACACGGCCGCCGCCCTCGTGGGCGAACGTGAATGGATAGCACTTCAGGTACATCGGCACGTAGGCCATCGGGTCCCAGTTACCGTCGGCGTCAACGAACAGATTCACCTCCTCGATGAGTCCCATGACGGCCAGCGGCAGCGGGCTCTCGATGTTCGAGAAGATGATGGGGTAGTGCCGCAGCGCGCTCGAAAATTCGGTCATCGTCAACGGCACGACGCGCTCGTTGCGAACGAAGTCGAATGGCCGTTTCGCCGGCGTGAATCCCATCGATCCGTGATTCTCCGGCGTCAGCAGCTCCGGCTCCTTGTACAAGAACATCTTCCCGGAGACTTTGCCGGAAGTAGAAAGCGTTTCCTGTTGGTCGGTCATGTATCGTGCTCCACGTTGGGTGTTGCAGCCGGGCGCATCAGCCCGACTCTATCTAGTTTAGTCGTTTGCCCGTCAGGCTCCACGCAATCGGCTTTTCGTGGCCCTCGGTCGCGAAGGGCTCGGCCAGTACGTAGCTCAATCCGTGTGCCTCGAGGCTGGCTACGATCGCGGCCATGTCGTCTGACGACATCGCCGCGGCGCGCATGCGGCTCAGGCGATCGAGCGTCTTGGACAATTCCTTGTTCATCTCTTCGAGCCACCCGACAACATCCGATTTGCGGTATTGCCTGCGGCCCTCATAGAGCTTTTTGAATCCCGCGAGCAGATACGCGTGAATGCCCTGGGGACAGCGCTGTATCGCCTCGCTCACTTGTCTGATTAGCGGCACGAATGCCTGCTCGGTGTGGTCTGTGAGGGCTTTGTTACCGGAGAACGCGCGGTTCGTCAGGTCGATCGCATGTTCGACAAACTCGATCTTTTGCAGCATCTCTGCTTCGGCAAGTTGAGCCTTGTTGTTACTGTCTACGTACCCGTCCTCGATGTGCACCAGCGCAACGATCTGGCCACCCGTATTGACGAGCCTGCCCGCTTCGGCGAAGGCCTCTGAGCCGGCGTACTCGATTCCGAACTGACTGACAACGAGATCGAAACTCCGATCCTCGAATGGCAATTCATCCGCCCCGGCCACCGTTGTCGTGACACCGGCAATGCGCTCGGACAGCGCGTCGAGCGCTTCCGCGGCAATGTCGGTCGCGTGCAGGTCGAAGCCGTGCTCGGCATCGAGGTGTGCGTAGATGGAGCCAGCGCCGCTTGCGACGTCGAGGATGCGGGCGCCCTTCGAGAGTCCGGCGAACACCGCCTTCCAATACTCGGCGAGTGCCGGGTGGCGGCCACCCTGACCGCTGACGAAGACTTCGCCGCCCGCGGCGCCGTCCTTCTCCCAGTACTCGGACCAGCCAGTGTCACTCATGTCCTATCAGCCGGAAAAAAAACGGCGGGCCGAAGCCCGCCGTTCTTCTGACTTCCTGTCAGATTCCTTAGAAGTCCGCAGTGGCTCTGAGGAAGAAGGTGCGACCGAAGACATCGTACGTCGCAGGCCAGGTGTTAGCCTGTTCCTGGTTGTCACCGATGATCGGCGGCTCTTCGTCGAGCAGGTTATCGATACCGAACGTGACGGCGTAGCTGTCACTGAAGCGGTACGTACCCGATGCGTCGAAGTAAGCCTGGCCGTCAATCTTCTCGACCGAGTAGGTCGTACCCGGATCGTCGTCAGTGACCTCGCCAACCTGACGCCACAAGAGCTGAGCGGTGATGTTGTCAGCCGTCCAGCGGAACGTCATGCGGTGCTTGTACTCAGGCGTAGGCTCGCCACAGAGGTTACCGAAGTTACCGGCACACTCGATCGGCGAGTCGCCCGCGAACGCGATGAAGTCAGACTCCTGCGTGAACGTTCCCACATAGTTGATGCGGAAGTCGCCACCCCAGAGGTCCATATCGTAGCTCGCGAGGAGGTCGAAGCCGTTCAGCGACAGCTCAGCAGAGTTCTGAGACTGCTGGCTGACGAAGTCGATCGTGCCGTCGGCACGACGGTTGATCACTCCGCAGAACGGTGAACCGATGCCACCCAGCGGGTTCGACGGATCGTAGCAGGTGTTGAGTACGTTAGCGGCACCACCACCGAAGGTCGAAACGACGTCTTCGATCACGATGTCGAAGTAGTCGAGGCTGAAGGTCAGCCCTTCGATTGCCGATGGCGTTACAACGATACCGTAGGTATAGGTATCAGCCGACTCTTCCTGCAGGTTCGGGTTGCCGCCAAACAGTGCGCGGACCTGACCAGCCGGAAGGTTGATCGCCGGAGAACCTACGACACCGGCCGGTACGCCCGTCGCGATACAGATTGCCTGCACCGCCGGATCACCCGAGTTCGGGCCTTCAGCTGCACAAGGATCGGTTGCGCCCGGGAAGCCTTCGCCAAGCGGCGAGAACAGCTCACCGATGCTCGGTGCACGAACAGCCTGGTTGTAGCCAGCGCGGATGCGGAACTGATCGTTCGGTGCCCACGAGGCACTGACCTTCGAGCTTTCGACACTACCAGCCGTCGTGTAATCCGACGAACGATAGGCGAGTTCCATGTCGAGGAGCTCAGCCATCGATTCACCCGACAGGATCGGCAGGTAGAACTCGACGTAAGCCGAGTCGACGTCGAAGCCACCCTCAACCGCAGGAGCGCCGTTGAAGCCAGCGATGTCGCCGGAGGCAAGAGCCTGCGAAGGACGGAACTCGAAGTCGTTCTCGATGTGCTCGAATCCGATAGCCGCGCCGATTGCGCCACCCGGCAGCTCGAAGCCACCGAGGTCACCCGTGAACGTGACGCCCGAGACCAGCTGATCGAAATCAGCCGTCGAGGATACCGCCGTCCGCAGGAACTGTGCGCCTGCCGCCGAGATATTGCCTTCGCCGAAGATGTTGATCGGCGCACAGGCAGACGTCGAACCGGTCGTCGACGGATCAGCACAGGTGTTGCCTGTCGGATCAGACAGATCGAGAAGCAGTGCCTGCCCGAAGCGCGCACGGCTGACGTTGCCGAGCTGCGTGTCGCCGATATTGACATTACCGGTATTCAGGTAAGCGTCGTAGCTCCAGCTGTCAGTCAGGTCGCCACGCAGGCCAACCTGAATCTGGTAGCTGGTGAACGAGGAA
>CALZMR010000289.1 GCA_945788575.1 uncultured Woeseiaceae bacterium
GCCCTGGGAGGCGCGCAGGCGGTAGCCGTTGAACGCTTGTTCGCGGAGGTCGCGGTTCTCCGACTGCGTCATGAACGTCTCGTAGACGGAGCGATCGAGCGTGATCACCCAGGCCTGAAGTTCCTCGTCCCAGATGTTTGCCTTGAAATCGTCGGCCAGACCGACAGTATCGGCCTCGTCGGTGATCTCGATCGTGAACGCCTTGGTCTCGGCAAGCAGATTCTGCGCGTAGGCCGTCGTCAACTCGGAAAGCTGTGCATTGATGTCGCTGACCTGCTCCTTGACCTCGGGCGTCAACGCGGCGCCGGCGCGGATGAACTGACGATGGGTCAGCTCGAGTAGGCGGGCTTCCTGCTCGTCCAGTCCGAGCGATTCGCGCTGCTCATAGACGGCGACGACGCGCTGGAAGAGGGTGTCGTTGAGCGTGACGGCGTCGGACTCGCGAGACCACATCGGCCAGATTTCGCGCTGCAGCTGACGCAGATTGTCGTTGAGCTCGGTTCCGGTAAGCGACGAGAACGTATACAGCACCGTCGAAATCGACGGGCCCGCGGACTCGAGGGCGAGAATCGTGTTCTCGAAGGTCGGCTCGTCAGGGTTCTGCACGATTGCGTCGATATCGGCGCGCATCTCGAGAATCGCCTTCTTGAACGCGGGCATGAAGTGCTCGTCTTCGATCGCGTCGAACGGCGGTACCCCGAACGGCGTATCCCATTCCTCACGGAACGGATTTCCCTCGAGCTCGGCGTCGGTAACGGTGATTTCCGTGGAGTCGGCCGGGGCTTCTGCTTCTGCAGCCGATTCGGGTTCGCTGCCGCCGCACGCGGCCAGCAGAGCGGCCGCGAGAATCGCAGCCAGGCTATTTCGGATGTGCATTGTGACTTCCTGTTTTCGTTGTCTTGTGGCCCGCAACAGGGCAGGCAAGGGCGCATATGGTACGGGTTCCCGCACAGGTCGCAAGCGGCCCGTTGCACTCTTGAAGTCTGACCAGCCCGAGACGCATGAGTTCGGCGCTTCCGATCGGTTTTTCGGTGTCTGCTCTCATGCTCGCCACGCTCGGAGCAGGGCGGAAGGCGCTGCCGCCCGCATGCGGCTGTGCATAGAGTCTGCGGCCGAAGATGCCCGCGCCACGGGCCTGCTCGGGCGGGCCAGGCCGGGGGCGGTGGGGTTTTTTCGGCCGCCTGCCGACCGACGAGTCCTGCTGAGCGGCGGCCGGCTGAGTTTCTAGAGACTCCCGGTCAGACGCTCGAGCATGGCTGCCGCGCTCGAGTGCGCTGCCTCGATTCGTCCATGGATGAACCAGTCGCCGCAGGCCGCAAGCTGACGATTTTCGTCAACGTAGCAGGCTTCTGCGGATTGTGGCGCCACGTTCGCGTACCGCCAACGATGTGTCGCAACGAATTCTGCAGCGGTCGGGTTGACACCGGATACGCGCCGAAACTCAGCGAGCAAATGCTGCTGAACAACGTCACTCGGAGCGTCGATGTTGGAGTCGGCCCATGCGTTAGTGGAATGCACGACGATACACTCCGAGCCGGGCCTGCCCGGCTTGCTGCTGTTGACTGATATCCAGCTGATATCTGCATCCCGCACATGCGCCGCATGCCATGAGATCGGCAGTGGCTTCGAGAACCCCAGCATCATTGCGTAGCAGGCTCGCATCTCGACATCGGCACAGCGCTTCGAAAAACCCTCATCCGCGGGGACGAGTGTCGCCGCCTGCGGTGCCGGCAGTGCGAGTACCAGCCAATCGAAGTCGCCGAGCTTGTCGTCGCTGGCATCAAACAGCGACCAGCGTCCGTGGTCCCAACGGATCGAATTGATCTCAGTCTCGAGGCGCAGATTTATGTCGCGATCCAGACACTTGCCGATCGTGTTCATGCGCGGTGTGCCGACGTAATGCCGGTAGTCCGCACCCCAGCGTCTCTCAGCAACTATGTCGGCGCCGCGAAAATCTCTGAACTCAGCCTGCCAGATGCCGATGACGCCGGCTTCGAGCATGCGGCGGCACTCCGCGGCGAAGGCATCAGTTCGTGCGGTGAAGAACTGTGCTCCGTGATCGAATTCGTACCGGCCCGCATAACGCGTCGCCATCCGACCGCCCGTGCCGCGCGATTTGTCGAACACGACAACGGAGTGATCGGCTGCCAGCGCATTGGCGGTGACGAGGCCGGAGAGACCTGCGCCGATGATTGCAATTCTTGCCATGCAGTCTCGCTGGCGGCGAATTTCGAATGTCCGCAATGATACGAGTTGTTACAGCGAATCCGTAGCAATTTTGCGTCGGGTCGACCAAACTGCACGGTCTTTGAGGAGGACAACGCATGCGTATTCTCGCACTTATCGCACTTGGGTTGAGCACGGCTGCTACGGCCAACGAACCTGAATTATTGGATCACGATTTTCGCCGTCTGGCGTCCGAAGAGGTCGTAAACCTGGGCGATGCTTTCGCCGGGCAGGTCGTATTGGTCGTGAACACGGCTTCCAAGTGTGGCAACACACCGCAGTACGAAGGATTGGAAAGCCTGTATGCGGAGTATCGTGAGCAAGGCTTTGTCGTTCTCGGATTTCCATCGAATGACTTCTTCGGTCAGGAACCGGGCACTGAGGAAGAGATCCAGGATTTCTGTCGTCTGACCTACAGCATTCGTTTCCCAATGTTCGAGAAGACCTCGGTTCTGGAGGGCGAAGCCCATCCGTTCTTCGAAGCGCTGGCGTCTGCGGCGGGAACCTACCCGACATGGAATTTCCACAAGTACCTGATCGGCCGGGACGGCGAGGTTCTCGCCGAGTTTAGTCCGCGCACGCAGCCGTATGATGAGGATCTGATCGCGAGCATCGACGCTGCTTTGGAAAACTGATTAAGTTTCCTTGCTCAGCGAGCAAATTCGGCGGGTAACTCGTTTGCACACCAAGCCGCACTTGCCGGAAAAGATCTGCGCGGCCTGTGGCCGGCCTTTCGTCTGGCGCCGAAAATGGGCCAAGGTCTGGGCCGAAGTGCGGTACTGCTCCGACCGGTGTCGCTCTCCGCGAGGGCGGCGCGCGTCGGCAGTGTCTGATCGTCACTGAGAGGGCACCGTCGGGTAGGAATTCGGTCAGTGCAGCCCAGAGCAACGAGCGAGACGCAGCGGTGGAGGATGGCTGGAGGATCGCCCGTCACGGCACACCGTGGCTCGGCTCAGAGCCCGCGCTCTCCGTGCTCGGCGAAACTCAGCATCGTCCGTGTAGCAACGGGTTCGGCGTGCAAAGACAAGCAGGCGTCTCCGCGCCAGCGCCAGCCGGTAACCTCGCCGTCGTCCGTGACGGCGAGCAGTCTCTCGCAGATGACGGCAGCGCTGTCTGAGCGAGCCACGGCGCCTTCGGGCAGCAAGGACCAGCCACGATCCTGCCAGATCAAAACAGTCTGCTCGCCGAATGCTTCCTGAGCGTCGGGCTGTCCCCAGGCGTCAATGGCTTGCGTCACGTCCTGGCCCTGCCATCCGGCCATCCGGCCGCTGAGATCCGTCGTTGCCGCGCATCCGCTCGACAGGGCTAGCACGGCGATCGATAAGATAAGAGAATATTTCATGTCTGAGGTCCCTCTCAGGTGATACTTGTCTTTGTTAATGCATGAGTCGGGTAATCGGTTTACCGGTATGACCCGGCATGTGAGCAAAATCGCGGATTACGTCAAATAGCTGGCATGAGCGAGCGACCAGACCCGAAATCATGACGAACTCACTGACTGTCGACCAGGCGCTTGCGCAGGCGAAGAAGGCCATCCGTCAGCGACGGTTCGCGGAGGCGGCCGCGCTGTACGAGTCGATCCTGGCGCATCAGCCGAATCATCCGATCGCGAAGAAGGGTCTTCGAAAGCTGCAACGCTCCGGGCGCCCGCTGTCCGATGAGCCCGCGGCGGCAGAGATCGACGGTCTCGTTGCGCGTCTCGATGCCGGCGAATTCTCTGCC
>CALZMR010000290.1 GCA_945788575.1 uncultured Woeseiaceae bacterium
AAAGCGACGGCTATGGACGAGGTGTTGGTTCACTGTTCGCTGAGCGAAGGGGGCGATGCAGCATAGGGGCAGAGCCTGCCGCCGTAAAGCGAATCAAGCGATGTCGAGCCCGCCAATCAGGAGTGCTTCGAGCGGTCGAGTGCCCATCCAGTACGCGAGGTCTCGCGGGTGGTTCACGTTCCAGACGGCGATATCGGCGCGCTTGCCTTTCTCGAGCGTGCCTCGATCGTCGAGGAGGCCGAGCGCCCGCGCCGCATTCCGAGTGGCGCCCGCCAGACACTCCTCGGGCGTCAGTCTGAATAACCGGCTTGCCACGGACATCGCTTCGGTCATCGAGCACAGCGGCGACGTGCCCGGATTGCAGTCGGTCGCGACGGCGATCGGAACCCCGGCATCCCGCAGTGTGTCGATCGGCGGGAGCTGCGTTTCGCCGAGCGTGAGGAACGCACCCGGAAGCAGCACCGCTGTCGTTCCCGCCGCGGCCAGCGCACGGACGCCAGCTTCGTTCGTGTACTCGAGGTGATCCGCGGACAGTGCTCTGAAATGAGCCGCAAGCTCGGCGCCGCCGCCGTCGGACAGCTGATCCGCATGCAGCCGTACCGGCAATCCCAGTTCCTGCGAGTGCCTGAACAGCTTCGCGATCTGTGGCGCGTCGAAAGCCACTCGCTCGCAGTACGCGTCGACGGCATCGGCGAGGTCGCGCTCGACGACCTCCGGCAGGAGTTCATCGCAGATCAGATCGATGTAGCCGTTAGCATTACCGGAAAACTCGGGCGGCACGGTGTGCGCGGCGAGCAGCGTCGTGCGGATCGTCAGGTCGGACGTATCGCCAAGATTTCTGGCTACACCGAGCATCTTGAGTTCGCTGGCTACGTCGAGACCGTATCCCGATTTGATCTCGACGGTCGCGACGCCGCTCGCGGCGAGCTGCTGCAGGCGCCGATGCGCATCGTCGTAGAGCGTCTCGATGTCGGCTTCGCGGGTTGCGTGGACAGTTGAGAGGATGCCGCCGCCACGCGCTGCGATGTCCTCGTAGGCGACGCCCGATAGCCGCTCCTCGTATTCGACGGCGCGGTCGCCCGCGAAGATCAGATGCGTGTGACAGTCGATCAAGGCCGGCGTCGCCCAGCGGCCGCCGAGCGAGCGCTCTTCCTCCGCACGCTTGCCGGGAAGTTCGCCGGCCGGACCCAGCCAGGCGATCTCGCCGTCGGCGATGGCCAGCGCTGCGTCACACACGATGCCGTAGTCAGCCGCGCCGTTGGCGAGCGTCGCCACGTGCAGATCAGTCAGAAGCAGGTCCCAGTCGGCCATAGGCGCATTGTTGCGGAAGCGGGGTCATAATTCTCCTATACTAAGCTGTATATACAACCTGAAACAGAGGATTCGATGCAGGCCATCTTCGCGCACAAGGCGCTGCTGCCCGGCGGTTGGGCGGACGCCGTCAGAATCGAGATCGCGGACGGCCGCTTCGCGAGCGTGAAGGCGGGCGCCGAGACCGATGCCGCGGACGAAGTGGTGGATTGCGCTATCCCCGGGCTCGGCAACTCCCACAGTCACGCGTTCCAGCGGGCACTTGCGGGTCACGCCGAGGAGCGTTCGCCGGAGGGCCGCGACAACTTCTGGAGCTGGCGCGAACGTATGTACGAACTCGCGAGTCTCATGAGCGCCGATCGACTCCGGGCCGTTGCGCGCCAGGCCTATGTCGAGATGCTGTCCGCGGGCTACACCTCCGTCGCCGAGTTCCATTACCTGCACAGGGACCCCGCTGGCGGCGGTGACGATGCAATGTTCCAAGCGCTTGGAGGCGCCGCCGCGGATAGCGGCATACGTATTACCTATGTGCCGGTGCTCTACGAGCGCGCCGGCTTCGATCGAGACGGTCCGGAAGGCTGGCAGTCACTGTTCGAGATCAGCATCGACGAGTTTCTGGAGCGGCACGATCGCGCGGCCGCCGAAGCCGGAGGCCTGGTGTCGGTCGGTATCGGCGCGCACAGCATACGGGCCGTCAGTCAGGATTCGCTGGCGAGCATCGCTGAGCGTGCAGGGCCGATTCACATCCATATTGCCGAGCAGCGCCGGGAAGTCGATCAGAGCCTCGCGCACTACCATCGACGCCCCGTGCGCTGGCTGCTCGAGAATATCGGAGTCGACGAGAACTGGTGTCTGGTACATGCCACGCACATGGATCCGGATGAGATCGACGCGCTGGCAAAAACGGCTGCGGTCGTCAGCCTCTGTCCGAGCACCGAAGCGAATCTCGGCGACGGTTTGTTCCCGCTTGCTGAGTTCCTCAACGCCGGCGGACGCATCGCCATCGGCTCGGACAGTCACATCACGATCAATCCTTTCGAGGAACTGCGCTGGCTCGAGTACGGGCAGCGGCTCGCCTCGCAGTCGCGCAACGTCGCAACCGTGCGCGATGCGCATGCCGGGCGCGAGCTGTTCGAGCGCGCCGTCGCAGGCGGCACTCAGGCCTGCGGTCATGCGCCGGCAGGTCTGATGGCGGGCGCAAACGCGGATCTGGTCTGTCTGTACGGGGACGACCCGATGCTGCTGGGTCACGGCGACGCGTCCCGCCTCGATGCGCTGGTATTCGCCGGCTACAGGCTACCGATCGAGCGCGTGCTGGTCGGCGGCGAGTGGTGCGTGGTCGACGGCGAGCACGTGGAGCGCGATGCGGCTCGAGCCGAGTTTGCCGAGGCCGTGGGCGGCATCGCAAACGAGTGGAATCTCGATGGCTGAGGCCCTGAAACCACGCTATCAGCAGGTCAAGGACCTGATCATCGAGCGCATCTCGAGCGGCGAACTCAAGCCCGCCGACCGCGTACCGTCGGAGAACGAACTGGTTGTTTCCATGAGCGTTTCGCGGATGACCGCGAATCGTGCGCTCCGCGAACTCACCGATGAGGGCTGGGTCGAGCGCGTCGCGGGCAGTGGCACGTTCGTATCGGAGATTCGTGCGCAGTCGCACGTACTCGAAGTGCGCAACATCGCCGACGAGATCGCCGCGCGCGGCCACCTGCACACGTCGCGGGCGCTAAGAGTTTCCCGGCAACACGCTCGCGGCGAAATCGCCCGTGCGCTGCACGTCGAGCAGGGCAGCGAGGTATTCCACCTGCTGCTGGTTCACCATGAGAACGGACTGCCGATCCAGGTCGAGGACCGCCATGTCGTCGCGTCATTCGCGCCCGACTGTCTCGATCAGGATTTCTCGGCGGTCACGCCAAGCGCGTATCTGACCGCAATCGCGCCGCTGGCCGAAGCCGAGCAGGTCGTTCGCGCGCAACTGCCGAACGCCGCGATTCGCGGACATCTGGATATGGAAGATGGCGAGCCATCGCTCGTCGTGCTGCGCCGTACGTGGTCCGGCGGACGGCCGGTCACTTTCGCGCGACTGCATCACCCGGGCAGTCGTTATGAACTCACGGGCAAGTATCAGGCTCGCGAGGCGCCCGCCGAAGCAGGCGTCATCGAACTGGAGAACCTCACGCAATGAACAGCACACGTATCGTCACCGCGCCTACGGGCGACGAACTGTCCGCGAAGAGCTGGCTCACCGAGGCGCCGCTCAGGATGCTCATGAACAACCTCGATCCTGAGGTCGCAGAACGGCCCGAGGATCTCGTCGTCTACGGCGGCATCGGCAAGGCCGCGCGCAACTGGGACGCGTTCGACGCGATCGTAGAGTCACTGCGTGAGCTCGGCGACGAGGAAACCCTGTTGATCCAGTCCGGCAAGCCAGTCGGCGTTTTCCGTACCCACGCCGATGCGCCGCGCGTGTTGATCGCGAACTCGAACCTCGTACCGGCCTGGGCGAACTGGGAGCACTTCCGCGAGCTCGATCGCAAAGGCCTGATGATGTTCGGCCAGATGACCGCCGGCAGTTGGATCTACATCGGCAGTCAGGGCATCGTCCAGG
>CALZMR010000291.1 GCA_945788575.1 uncultured Woeseiaceae bacterium
CCCGAGGAGAACAACTGGCTGTATCGGCTAATCAATCGCTTCCACGTCCTGACGAGGGAATCGACGATCCAGGACCAGCTGCTATTTGACGAGGGCGACGCATTCGATTCGCGCCTACTGGAAGAAAGCGAGCGCATTCTTCGTGACAACAAATATCTGTTCGACGCCACGATTGAACCGTCGATGAGTTCGGATGGAACAGTCGACCTAACCGTCGCGACTCGCGACGTTTGGTCGCTCACGCCCGAACTGGCTTTTTCTCGATCGGGTGGTGAAGACGAATGGGACTTCGGCTTCGAGGAGTCGAATCTGTTCGGCACCGGCCAACGCGTTGTGGTCGTGCACAGCGAGAACGTCGATCGCGACGCGAACACCTTCGAGTACTCGAATCGACAGATCGGAGATAGCTGGGTCGGTACCACGTTTCGGTACTCCGACGCCTCGGACGGGCAATCCGGATTCTTCTCGATCGCCAAGCCCTTCCATGCGTTGGACGCGCGGCATGCGGGCGGAGTGTCCATCTTCGACGACGATCGCACGAATTCTCTATACGCCGAAGGCATACGCACGGCTGAGTATCGGCAGCAGCGAGACTACGTTTCAGCTTTCGCGGGAGTCTCTCGAGGGTTGAGGAATGGGTGGGTCCGGCGGCTGACTGCAGGCGTTACCTACGACGACGTCCGATTCTCCGCTCCGTTGCAGCCGAGTTTGCCCGTCGTTCTGCCAACGGATCGCAAGCTCGTATTTCCATTTATCGGATTCGATATTTTCGAGGACCGCTTCGAGACGGCATCGAACTTCAATCAGATGGAACGCTCCGAGGACTTCTATTTCGGCCGCCGCGTCGCGGCCACCCTCGGCTGGGCCGACACCGGTCTCGGCGCCGATCGCGACGCATTGATCTATGCCATTGCAGCAAGCCGGGCGTTCGGCAGCCTCGACAGTCACGCATTGCTGGTATCCGCCGATCTGCGCGGCCGCGTCGAGAGTGGCGACACGGCGAATGCCACATCTCGCGTCAATCTGCGCTACTACTGGCGGCAAAACGACGATTGGCTTTTCTTCGCGCTGCTCGACGGAACCCTGGGGCACGACATCGACCTCGACAACCCTATCGAGATCGGTGGGGACACCGGATTGCGCGGATACCCGCTGCGTTATCAGTCAGGCGACAGTCGGCTGCTGATTTCGCTCGAACAGCGCTACTACACGGACTGGTATCCATTTCGTCTCGTTCGAGTCGGGGCGGCCGTGTTTGCCGACATGGGACGCAGTTGGGGCGATGATCCGCTGGGCGGCCGCAAACTGGACTGGCTGACGGATGTGGGCTTCGGACTCCGGCTTGCGCCGACGCGGATAGGCACGGACAAGGTCTTCCACATCGATGTCGCATTTCCGCTCAACGGCGATCCAAGCATCGACGACGTGCAGATTCTGATCGAGGCAAAACGCAGCTTTTGAAGCATGCGCGGCTCGAAGTAATGAGGCAGAATCCCACGATGTTCTACGCAATGCTCAGGGCCGTTACGCTGATCGTCGTTGCCGCGACGTTGACGAGCGGCTGCGGGACCGTACCGAGGACCGAAACCCTTGTTGGCACGCCAAGCTCTGAGTGCGTGGTGCTGCTCCACGGCGTCAACCGCAGCTGGCGGGCAATGCGGCCGATGGCCCGCGCGCTTCAACTTGAGGGCTTCACCACGGTCAACGTCGATTATCCGTCACGCTCCGGAACCGTCGACCTCATCGCGCCTATGGCGGTCGGCAACGGCCTCGCGCAATGCCGCGCGACCGGCGCGGACAGAATCCATTTCGTAACTCATTCGATTGGCGGCATCCTTGTGCGCTTCGAGCAGCAGCGTTCGGCTATTCCGGAACTTGGACGTGTCGTAATGCTGGCACCGCCGAATCAGGGCAGCGAGGTCGTGGACAAGACGCGCTTTCTTCCGGGGGCCAGTCTCGTGGGCGGCCGGGCGCTGCTGCAGTTGGGTACGAGCGCAGACGACATTCCGGCGCAGCTAGGCGCCGTCGACTTCGAACTAGGCGTCATCGCCGGGACGGGCACGATGAACCCGTGGATGTCGGCGATGCTACCAAATCCCGATGATGGAAAAGTGTCGCTTGCGCGCACGCGAGTAGAGGGAATGGCGGACTTCCTGATCGTGGGCGACAACCACCATTACATTGTCGATGACGAGATCGTCATCCGAAATACAATTCGGTTTCTAAACTCCGGTTCGTTCAGCCCAGAGGACAAGACCGGTCCGTTGCAGGCGCTTTACTGACCGCAAAGATAGGCAGTCTTCTCGCGCGCCTCGACAATCGCGGCCTGACGTTCTGCCGGCGTCAAAACTTCCCGCTCGCCGGCATCGTTGGTCCGGGACAGTTGCGACGAATTCAGATAGGACGCGAGAATCGCATTCGCTCTTGTGCAGTTCTCGGCGACCACGGCCTCTCGACTCGAACTCTGCCCGGCCGCGCTGGCGGAGTACGTCGACATCGAGCCACCGCTGGAATTGCTTGACGGTCCGGAGGACATTCGGACGAGTTGCACCAGTACTGCATCTTCGTGGCCCGGCGTGTCGCCGTAATTCACGCGGCCGGTATTGTCGGTCCACGTGTATATCGGACGATTCGAATCGACATAATGCGCGTTGCCGTTGGCGTCGACCCACTTCCACATGTCGGCGCTGACAGCAGAACTCAACAATAAGCCCAGAAGAAGAATCAGGTGTTTCATGTGAACCTCCAGTTGAAGGGATTATTCACGAGGTTCGCTCTTGCGTCGTTGATGGCGATCACAGATATGACAGATGCGGCAAATCTGCGACGCCCGCGCTAGTGACCGATTCGCCGCCAGCTTCGCGAAGGTAAGGCTTGTTTGCGCCAGCCGTGGTAGGGATGCTTCCTGAGTAGTTCCCGATCACGAAACAAGAAGATCAGGATCGCGCCGGCAGCGAAGCCTCCGATGTGCGCCCAGAAGGCGACGCCACCGCCGGCACTGCCGAACGACTGAAAGCCGCCGATGAGTTGGACGATAATCCAGTAGCCGAGCATGAACACGGCGGGCACGGCGAATGTGGTCACGATGACCCCGAGGAAGACCAACATGTGCACGTGCACTCTCGGAAAGAGAACGATGTATGCGCCCATGACGCCGCCGATAGCGCCGGAGGCGCCGACCATCGGTACCGGCGATTCGGTATTCGTGGCGACCTGTATCATCGCGGCCGCGACACCGCAAAGGACGTAGAACAGAACGAATCTGACGTGACCCATGGCGTCTTCGACATTGTTGCCGAAGATCCACAGGAACCACATATTGCCGATTATGTGGAACCATCCGCCATGAAGGAACATTGATGTCAGCACGGTGGGCCAGGCCGGGCCGTCTCCCAGCGCACACACACTACCCGGACCGAGCCTGACGCGCGCCCCGTCCGGGAACGCGTTCAGCAGTTCACCGGGAATCAGTCCGAGGCGGCAGACCGAGGCTGAAAGCTGAGGATCCGACCCCAGTCCCTGCACGAATACCCATGCGAGGACATTTGCTGCAATAATCCCCACCGTTGCTATCGGCGGCAGAAATTGTGGATTGTCGTCCCGGATTGGCAGCATTCGAACTATTCTGCCTTAGTGCGGACTAATGCCGCAGGGATTCTCAATGCGGGGAGTAACAAGAATGAAGAAGTGTGCCAGCAACTACAGGTGGCCTTCCAACAAGCCCAGAGGGAATTCAAAGCAGAAATAGTAAGGCAAAGGTCTGAGACATTACCACCCTGAATCCACTCGTCTCATAATCCTACCTCAGTGCTCTCAATTGCCAGGTTTCACTTCAAATTATTCGGCTTGATGAAACCGATCATGATGTGATGCTTCGGTGTCAAGTGACGGATACCGGCATTGGCATTTC
>CALZMR010000292.1 GCA_945788575.1 uncultured Woeseiaceae bacterium
AACCCGCACCTCGCCGCGTCGCAGCAGGCGATACACGCGGCTCTTCGGCACGCCCGGCAATTCGCGGCGCAGGAAGTTGTCGATTCGCTGGCCGGCGTATTCGGCATCCACCGTTACCTTGCGGACACGGGACACTCGTTTGGCGGCGTCTGTCAGGGACTTTTCCGGCATTTTCAATAAGTTGATGCGGCCTGGACCTGTGTTATATTACCCACTTGCGGCACCACCTCGGCGTTGCAAGCAGACCAAGCGGCCCCCGAACCGTGGATGTGCCGCGAGTCTCAATAGAGTAGTTACTTTTTGGTCTCGCTACGAGCGCGACTGAGATTTCATTGGCAGCGACCCGGACCGAAGGCAGAGGCCTTCCGCGGTCAGGCCTTAGGGAAATCATGCTGAACATCCTCTACGTCGTGATCGAATTCGTTCGCGGCTTCATGCAGACGGCTTGTCAGACGACTTGTCGGACGATTCGTCTGCCATTCAGCCCGCCCGGTGCATGTTCGCATCGGCTGCTTCCCGTGCCTATCCCAACGACACAGTCCCAAGCGCTGCCCTCCGTGACACGACAAGTAGGGCAACATGAAAAGAATGCTAATCAACGCAACTCAGGAAGAAGAGTTGCGCTTGGCGATGGTCGATGGCCAACGCCTATACGACCTGAATATTGAAGGGCCAGCGAGCGAACGAAAAAAAGCCAACATCTACAAAGGAAAGATAACGCGCATCGAGCCGAGTCTCGAAGCCGCGTTTGTTGACTACGGCGCCGATCGCCACGGCTTTCTGCCGCTCAAGGAAATCTCGAGCGAGTATTTCGTCAAACAGCCCGAATCGGGCGGCAAACCCAATATCAAGGAAGTCCTGAAGGAAGGTCAGGACATTGTCGTCCAGATCGACAAGGAAGAGCGCGGCAACAAGGGCGCCGCACTAACGACCTTCGTCAGCCTCGCCGGCCGTTTCATCGTTCTGAAACCCAATAAGGACCGTTCGGGCGGCGTCTCGCGGCGCATCGTCGGCGCGGACCGGGATCTTGCCAGGAAATCACTCAACGACGTCGAAGTGCCGAAGGGCATGAGCGTCATTCTGCGCACGGCCGGTATCGATCGCAGCGCGGAAGAGCTGGCCTGGGACCTCGAGAACCTGCTAAACGTCTGGCAGGCGATCCTCAGCGTCGTCCTCGAGCGCCCCTCTCCGTTTCTCATCTACCGGGAGAGCAACGCGGTCATTCGTGCACTGCGAGACTACCTGACCAATGAGATCGGCGAGATCCTGATCGATGACGAAGGCACCTGGAAAGAGGCTCAGGAATTCATCGAACAGGTCATGCCGCACAACATCCGCAAGCTCAAGAAATACACGGATCCGGTACCTCTGTTTACGCGATTCCAGATCGAATCGCAGATCGAGTCGGCCTTCGCACACTCGGTAACCCTGCCATCCGGCGGCAGCATCGTCATCGATCACACGGAAGCGCTGGTGTCCATCGACATCAACTCGGCGCGTGCGACGAAAGGCGGCGACATCGAGGCGACGGCGCTCAACACGAACCTCGAAGCAGCCGAGGAGGTTGCGCGGCAGCTCAGAATCCGCGACCTCGGTGGCCTCGTCGTCATCGACTTCATCGACATGGGTCCGGCGAAGAACCAGCGCGAGGTCGAGAACCGGCTCAGAGAGAGTGTCCGACAGGACCGGGCTCGCGTGCAGATCGGCAAGATCACACGTTTCGGGCTGCTTGAAATGTCACGTCAGCGTCTGCGGCCGTCGATCGGCGAGTCCGCCTATCAGACTTGCCCGCGCTGCTCCGGATTCGGAACGATTCGATCGATCGAGTCCCTCGCACTCGCGATTCTGAGAATCGTCGGCGAGGAAGCGCGCAAGGAACGTACGGCGAAAGTCATCGCCCAGTTGCCGGTTGAAGTGGCAACGTACCTGCTCAACGAGAAACGCGACTGGGTCCGGAGCCTCGAGACCAGTCACGACACTCAGGTTGTTCTCGTCGCGAATTCCGCGCTCGAGACGCCCCACTACGACGTACGTCGTGTCCGCGACGATCAAATCGAGCTTCCCGAGAACATTGGCGTCAGCTACTCGCTGGCCGAAGTCGAAACAGAAGCCGACGTGCCGCAGTCAATCGAGGAACGTAAGATTGCTGAACCCGCGGCCGTCGGGGTCATCAAGCCGGCGACGCCGGCGCCGGTTCGCCAGCCCGAGCGCGTCGGATTCTGGGCCTGGCTGACCGGACTGTTTGCGGGCGACGACAAACCGAAGTCGAAGAAGAAGACAAAGAAGAAGACACCGCAAAGGAAAGCGAAGAGCCAGTCTCGCCGAGGCCGTGGCGGCCGCGACCAGCAACGCAGCCGAGGTCGTGGCGGCGAACGCAAGCAGGCGGACGATCGTCCACGGTCGAAAAAGAAGGCTTCGAAGAAGAAGACCGCTAAGAAAACCGCGAAGAAGACGGGTTCCGCCTCGAAGCCGAGGCGTCAACAGGATCAGGACGCCGGGGACTCGTCGAATCAGCAAGGTCAGCAGGCGCAGAAGCCCGAGGAGGCTCAGGGCGAGCAGAAACGGCCGTCTCGCAGCAGACGCAGTCGCGGTGGTCGCCGTCGGCGCCGCAGTGGCGAGCGACGGGACGGGCAACCCCAGGACGCGCAGCAGAGCGAAGCGACAAGCACGACCGAGCAGTCGAAGCCGGCCGCGGATGCGAAGCCCACTCCGCAAGACAAGCCTAAAGCGACGAGCACCACCGAACAGTCGAAGCCGGCTGCGGATACGAAGCCCGCTCAGCAAAGCAAGCCTGAGGCAACAAGCACCACCGAGCAGTCGAAACCGGCCGCGGATGCGAAGCCCGCTCAACAAAGCAAGCCCGAAGTAGCTCGAGAAGAGCAGCAATCGGCGCCAGACACGAAGTCGGGACCGCCGCGGGCACGAACCGACGCCGAACGCGCCGCCGATGCGGTCGAGCAGCCGCCTGCATCGCAGGACACGGCTCAAGCCGCTGAGAAACCGGCTGGCAAGCCTCGGCCTGACGCCAAGCCAGCACCCGAGAGCGAGCCTCCTCGTGAGGAAGCTTCAGAGGCGAGCGCCGCACAGGATAATAAGCCAGCGCAGCGCGAAGAGTCGAAATCCGATGAGCCAAAACAGCCGCCGAAAGAAAAGCCGGCCGCATCGCCCAAGCCGCGCGCGACCGACAGCGTGAGCGCCGAGCCGGCGACGACAGCCGATAGCGGCAATGGTAAACCGGCGGCCACGGAGCCGAAGCCCGGCGGGCGACTGCTGCCCTGGGAACCGGAACCGCAGCAGGCGCCTAAGGAGCCGGCTGCGCCGGCCGCTAAGCCGGAAGCCGGCGATGAGCGCCAGGAACCGCAGGGGAATTAGACAGCGCTCGACGGTCTTGCGAGATCGTTTGCTGTTCCCCACGCTGTAGAATGCAGCTCTCTGGCTTGCGACTACGGAGAGCTTCGTTAGCGGGCAGGTTGTTCAATCAACGGCGGACTAGCCCTCCGCCGCAACCCGCTTCCCTGGGAGATCAACGCGGCGCTTCGGGAAGCGTCTTCGGAGACCTGAGCTTAGCGGCGGCCGCAGTCAGATTCGATGACGGTCCCGCAGGCTCTTCAGGAGCCCGCGCGATGCTTCCTCGACGAGGTCCAGCACGCGTTCGAATCCGGCGCCACCGCCGTAATAGGGATCGGGGACCTCGGTCTCGCCGCTGCTCCCAAACTCCAGAAAGAGCCGCACATGCTCCGCGTCATCCTCTCCGGCATCCTCGGTCAGCATGTGCAGATTCAGCCGGTCCATGGCCAGCACGTAGTCGAATCGGGAAAAATCGTCTTGCGCGACTTTGCGAGCACGAATATCTCTCAGGGAAACACCGCGCCGTTCCAATCGACCTCGATCCGCTGACTCAATCCTTCGTCTTCGACCAGCTTGCGGAACACACCTTCGGCGGTCGGCGAGCGGCAGATGTTGCCCATGCAGACGAAGAGGACACTAACCTTGATCTGTTCTTCCATACAGCCGACTAATTACTCGTAGTTGATCGTCGCGTCAATCGGTCGCGCTGGTTCGCGCGTCGAGAGCCTCGAGCAGCGTCGAGATGTAGGGCTCGAAGTGTCGCCAGGCCTCGGAGCTGCCCGTGTACATTGCCTTGCGAACCTGCGCGGCGCTCGACGTCGTCACCGCCCGCTTCGTCTTGTGGAATTCGAGACACGCCGGATCCCACTCGAGGTCGCAATACTCCAATAGGCTGCGGGTCTCACGCTCCTGGTTGTGTGTCAGCACCTCATACGAAAGCTCATGGATCCTGTCCGCAAAGCGGTGGCGCCAATGCGCCATCAGTTCCAGGTACAGCCCGTAATAGGCGGCGACTTCGCGCATATCCCAGGCGTAAGGATTGCCCTCGTCGGCGAAGAAATGCTTGAAGATCGACCAGCACGTCGCTCTCGGATCTCGGCTGACGTGAACGATTCGCGCTTCCGGGAATGCCGCGAGAATGAACCCCAGCCAGCGAAAATTGAGCGGCATCTTGTCGGTGATGACCGTCTCGCGCACATCCAGCGAGTTCAGGTCTTCGAGATAGCCGCTTCGCAGCGCGGCGATCTCGTCCTCGCTGAACCGGTCCGGGTGTGCCGGGTCGAGCAGCTTCGGCATGATGAGTCGATTCAGCGTCTCGAGTTCACCGCCGCCGTACACGGAGCCGTGGCTGGCGAGGATCTGCTCCACGAGGGACGTACCCGATCGCATCATGCCGACAATGAAGATCGGTCGTATGCCCGCCGGCTCGCCTGAATTCCGCGGCAGCCGTTCGAACTCGCACGCCCGAATTCGCGCGAACAGCGCCGCGTCATCTTCGATGCGATAGCCCAGTTCGGCTCGTCGCAATTTGTTGGCCTCTTCGAGACAAGCGAAGCTCTTGTCGAAGTTGCCAAGCTTTTCTTCAACCGTAGCCAGCGCGAAACCCAGCTCGGCCCGACCGGACCCGGATGATCGTTGCCACAGATTCTCCATCTGAGTCAGGTGCGGATCGCCGGCTTCGTACTCGCGAATCGCGGCGAGATTTCGGTGTGCTTGCGCAAAGTCCGGCGCCAGACTGATCGCTTTCTCGTAGCCTGTCGCGGCCTTATCGAATTCGCCGAGGTCCTTGTACACGTTCGCGAGGTTGTTCATGCTGCCCAGCGAATCGGGATGCTCCTCGCCGATCGCTCGCTTTCGCACTTCGAGAATATCGACCAACAGGGCCTTGGCCTCCTCGAAGCGTCCCTG
>CALZMR010000293.1 GCA_945788575.1 uncultured Woeseiaceae bacterium
AACCCGTGGGCGACCATCGTTGGTGCACAGTATCCTGTAACGTCGCCGATGGGCTTCAACGGTGGCTTCTGGTACCTCCGCGCGAACTACACGATGGACTAAGAGCCAGAAACGCTAAAGCAAGATTGAGGGTTCGCCCTTCGCAAAATACCCGCACTTCGGTGCGGGTATTTTTTTGGCCGGATGCCAAGCTGATCATGCTGCTGTCTTGTTCTTCGCCGCGTGTCCCACGACCGCGTTGTCGTGAATCCAATCCAGCCAGTCCGACATGACTTCTTCACGATTGGTCTCGTTGAGCATTTCGTGGCGCCCGTCGGGATAGATCTTGACCTTGAGGCGCCCATGCGAGGTCTGCGCATAGTGCAGCGCGAGCTTGCCCATCCCATTCTCTCCGCCGACGGGATCGTCGCTGCCACCGGTGATCAGTATCGGCAGGTCGCCAGGCACCCGATTGACTGCTTCGTCGGAGCCGATGTTCAGGAGCAACGAGGTCAGGTCTCGCCATATTCCGGCCGTGAACGGCCCATCGCACAGCGGATCGGTGATGTATTTGTCGACCTCGGCTTCGTCGCGGGACAGCCAGTCCAGCTCCGTCCTGGCGGGCTTGAACTTTTTGTTGTGAGCACCGAATCCCATTCCGTCGAGCAGCTTGCTGTGCGCTCGCTCGTCGGTCCGGAAACACTCGAATCGCGCGATCAGATGCCCGACGAGCGAGAGCGCTTTGGACGGCCACGTCGATCCCGACAGGACCAGCGCCGACAAGCGACCACCGTGCACCATCGCGAAGTACTGGGCAATGAACGAGCCCATGCTGTGACCGAGCATCGTGATCGGCAGATCCGGGAAACGTTCAGCCGCAGCTTCGGTGACCTTCAACGCGTCGGAAACCACGAGCTGCCAGCCATCCTTCGGCGCGAAGTAACCTTGATCGTCATCGTGTCCGCCATGCCCGCGATGGTTGTGGCCGATGACGACGAAGCCGCGCTCGTTCGCACGAGCCGCGAATCGCGCGTAGCGATCGATGTGCTCGCCGAGCCCGTGGAGTATCTGAATGACGCCGATCGGCGCCGAGTCGGGCAGGAAGATCCGGGTGTGGATTTCATGCCCGCCGTTGCCGGGGACAACGAATTTTTCGTGCTCAGTCATCGTGTGGCCAGGTCCTGAACATTTCGACAAAGGTGTATGAGGCGGACCAAGTAATCATTGTCAGCCCGGTTATGGCCTCGGCGCCCGTCATGGTCCTGATCGGTCCGACAGGATAAATGTCGCCGAAGCCGACCGTCGTGTAAACCGCCGCAGAGTAGTAGATGCAGTCAACAAACGCCATCGTGGTTTCGCCGACCAGTGCCCCGAATCCGTCGAACTGAAGCAGCGCGAAGTATGCGATCCCGAAAACCCAGACTTCGACGACGTGCATGAAGAGGAGCGCCAGAATCAGCAGCATGATCCGCCGCCTATGGGGGTGGTTCGATGATGTGACCAGACGGTCGCTAAGAAACCGAAGACCTTCGTAGTGTATGAAGACGGCGCACACGACGACGATTGCCGTCAGCGCCCCCACCATCCAGTACTCAACCGTGATCATGCCATTGCCTCACCTGTCTCCACGCATGCCAATCATCATATACTGGCCGCATTCGCGCGGGCAGGGCACCGGAGGAATCCATTGATCGACCTGTACTACTGGCCGACCCCCAACGGCAAGAAGATCTCCATCATGCTTGAGGAATGCGGGCTCGAGTACAACGTCATCCCGGTGGACATCGGCGCCGGTGATCAGTTCGATCCCGAGTTTCTGAAGATCAGCCCCAACAACCGGATGCCCGCGATCGTCGATCACGACAACGGCATTTCGGTGTTCGACGGCGGGGCGATCCTGATGTACCTCGCCGAGAAGGCCGGGAAGTTCCTGCCGACCGAGACGGCGGCGCGCTACGATGTCCTGCAGTGGCTGTTCTGGCAGGCCAGCGGTTTCGGGCCCATGGCCGGTCAGCTCAGCCATTTTGTCAGCTACACCCAGGACGATCACGACTATGCGCTGAACCGTTATCACAACGAATACGACCGTCTCCTTGCCGTACTGGACGTGCAGTTGCGTGAGCGCGAGTTCCTCGCCGGTGAATTCAGCATTGCAGACATCGCTGCATTTCCATGGGTTATTCCATACAAGCGATTCGGTTTCGATCTCGACAAGTATCCGAATACACGCCGCTGGTTCGACACGATCAAGGAGCGGCCCGCGGTGCGCCGCGGAATGGACCTCGGCAACGACTGGACGAAGCGCGACACGCTGAGCCCGGAGCTGCAGAAGATGATGTTCGGTCAGACGTCCGAGACGGTCTATCGCGCTCACGCCGGCGAGTTTGCGAAGAAGGGAGAGGACAAATGAAATTCTATGATTGCGCGACGGCGCCAAGTCCACGGCGCGTAAGAATCTTCGCCGCCGAGAAGGGCATCGAACTGGACACGGTTCAGGTCGATCTCAGCAGCGGCGAACAGTTCGGCGACGCGTTTTGCGCCATCAATCCCGACTGCGTCGTGCCGGCGCTGGTACTCGACGACGGCACCTGCCTGAGCGAAGTGACCGCGATCTGTCAGTACCTCGAGGAGCACAAGCCGGATCCGACGCTGTGGGGTAGCGACGCCGCCACGCGCGCGCTGACCACCATGTGGCACGTCAAAGTCGACCAGCAGGGGCTGGCCGCGATAGCGGACGTGTTCCGCAACACCGCGAAAGGAATGAAAGGCCGGGCACTGCCGGGGCCCGACGACTACGAGCAGATTCCGGAACTCGCCGAGCGCGGCCGCCAGCGCGTATACAACTTCTTCGAGAAGCTCGATCGGCAACTGGCCAGCAATGAATTTGTGGCTGGCGGCCGGTTCACGATCGCCGATATCTCGGCGCTTGTATTCGTCGACTTCGCCAGGCGCGCGAAGATTGATCCGCCGCAGACGCTCGACAACCTCGCTCGCTGGTACCAGGCGGTATCGTCGCGCCCCAGTGCCGCGGCATGAATCACGCGCGCAAGAAGACAAGCTCACATGGATGACGAATCTATCCAGATCGCGTCGGACAAAAAGGCCGCTCGTTGGATAGTGTCGATACTTGCCCTGATTCTGATCGGAATCGAAGTGTCGCTGATTCTGAGGAACTACGAGATCGTACATATGTACGCCCGGCCCGACCAGACGAGATTATTTGATGCCGTGGATCACATGGCCGTTGCGCACGGTATCCGCATTGCGGTGATCTCGACACTTATTCTCGGCTGGCGGTGGTCGCTGTGGGTGTCTGGATTGTCGTTACTTGCTGTCTATATCCCAAATCCCTGGGTGTCGGGCGCCATTATGAATTCAATGCCCTTAGCGGTGTTTTTTGTTCCGTTGATAGTCGTCGCCGGGCTCTTCGACAAGCGATTGCTTTTTCCGTGGCGCTCCCGGCTCTGATGTGTGACAGCTACTACGGTTCGGCTTTTTAGTTCCGAGAAAACTTGCTCGTGCGTGCGACGATATACTCGGTCAACGGTTATGAGTAATACTGATTCAAGCTGCGAGCACTGTACTGATCTCAGGCAAGCAGTGCCCATCGGTAACAGGCGCAAGCTCCATAGGGCGCATCGCGTCGTTATGGGCAACATCAAGGACAACACAATCCATGAAGTTGAGAGTCCGTCGAAAGCCCGGCGGATTGCGATTGTAGAGTCCTTGTTCGGAGTGGCTCATGATCCTGATCCATCAATGCCGGACTTCGAAGACCTTTTGAAGCTGGATCATCTGCCAGACATCATTCTCTACTACTTCCGTTGCTCGGCCTGCAATCTCCTCTTCGAATTCTTTGCGAATACATATCACGGCTCAGGCGGCGAGTGGCGGCC
>CALZMR010000294.1 GCA_945788575.1 uncultured Woeseiaceae bacterium
GTCGAACTCATGGTCGCGCTGGCCATCGGGTCCTTCCTCGTCATCGGCTCGGTTCAGATCTACAACCAGAGCCGCCAGGCGTTCGTCATCAACGAGTCGATCGCCCGCGTTCAGGAAACGGCACAGTTCGCCATCGACTCGATCGAATCGGATCTGCGCATGGCGAGCAATTGGGGCCGTACGAGCCGCGCTCTCACGGTCGAGGGACGTTCCATAGCCGGCGATGCGGACCCGAAGGGTCTGATCGTCCCTGGCGCAACGGACGAATGCGGGGACGAATGGGTGCTCGACCTATCGGTACCCGTCGACGGCGACAACAACGCCTTTACGCTCCCCTGCGCCGCTCAGGGTGGCGTTCAAGCTGCTTCGGACTTGATTACCGTGCGCCGCGCGACGGTCGCCCCGCAAGCGCTTCAGCCTGGCCGTCTCCAGATTCAGACAACTCGCGTGCAGGGTGAACTGTTCACGGACGGCAACGTGCCGACGATGTTCAACCCGGCGGACTCATCGACCCACAACCTGCTGGTGTCGAGTTACTACGTCGCGGCCGATTCCAATCTCATCCCGGGCGTACCGACGCTGCGCCGCAAGACGCTGGTCGTTAATGGCGGCGTGTCACAGATCGAAGATCAGGAAGTCGCACCCGGCGTCGAGAACCTGCAGGTACAACTCGGCATCGACGTCGACGAAGACAACACCGTCGATCGCTACGTGAATCCGGGCGACGAGATCTACGATCCGACAGCACCGGGATATCTGCCTGGCGCACGGGTCATCACGGCACGTGTATGGATCGTCGTCCGCGGCGTCAGCGCCGAGATCGGCATTCAGGACAACACTGATTACGAACCGGGCGACGTAGACCTCGGTACCTATGGCGATAATTTCCGCCGGCTCATGGTCTCGAAGACCATCCTGCTGCGCAATTCGCTCTTCTGACAGGGGAGAATGAAGATGCAAAACATAAGCAACTACATGAAACAGCGCGGCGCCGCGCTTGTCGTCGGGCTGATACTGCTAGTCGTCATCACGGTGCTGGCGATTTCGGGCATGAACACCGCGACGACGGAACTCGCGATGGCCCGCAACGACCAAAACACCGAGAACGCGTTTCAGGCCGCCGAGACAGGCCTCGAGACCGCCCTTGGACAGGGACGCTGGGACACACTTGCGACAACGACAGTGACCCAGACGATTACGGCGAATGAATCAGTTTCGGCGACGATTCAGTTCGAAGACTCGACGCTGGTACCCGATCGCGCCTTTAGCCTTGGTGTCGGCAGCGGCATCAACGCTTACCACTTTATCGCCACATCGCAGGCGCAGTCGATGCGCGACCCCGGCAATCCGACGGATCGCGACACGACGGCCGTGCACACACAGGCATTCTATGTCGTCGGCCCGGAATCGCCGACGCTGTAAGGGATACGGAGTAGTCCTATGAACATCAAAGTAATGATAGCCGCCATAGCGCTGGCACTGACTGCGCCGGTCTTCGCTCAGATCACGACCATCGCACTCGCTCACGAAGTGAACCTCGCCGATGTGCGCTTCCCTCAGTCGAACAGCGGCACGATCGGTTTTCGTACCTGCGATGAGTGCGAGTACCTGACCAAGCGCGTCACGGGTTCGACCCGGTGGGTGCTCAACGGAACGCCCACGACGCTTGCGAAGTTCCGCGAGGGACTCGCACACATTACGAATAGAAACTCCGAGATCGTCACGATCACACACCATTTAGAAGAAGATCGGATCACGGAAGTCTCGGTCTACCTGCGCTGAGCGCCGGTTGCCACTAAGAGGGAATGACAATGATTAAGGGAATTCGCAAATTTTGGACCGTCAGCGCCGCAATGCTGCTTGCGCTCACGGTTGGCAACCCGGCACTTGCCGACGATACGGAACTGCTGCTCGTCAATCCTGGCGCAAACGTGCCGAAGCCGAGCATCCTGTTCATCCTCGACTCGTCGGGTTCGATGAGCACGGTGGAGAACACACGAGAGATCTACGACTCGTCGATCATCTACCCGGGCACCTGCGACAACAACTACCTGTATTGGACCGAGGTTGACGCCACACCGAGCTGTGATCCGACCAACATCCAGCGCATCCTCAAGACGTCTTACGTATGTGAAGGTGGCAACACGCAGCTCGCCGGTATCGGCAGCTTTACAAACATCATGGTGCAGTACCGGACCGGTTCGTCAGGTTTCTTCAGCGTTTTCCTCGGCACGAGCAAGCTGCGCTGGCAGAAGCTCTGGCCTGGCAATGAAACAGACCTCGTCGAATGCCGCCGCGACTCGGGTAACCATGGCGACGGCACCGCCGGCCTCGTCTACCCGCAGAAGGGCGCCGACCAGGCACCGTTCACCTCAGACCCGAAAAACGAGATCCCGTGGGGCAGTTGGCCGACCAGTCAGTCGGTCACCGTATATGACGGTAACTACCTGAATTACCTTGCAACTCCGACCTTCGTCGACGATCAGCGCGTCAACATCATGAAGAACGTCGCGACGGCGGTTCTCAATTCAGTCGACAACGTCAACGTCGGAATCATGCGCTTCAACAATTCCGACGGCGGCCCCATTATCCACGCAGTGCAGGACCTCGATACGAACCGTGCATCGATCCTCGCGGCCATCGACTCGATTACCGCCGGCGGCGCGACGCCGCTCTCGGAGACGCTGTACGAATCTGCGCTGTACTGGCGCGGCCTGCCGGCGTATTACGGCGAGAATATCAATGAGCATCTGACGGATCCGGACGCGCTGTCGCAGCTAAGTCCCGAGGTTTACTCGCAGCCGCCGTCTGACGTCTGCGCGAAAAATTTCAATGTACTGCTTACGGACGGTGTGCCGGTCAACGACCAGGAAACCCCGAATCTCGTCGACGCCCTGCCTAATTGGGGCACCACGCTCGGTTACGCGGGATGTACTGGCGGAGCCCAGGGCGACTGCCTCGACGATATTGGTGCCTACCTGTTCCAGGACGACATCTCGAACGAGCCGGGCATCCAGGTTGTCACGACGCACACGATCGGATTCACGATCGACCTGCCCATCCTTGCTAACACCGCTGCAGCATCCGGCGGCCGGTACTTCCTGGCAGACGACGTAGAGAGCCTGACGCTTGCGATTCTCGAGATCGTCAACGGGATCCAGGATCGTTCGTTGTCCTTCGCGGCACCGGCGGTGGCAGTCAACACGTTCAACCGTACCCAGAATCTCAACGATCTGTTCCTGACGACGTTTGCGGCGCGCGAGCAGGTTCACTGGGACGGCAATCTCAAGAAGTATCGAATCTCGAACGGCGAAATTGTCGACGCAAACGCCGTCAACGCCGTAAACCCGACAACCGGTTTCTTCTACGAAACCGCAACCAGCTTCTGGTCAGGGGCAGCGGACGGCAACGACGTCCGTCTCGGCGGCGCGGTCGAGAACATGCCGGACTCGGCGAGCCGCCGACTGTTCACCGACAACACGTCGAATCCGGACCTGACGTCTGCGACCAACGCCCTGGACCCGATCAACGAAGGCAACTTCACCGACGCAGATTTCGGCCTGACAGGCTCCACCGAAGAACCGACTCGCGAGGTACTCATTCGCTGGGCGCGCGGTGAGGACATCCTTGACGAGGACTTCGACCCGGCGACGACGGAACGTCGGGTGATGGGCGACCCGCTGCACTCACAGCCGGCGGCGATTGTCTACGGGGGCTCCTCGAGCAATCCGGATGCGGTGGTCTTCGTTGCAACCAATGACGGCTATCTGCACGCAATCGATGCGAACACGGGCCAG
>CALZMR010000295.1 GCA_945788575.1 uncultured Woeseiaceae bacterium
CGACGACCGATGCGACGGTAATGATCGGCGGCGAGAGCGGCAGCGGCAAGGAAGTCGTTGCACGCTTCATCCACGAATGCTCCGAGCGCGGCGACGCCCCTTTCATTGCCATCAACTGCGCCGCCATACCGGAGAACATGCTCGAGGCCGTCTTGTTCGGCTACGAAAAGGGCGCGTTTACCGGCGCAAGCAGCGCACATCCGGGCAAGTTCGAGCAGGCTGACAAAGGAACGTTGTTGCTCGATGAAATCTCCGAAATGGACCTCGGATTGCAGGCAAAACTACTGCGCGTGATCCAGGAGAAGGAAGTAGAGCGCATCGGTGGCCGCGAGACGATTCCGCTCGACGTTCGCGTCCTCGCCACGACCAACCGCGACCTCAAGCGATGGGTGGCCGAGGGCAAGTTTCGAGAGGACCTCTATTATCGATTGAACGTATTTCCGCTCACCGTGCCGGCGCTTCGCCGTCGTCCTGCCGATATCCTGCCATTGGCCGAACTGTTCCTCGAGCGGCACGCGCCTGGCGGTGGTCGCCGCCTGTCGAATGAGGCGACACACCGCCTGCTGGAGCACGATTGGCCGGGCAACGTGCGCGAACTCGACAACCTGATGCAGCGGGCCCTGGTTCTGGCCTCCGGAGAGACGATCGAAGCCGCAGACCTCGCATTCGAAGACGCGCCAAACGAGGTCGAGTCGGGCGCGGATGACGTCGATGACGCCACAGGTTTGCAAAAGAGTCTCGAAGACAGGGAATTTCAGCTGATCGCCGATGCGCTCACCGAGACGGGCGGGCACAAAGGACGTGCAGCTGAACACCTTGGCATCAGCCCACGAACGCTTCGCTACAAGCTCGCTCGCATGCGCGATCGGGGTATCGGTATTCCGGGAGAACGAAATGAATGAAATCAGTCCCGACCAGCTGCTGAGTCAGATTCGGGCGATGAGTCAGAGTCTGCAGGCACCACAGGCGCCGGCAGAGCCGTCAGCGCCGGGATTTGGCGACATGCTGCGGACGACGCTCGATGCGGTCAACGAAGCGCAGCAAGAGTCGAAAGCCCTCAAGACCGGCTTCGTGAACGGCACCGGAGACGCGTCTCTCGCCGAAGTCATGATCGCGGCCCAGAAAGCGGATTTGTCCTTCCGAGCAGTGACCGAGGTCCGTAACAAACTGGTGCAGGCCTACCAGGACATCATGAACATGCCGGTCTGAGCCACGGCGCATCAATAAGGAAGCAGTAGACACCGATGGAAAACACAAACGTAATAGAAGGCACCGCGATGCCCGCAAGCACGATGAGTCTTGCGACCGTTCTGCGCATTCCCGCTGTGCGCCAGATCATGCTGCTGATCGGCGTCGCTGCTGCCGTCGCAGCCGGCTTCGCGATCGTGCTTTGGTCGCAGACGCCCGGGTATACACAGCTCTACGGTGATGTCGGTGCGGCGGAGGCGGCCGAGATTACCGATGCGCTGCGGGCCGCGGACATCGACTACAAACTCAACGACTCGACCGGGGCGATCCTGGTGCCGGAGTCGTCGCTGCACTCGGCGCGCATGCGGCTGGCGGAGCAGGGCCTCTCGCCGAGCTCGTCGATGGGCTTGCGCGATATGTACGAGACATCCCGCTTCGGAGACAACGGCTTCTTGCTCGACGTGCGCTACCAGGCCGCGCTGGAGGCCGAGCTGTCGCGCACGATCTCCAGTCTCGGCGCGGTGCGCGATGCACGCGTGCATCTGGCCCTGCCCAAACAGAGCTCATTCCTGCGGGAGGATCGCAACGCGAGCGCTTCGGTACTGCTGCAGCTCAATCGCGGACGGACACTCGAAGACGATCAGGCTTCCGCCGTGGTCAATCTCGTCGCCGCAAGCGTCCCCAATCTGCGGCCGGGTGACGTCACCATCCTCGACCAATACGGCACCCAGTTGAGCACGGGCACGGGCCAATCCGTCGGTGCGCAGGCGAGCAGCCAGTTCAACTACGCGCGCCGTCTGGAAGAAACCTACAAACGTCGTATCGAGGATATGCTCACGGCGCTGGTCGGCCCCGGCCGAGTTCGCGCCGAGGTCTCTGCAGACATCGACTTCACGCATATCGAGGAAGTCAGCGAATCCTACGATCCACAGCGCGCGGTCGTGCGAAGCGAGCAGACCAGCGAGAACCTGCAGACCGGCGACGGCTATGCCGCCGGCGGCATAGCGGGCGCGGTGTCGAATCAGCCTCCCGAGGCGGGCGGAACGGGAAACCAGACGGTCGTCGCCGAGGATAGCGAGATTCAGAATTCCTCGCGGTCCAGCACCCGCAATTTCGAGGTTGACCGCACGATTAGTCATACGACTCGGCCGCAGGCCGGCGCGATCCGCCGGCTCAACGTCGCTGTCCTGATCGACGACACGCCGATGGCCGCCGCCGACGGCGCGACCGAACAGCCGTCGCTGACTCAGGAGCAAATCAATCGATACACGACGCTCGTTCGTGAAGCGGTCGGGTTTGACGAGCAGCGCGGCGACAGTGTCATTGTTGTTGGCGAGCGGTTCCTGCCGGTCGCTGCGGCGGAACCGATCGAAGAGCCGGCTATCTGGGAGCAGCCGTTCGTACGAGATCTGCTCAAGCAGTTGCTCGGCGCAGCCATTGTGCTTGCCATCGCCTTCGGTGTGCTTCGCCCGATGCTGAGAGGCGTCGTAGCGGGCAGTCCGTCGCGGGCTTTGAGCGGCGAGTTCATCGGCAGCGACCAGAGTTTCAGCATGCCCGCGGCCGTACCGGGCGGCGACGCGACGGTACTGGCCGCCCCGAGCTTCGAGGAGAAGGTCGCCGCGGCAAAGAACATTACCGGCCATGATCCCGCCCGCGTGGCCCAGGTCGTCAAGAAATGGGTAGCGGCCGATGAGTGAGCAGGAACAGCAGGACATGAACGGCACGCAGCGCGCGGCACTGCTGCTCATGTCGATTGGCGAGAAGGAGGCGGCCGAGGTCCTCAAGTTCATGGGTGCCCAGGAAGTGCAGGCGCTCGGGATGGCGATGGCGTCGTTGAAGAATATATCGCGCGCGGACGCCGATCACGTCCTCGACGGTTTCATTACCGATGTCGAAGACCAGACCGCGATCGGGGTGGATACCGAATCCTATGTCCGTTCGATTCTCAGCAACGCGTTCGGTGCCAGCAAGGCCAATGCGTTCATCGACAGGATCATGACGGGCGACGACGCGAAAGGTCTCGAGGCTCTCAAATGGATGAGTTCGCGCGAAGTCGTCGAGATCGTCAAGGACGAGCATCCTCAGATCATTGCCATCGTCCTCGCGTACCTCGACAGTCAGCAGGCCGGAGAGGTCGTGGAGCATCTCCCGGCCGAGATCCGCTCCGACATCGTCATGCGAGTGGCGGGCCTGTCGGATATTCAGCAGAGCGCGCTTGCGGAGATTGAGAGCCTGATCGCCAGCAAGTCCACTGACGGAAGCGGCGGCACCTCACGCAAGGTCGGCGGCGACAAAGTCGCGGCCGATATCGTCAACGCGCTCAAGCCCGATGACAGCGAGAAGCTCCTCGAACAGATCAAGGAGAAGAACGAGGAGGTCTCCGAGCGTATCCAGGAGATGATGTTCACGTTCGACACGCTTCTCGGCGTCGATGACCGCGGCATTCAGGCTTTGCTGCGCGAGATTTCAAACGATCTTCTTACAGTGGCTTTGAAGGGCTGCGACCCGCGCATTAGCGACAAGATCCTCGGCAACATGTCGAAACGCGCCGCCAAG
>CALZMR010000296.1 GCA_945788575.1 uncultured Woeseiaceae bacterium
GCTGCGTCGGCGTTTGCTTGTGGAGCCCGCCTTGCGGGCGATCCGAGGCTGATGGGTCTCGCCCAGGCTTGCCGCCGTCGCCCTCCGGTAACGCTTCCCGGGAATGGCTCACTCGCTGGCGCTCGCGCCGCTTTATTTCCCGCGAAGCGTTCCCCTCGGCCACCGGCTGCGGCGGCGTTTGCCGGCCCCCTGTAGGAGCCCGCCTTGCGGGCGATCCGGCGTTGACCGCCAGCTGCAATTCGTGGGATTACGCGCCAAGTACAAGAAATGGATATGGGTGTTGCACTCGCCGCGGCTTTAGCCGCGCGAGTGAACTGGGTGGCCGCTATAGCCGCGGCGGGCCCGATCGGTTATATTCCGCGTCCCGCAGTGGATTGGTCGCGATTCGGCGGGTGTCAGATTCTGGCAAATATCATTTCATATCAATCAGTTACGGAGTTCAGTCATGGCTGAAGAATTCGATCTGATTGCGGATATCCGGAAAGACCAGGGGAAGGGTGCGAGCCGCCGCCTGCGTCACGAAGGAAAAGTACCCGCAATCATCTATGGCGCCGGGCGTCCGCCCAGGGCGCTGACCTTTGACCACAACAAGGTCCTCAAGCAGCTCGAGAACGAGTCGTTCTATTCGAGCGTCCTGAACATCAAAGTCGGCGGAAAGAGCCAGGCGGCGATCGTCAAGGACATCCAGCGGCATCCGGCCAAGCGTCAGGTCATGCACATGGACTTCCAGCGCATCGTCGAGGACGAGGTCATCCGCATGAACGTGCCGATTCACTTCCTCGGCGAAGATGTCGCCGTTGGCGTGAAGGAGGGCGGCGGTAAGGTGTCGCATCTCATGACCGACGTCGAGGTCGTCTGCCTGCCGAAGGACTTGCCCGAGTATCTGGACATCGATGTTTCCGAACTCGAGCTCGATGCCTTGCTCTACATGTCCGATCTTCAGCTCCCCGAGGGCGTCGAAATTCCTGCACTGGCTCAGGGCGATGAGGCGAACCGTCCAGTCGTCTCGATCCACGTCATCAAGGAAATCGTCATCGAGGAAGAAGAGGAACTCGCAGCAGGCGAAGTTCCCGTCGAAGGCGAGGAACCGGCCGAAGAAGGCGAGGCGCCGACCGAGGAGGGCGCTGGCGACGAAGACAGCGAATCCTGATCGCGCGGCTAATTCGCGAACGAAAAGGCCGCCTTCGGGCGGTCTTTTTGTAGCCACTGACTGCAAACGTTTACCATCCGCCTGCTATGTCTATCCGTATCATCGCCGGGCTCGGAAATCCGGACAACAAATACGAGGACACCCTGCACAACGCCGGGTTCTGGTTCGTGGATGCGCTCGCCCGCAAGTTCGGCGGCGAGTTCAAGTACGAGAAGAAATTCGATGCCGAAATCGGCCGCGTCACGATCGACGGCGAGCAGATCTGGCTGATGAAGCCGCAGAGCTATATGAACCTCTCCGGCCAGCCTGTGCGAGGCGTGCTCGACTACTATCGGCTGACGGCGGCCGACATGCTGGTTGCCCATGATGAGATCGATCTGCCGCCGGGTACCGTGCGCTTGAAGATGGGTGGCGGACACGGAGGCCACAACGGTATTCGTGACGTCATCCGCCACTGCGGCGCCGACTTTCTCCGTCTGCGCATCGGCGTCGGCCATCCGGGTGAGAAGAGCAAGGTAACGGGCTACGTACTGAAGAAGGGTTCGGCCGACGTCATGGCGGCGATCGAGCGCAATATCGATGACGCGATCGCGGTGCTGCCACTGCTCAACAGCGAAGGCCAGAGCGCGGCGATGAAGCAACTGCATACACGGAAAGAAGACTGAATGGCGATTACCTGTGGCATCGTCGGCCTGCCCAATGTCGGCAAGTCGACGCTCTTCAATGCACTGACGGCGGCCGAGATTGCGGCCGAGAACTATCCGTTCTGCACGATCGAGCCGAACGTCGGCGTCGTGCAGGTTCCCGATCCGCGCCTTGAGGCGCTCACGGCAATCGTTAAGCCGGCGAAGACGATTCCGACGACAATGGAGTTCGTCGATATCGCTGGTCTCGTCGCGGGCGCATCGAAGGGCGAGGGCCTCGGCAATCAGTTTCTCGCCAACATCCGTGAGACGAATGCGATCGCGCACGTCGTGCGCTGTTTCGAGAACGATGACGTTACTCATGTCACCGGCCGCATCGATCCGATCGATGACATCGAGACGATCAACACCGAACTCGCGCTAGCCGATCTCGAATCGGTGGAGCGTCAGCTCGACAAGGCCGAGCGCAGCGCGAAGACAGGCCAGAAAGACGACGTCTTCATCCGCGATACGCTGGCGAAGGTGAAGGCGCATCTGGACGAAGGACTGCCGCTTCGCACCTTCGAGTACAACGACAAGGAAGCGCCGATCGTCACGGGATTGCACATGATCACGGCGAAGCCGGTCATGTACATCGCGAACGTCGATGAGTCCGGCTTCGAGAACAACCCGCATCTCGACGCGGTCTCGAAGTACGCACAGGACGAGGGAGCCGAGTACGTTGCCATCTGCGCCGCCATCGAAGCCGAGATCGCTCAGCTCGATGACGACGATAAAATCGAATTCCTTTCGGACTTAGGCTTCGATGAACCGGGCCTCAATCGCGTCATCCGCACGGGCTACGATCTGCTTGGCTTGCAGACCTATTTCACCGCAGGGCCGAAGGAAGTTCGAGCCTGGACGACGAAGATCGGTGCGTCCGCACCGCAGGCCGCAGGAGAGATCCACACGGACTTCGAGAAAGGCTTCATCCGCGCCGAGGTGATCGGCTACGACGACTACATCGCCGGCAATGGCGAGCAGGGTGCGAAAGAGGCCGGGCGGCTGCGACTCGAAGGTAAGGAATACATCGTCAAGGAAGGCGATGTCATGCACTTCCGCTTCAACGTCTGACCCTGGGCGGCGGCAGCGACCAGTTGTAGCGTATCGCGAGTCCCCGAACGGCGAAGCCGGCGATAACGGCGAGCAAGAGGCCCACGTCCCGGCCGGCACCAAGGTAGTCGGCAACGACAAAGACCAGGCCGGTGACGAACGCCGCGGTCGCATAGATCTCTTTGGTGAGAACCAGCGGAATCTCGTTGACGATAATGTCGCGGATCATGCCGCCGGTCACAGCGGTCACCACGCCGAGCATGACGGCCACCAGCGGGCCGGCGCCGAATTCGAGACTGATCTCCGTTCCCAGTGCCGCAAACAGCGCGAGGCCAAGCGCGTCGGTCCAGATCAGAAGCCGCATCCGGGTGCCCGGACGATAGACGCCGAAAAAGACGATCACGGCCGAGACTAAAGCGATCGCGACGTAACTTGGGTCTTCGATCCAGAACACCGGCTGCCGGCCGAGGAACAGATCCCGAAGCGTGCCGCCGCCGACCGCGGGCATCAGCGCGAGCACCATGAAGCCGAAGATATCCATGTTCTTGCGCGACGCGGCGAGCGCCCCTGAGGCGGCGAAGGCGGCGGTGCCGATCATCTCGAGAAAGAATATGCTATTCAACGGCTTATCCGGCGCATTGGGATTGTGCGATTATAAGCCTCCGCAGCCGCCGAGTTACCTTGACAGCACCAAGCGGTATCGGGAAAATCGGCGCCCCTCGCGACATCGCGAGCCGAATCCGGTGATGTAGCTCAGATGGTCAGAGCGGCGGACTCATAACCCGCTGGTCGGTGGTTCATCCGAGCGCGACGGAGTCGCGCGACAGACGCGCGAAGCGCGCCCCGA
>CALZMR010000297.1 GCA_945788575.1 uncultured Woeseiaceae bacterium
TAAAGGCCGATGCTCTATCCGGTTGAGCTACGGGCGCAAACGTCCGAAGCCAAAACGATCAGCAACTCTGTTGATTGGTCGGGGCAGACGGATTCGAACCGCCGACCCTCTGCTCCCAAAGCAGATGCGCTACCAGACTGCGCCATGCCCCGTCGCCAGAGTTACGCCCTGCCGCTGCCGTTAAAAACCCGGAAGCGACGGGGGCTGCATAATACGAGCGGCCCCGATACCAGTCAACGACTTACGCCACAGCGTCGACAGACATTGGCGATCGCCGTATCGAGTTTGGTATGGTGCGCGCTGCACTCAACCAGGACACTATGCCGACCATGAAGAAAGCTGCTATCTCACTGATTTTGTTGTTCTTTGCGACTATCTCCTCTGCACAGGGGCGGATCGTTGCGCATCCGCATATCCTGGTCGAGACCTCGGTCGGCGATTTCAAGCTCGAACTCGTGACGGCGGAAGCGCCGCTCACGGTTGTGCATTTCGTCGATCTCGTCGAGGCAGGCTTCTACAACGGTCTGATTTTCCACCGGGTGATCCCCGGATTCATGGTGCAAGGTGGCGGCTACACGCCCGGCTTCGAGCATCGCGAGGATGAGCTGAGCATCCCGAATGAGTCCGGCAATGCGCTAAGCAACGTGCGTGGCACGATCGCGATGGCGCGTACCGAATACCCGCACTCCGCCAACTCACAGTTCTTCGTCAACGTCGACAACAACGATCGGCTCGACCCGCAGAAAGGTCGAGATGGCAGATGGGGATACACCGTCTTCGGCTACGTGATCGAGGGTATGGAGGTTGTCGATCAGATTGCGCTGGCGGAAACCACTCCACAGCAGGGCTTCCCGAACGCGCCGGTTGTTCCGATCGTCATCAAGCGGATGTCGCAGATAACCTACGACTAGCGGATCGCCCGAATTCGGCGATCCTACGCCGATGGCGTCGGCCAGGGATTGATCTGTAGGGGCTCGCCTTGCGGGCGATCAGCGGTTGGCATTGAGATGATCTCAGTCCGTTTGGAAAAGTGATAGTCCGACGGCCAGCCGAAGTCGGTGTGTTGGGATCGCCCGCAAGGTTTTTAGGGAGTTGCATCGGAGTCTGTGTTCCGCTCCGGATTGAGTCCCATTGCCTCGGGGTTACGGTTGGGAATCTGGGCGTGGCCCCTTTTTCAAGGCCTACCACTAAAGATCAATCCGCAATGACCGGTGTCGCGATACGACCGCGGTGGGCGGATTGGGAGTGCCCGAGTGAAAGCGGAACTGCGGATCCGGTTCGGAGATCAGCTTTGCTTCGATCGCCTTGAGCTCGTCGAGTCGCTGTTCCACTTCACTTTCGTCGACGCCGGTCTCCTCGCGTGCGAACGCCAGATAGTGCTCGAAGTGCCGAGCCTCAGACGCCAGCAGCCCTGAGTAGAACTTCGCGAGTCGCGCCGGGAGCCTCGGCGCAAGCTTCGCGAATCGCTCGCAGGAACGCGCCTCGATCAGCGCACCGATCAGTAGAAGGTCCAGCAATTTGTGCGGCTCTTCGCCGCGCACCGCATCGCGCAGTCCGCCTGCGTACCGCGATGCTGTCAGGCGTTCAAACGAGACGTCGAACTCCTGCATGATCTTTCGCACCTGTTCGAAGTGGCGCAATTCCTCGCGCGCAAGCCGCGACATGCGCTGGGCGAGCGCCGTTCTGTCCGGATAGCGATAAAGAAACCCCAGCGCCGTCGACGCCGCCTTGAGCTCGCAGTTGGCGTGATCGAGCAGCAGGTCGGGAATGCGTTCGGCGGCCTCGTCGATCCAGGCGTCCGGCGTGGGCGTGGTCAGAAACGCTTCGATTTGTGGCGGCACGGTCACAGCCACTCGAGAACCTCCTCGGCGGACTGCAGCCGGTCGTCAGGCTCCTTTGCGAGGATCATGTTGAGCAGAGCCTGATATTTGCCCAACCGCTGCGGCAGCAGCGGCACGGGTGCTTTCGCATGTTTGTAGATGATCCCCATTGCGGACGGTGCCATGTACGGCTTATTGCCGGTCAGCATCTCGTAGAAGATCACGCCAAGGCTGTAAATATCGCTGCGCTCGTCGATGGCGGACCCGTGCCCCTGCTCGGGACTCATGTAATAGGGCGTGCCAAAAATCTCACCGCTGCCAGTGATTTCCATCTTCAGCCGCATGCGCTTAGCCAGCCCGAAGTCGATTAGTGCAACCGAGTCGTCCTTGCGCAGCATGATATTGCCGGGCTTGAGATCGCGGTGCAGGATGCCGACCTTGTGAATCTCGGCGATGGCGCCCGTCATCTGCTCGAAGTAGCGGACCGCGTCGTGCTCCGGGATGCGCGCCGCGATGCGCTGCTTGAGGTCACCCCCCGCGAGATATTCCATCGCGATGTGCGCATGATCGTCGCCTACGCCTAAGTCGTGGATCTTGACGATATTGGGGTGCTCGAGTTCCGCGATCAGCTCGTATTCCTGCAGGAAGCGATCGAAGGCACCGACGCTGTCCGACGCATCCGGAATGTGGCGCAGCACCTTCAGAACGACTTCGACTCCAAGCGACTCGCGTTCCGCGAGATACACGGCGGAATGTTCCGTGGTGTTGAGCTTCTTTATAAAACGATAGCCTCGGATCAGCGGATTGATCCCGGTATCGCGATCGCCGAGGAACAGCGCACGTGTCGATTCGCCCTGCCCCTGAGCAGCAATAAGGTCGCTCAGACGAACGATCAGCGCATCGTGACGTATCGTGTCGCGCGTAAAGAACGCAGCGGCACCCGCCGCCATGATCTCCTTCTTCTCGCTCTCTACACCGAAATACACGACCGGCGGGAAACCGGACACCTTCTTATAGCGCCGCAGCGTCTCGTAGCCGGTCGTATCGCTAAGCCGGTTGCCCAACAGGATGATGTCATTGCCGGCGCCCGAGAATTCGTCGGGCAGGTCGCCGGCCGACATTGGGTCATACGCGGAGATGATCGCATCGGGCCAGTGCGTCGTTATGTGGTGCATGAGCAGAGAGCGAAACTCGCTCTGCCCGTCGATGATCATCATCCTGACGGCACTCATAGCAGACACTCGGATTCCGGCGATGCCGGAGAAAGTTCAGGACGGTAGCGACGATCAGATACCGACAACTGCGGGCTCGGAGCCCGTGTCGTCGGCCTTGCGAGCTTCTTTGGCGGCGTCGTTTCGACGCTGCTCGAGTTCATCAAGGTATTCTTCCGTTACGTCCCCGGTGACATATTCGCCGGAGAAGCACGAGGTATCAAATTCCGTGATGCTCGAGTTTTCGTGCCTGACCGACCTGATCAGACCGTGCAGATCCTGATAGATGAGCCGGTCCGCGCCGATGATGTCCTCTACCTGCTCGACCGTGCGTCCGTTGGCAATCAGTTCGGAGGCCGCGGGCATGTCGATACCATAGACATTCGGATGCCGCACCGGCGGCGCCGCGGATGCGAAGTAGACCTTAGTCGCCCCTGCCTCGCGCGCGAGCTTGATGATCTGCTTCGACGTCGTTCCCCGAACGATCGAATCGTCGACAAGCAGTACGTTCTTGCCACGGAACTCGAGGTCGATCGCATTGAGTTTGCGTCGCACTGATTTCGCGCGCTCTGCCTGGCCCGGCATGATGAACGTCCGGCCGATGTAGCGATTCTTGATGAAGCCCTCGCGATACTTGACCCCGAGGTGATAGGCGACCTGAAGCGCCGATGTCCGGCTCGTGTCCGGAATTGG
>CALZMR010000298.1 GCA_945788575.1 uncultured Woeseiaceae bacterium
CGGCTGGCCGAATCCACACTCGCCCGCGTTCGACCAATCGCCGGGATCGGTCGCATCCGCGTCACGTCCGTCGCCGTCTCGTGAGACGAACGTGTCATTGATCATGTCGTAACCCGGCAGCAGGTTCGCCGCGAGATCCGTGTGTGGCCGATAACCGGTGTCGAGTACGGCGACGACTGCGCCGACGCCTGTCGTTGTATCCCACGCCGTCGGCAGATTCAGTCCGCCGGTCGCTTCGTAGTAATGCCACTGCTCGTTGTAGCGCGAGTCGTTGGGCGTCGCCAACGGCTGCAGGAGTTGATCGATTTCGGCGTATTCGACGTTCGGGTTGTTCGCAATTGCGAGCAACATTTTTTGCATGCTGGCACGCGAATACCAGCGGTCCAGGCGATAGACTTCCGCACCGGTAGCAATCCGCCGCCGGAATCTAAGGTCTGCACCCAATGCCCGCGACAGCTCCTGCGACCGTGCCCCGACATCGTTCATCGCGATGCTTCGCCCGAGTGCACTGTTGTCGGCCGCCGTGTCACTGAATCGAATAATGATCTGATTGCTGTACGACGAATCGCTCGCCGCCATACTCGCCGCGTCAGGTTGTCCGGCTAGCGCTGACTGAGCCAGCAGCGAGACGCCGATGAACGCAACCCAACGTAACAACGATACGCGCCTCGCGCGCAAGAAATTATGCATAGTCCCAACCCCCAAAAATTAGCGCACCGTCGAGCGGTGCATTCTTTTCCGTTAGTCCACGGAGCTGGTTCATATCAACTGAAACCAACTCATCCGCGACCGTACGATGGGGGCGGCGCCTTATGCAATTTTCGACGGTATGCTGAAGTAGCGCCAAAAATGGCACTTAGCGACCATTCTTAACAATCCAGGTCGGGAAAATTGTCTGAGTGCAAGATTTCGTTGGACCCATAATTGAGACTTTTTGTCTCACCTTTTTGTGCCAAACGGAGTCCGGGAGTACCGAGAATGCGCTGAGTTGCGCAAATCCGGCACGGGGGGCGTGTGCCGCCGCAGTCCAAACTGAAGAAGGCTCCACCCGTCGCCGAGTGGAGCGAAGTACCTTCCGCCGACTGCCGAATTAGGCGGCGTCAGCGCTGGCGACCGCGACGGGAGGAACGACCTCCTCGTCATCCCGCGGCACCGAGACGTCGCGGAATACGAGCGTCTCCGGGATGCGGGCCGAGGCGCCCCTGTAAAACCCGTGCTCTTCCTGGAAGGACTTCGGATTGCGGAACGTGCCGATGAGCAGCAGCGGGATAGATGCCGCGTGCCTGGCGAGCTACTGCAGAAGATGCAGCGTCCCGCTGTCGGCCGCGTGCAGATCCTCGAGCACGACCACCAGCGGCGAGTCCGACGCAATCTGCAAGATAGCGCTCGCGCGGTGGGCGGAAGTGGCTGCGCCGAGGACATTCAATGGACGGCGCGTCACCCCGGAAATTTCCGTGACCGTGAACCCGGTTAGCGCGCTGATTCGCTGGAATTGAGAATATCGGCGAATGGGACTCTGGATAATCCTCACCGTACTGCTGTTCTTTGGGGTTCTGGCGCGACTTGATACTCGGAACCGGTCGAATCTGCCGACCCGGTCCTGGAACATCTGGTTCGGGCCAAAGCCCAGAGAGGGAGAGGGCCACGCGCGCTTTACCTTGAGAAGGGCATTAACGGCAGCGGTTACGCTGGTCGCCGTCAGCATCCCGCTGTTCGTGGTATCGGCGCCGCCCGACGAGGGCACCGGTTTCTCGGGTCACGAATCCACCGTGGGATTCGCCGTCTTCCTGGTCTGTGCACCGCTCGCCGCTATGGCCTTCTTCATGCTGTTCGCACTGCTGTTCAGCGCGTTGGTTTCGGCGATCTTCCGAGACGATCACGTGTTCGATGTCGACGCCGGCGAATTCATGCGCCGCTGATCGCTCAATCCGCGAAAACGACCACGCCTAAATACAGCGCCCGTAACTCAGCCGGGTGAGTTACGGTTGCCACGCAGCGGCAAGGCGAAGCACTGCTCCGCCGGGAGCGAGCGCCGCTTTGGTTCCGTTGGTTGCTACTGCGGACCAGGCTCGGCGTATTCCCCGATCCAATCGCGCACACTGTCGTACCAGTGCAGCGAGTTATCGCGTGTCAGAATCCAGTGGTTTTCGTCCGGGTAGTACACAAGACGGGATTCGATGCCCTGCAGCTGCAATGCGCGAAACAGCGCGAACGCCTGGCCGACCGGTACGCGTAAATCATTCTGGCCATGCAGGATGAGGCTCGGTGTACTGAAATCCCCAGCCGCGAAGTGCGGCGAGATCTCGCGTACCGTTTCCTCGTTTTCCCAGTAAGGCCCGAAGCGCTGTTCGTGTACGGCGAAGTCGGCGGAATTCTGCGAGAAGAAGTCATAGACCGCGGCATGAATTACGAGAGCATTGAACGGATGTTCGCGCCCGAGCAGGACCGACGACAGGTAGCCGCCATAGCTGCCACCGCCGGCAACAGTGCGCTCGGAGTCGATCCAGGGCTGCTCGTTAAACCATTCGGCGGCAGCGATTACGTCGGCATAGGGTTTGGTCGCCCAGTCCGGGTTGATCGAATCGGTGAAGTCCTGGCCGAAGCCCGACGAGCCGTGGAAGTTGGGCCATGCCGTGACGTAGCCCCACGATGAGAATGTCTGAGCGTTCCAGCGGAAATGGAATGAGTCGCCTATCGCACCGTGCGGGCCGCCGTGGATCAGCAGATACAGCGGATATTCCTTGCGTGGGTTGAAGTCCGGCGGATAGTTGACCCACATCTGGATCTCGGCGCCGTCTGCGCCTTGGTAGGTGACCGATTCGTAGGTCCCCATCTCCACATCTGCGAGCACCTCGTCGTTGAAGTCCTCGAGGCGCTGCACGTCACCGGTGTCGGTGTCTATCGCGACCACGCGTGGCGGGTAGATGAAACTCTGGTTGCGCGCCACGAGCTGGCCGTTGTCGGAGATGCTCAGGCCATCGTAGTTCGTCTCAGCGGTGATGAGCTCGGGCGCCTCGTCGCCAAGCGGTATGGAATAGACCCGGCGGGTAGCGGCGTCGTCGATCGCGCCGAAGAAACCGTCGCTCTCCGGTGTCCATACCAGCCCCGACATCGATCGGTCCCAGTCACCGTGCAGCTGGCGCGTCTCGCCGGAATCCAGGTCACGCACCTGCAGTCGTACCGTGTCGCCATAGAAGCCTTCGATGCTCTGAGACAGGTACGCGAGCGATTCGCCATCGGGCGAGAACATCGGCGAGCCGTCAGACGCCGTGTTGTCCGCCGTGATATTCGCGGCATCGTCGCTGCCAACCTCGAGCAGGAAGATGTCGTTGTCGGCATAGATGCCTTCGGTACGGCTGTTCGCCGTGAACGCGATCATCGAACCGTCAGGCGTGACGTCGTACTCGCCGTTGCCACCCCAGGAGCCGCGCGGCAACTGCAAACCTGTGCCTAGCGTCAGCGCCTCAACCTCGCCGGACTCGACATTCACGCGATAGATGTGGCGCTCGCGTTCCTCGTCCAGCCAGTGGTCCCAGAATGAGTAAGGCATTCGATTCCAGACATGGGCAGATACCTGGTCTTCCGCCTGCTCCTCGATCGTTGTTGCCATTTCCTCGAAGGTCTTGTCAGGCCAGACGTTGGAAACGAAATACACGTGATCTCCTGCCCAGCGCAGCCCACCGGCACCGGTTGGGATATCGGTGACTTGCTGCGCCTCACCC
>CALZMR010000299.1 GCA_945788575.1 uncultured Woeseiaceae bacterium
ATCCTGCGCTTACCTGCAGCGCGCTGCATCCCGCGGTCGGGTTCGACAGCAGCGATGCCGACTATCAGCGGATCAGCCGCTGGCTGCAGCAGGGTTCGCAGGAGAATTAGGGAACTCGCGGATGAAGCGGTAGGACGTTGCCCACGTGGGGCAGCGTCCTGGACTGAAAAAAGAATTAAGGAGCAGCACGAATGACTACAGTCGTCGATCTGGCCAAACTTTCCGAGGGCGTCTACGAGAGCAAGCAGAGCATCGGCGAGTGGCTGCGTTTCGGCCTGCCGTTCGAGCAGGAGGGCAGCGGTTACAAGAGCGCGCTATTCCGCAATCGGCGAACGACCGATTACGCGCTTGCTATCGCCGGTACGAGTCCCACCGAGATGGACGATTTGCACTCCGATATGCAGTTGGCGCTGGGACGCACGCCAGACCAGTTCCGCGTTGCGACCTCCGCCTACTACGACGCTCTTAATCGCACCGGCGGCCTGGTGGGCTTCTACGTGACGGGGCATTCGCTGGGCGGCGGTCTGGCATCGATGCTGGCGAAGCAGTTCGGCGACCCGACGGTGACGTTCAATGCGCCCGGCATGGCTCGGGCCTTCGCCCATCTGCAAGCCAATAATCCCGGCATGTCGGTGGCAAGTGACGAAGAGCGCAAGGTCCTGCACATTTGCGCATTCTTCGACGTCGTGAGCCGAGGCACAGGAGCGCACATGGGTGATGTACGCCGCGTAGGCACCGGTGCGGTTGGCGTCAGCAGCGTCGTCGCCGGCGTCGTGGGCACGGTCCTGACGGGTGGCAACATTGCGGTCGGCGCGGTAGCGGCAGGCGGCGTAACGGCACTTCGTGCACATTCGATGTCGCGCATGGTTTCGGCGCTCGAGAACATTGGCGAATACCAGCGGCAGTTGGATTGGCTGTAGTGGCGCGCCTGCTGTCCATTGGCGCAATCATTGGCGTCATCGCACTGCTGCTATACGGCGGCAACACGACTTCGCCTAACGAAGAACAAACTGAACGACTCGAGGTGTCCGGCATGGCAGAAACGAATTCCGCAACGATGATCGAAACCGGCTTCTCGTATTCGCCGGCGCTCGCGAGCAAGTTCGGCCTGCCGCCTGACGACGCCATGCAGATGCAGAGTCCATTGCTCGGCGCCGCATTGCAGATCAAGGACGGCGTGCGCGGCGGGCAGATCTGCCTGCTGCATGTTCTATTCGACGCCTCCGCCGACGTTCGGCTGCCAACGGATAGCCAGATGCATGCAATCGGTGCGAATGCCGGTCAGTTCCCGAACGCTTTCCTGACTCGGCCCGAGACGGAAATACGACGGCACATTGGTGATGTGGACGGAATGCTCGCGAACAAAGCGATGTTCCGATACGGTCGAGGCGAACTGACGGAGGCCATCACCGTCGGCGACGACAGCGGTGCGTCGTATTCGTCGATGCCGCTGGATGGCTACCATCGAGAGTTCGTCCCGGGCGTGAGTTGGCTTGCGATGTCGCTCAACTGCGAGTTGGCCGCGCATGAAGACTACACGCATGCCTCCATGTTTCTGGAAACGAGCGCCTCACCGTCCGAAATGATCCTCAATCTGCACGTCGACCCGGCCAGGATGGTCGAGTTGCGCATCCCCGAGGCGCTGTTCGACGGCATGCGTGAATCGCTGGTGGCGGCGGGCGACCACAATGTCGCCAACGATCCGCGTGCGGCGCAGGCGAGTCGATTCACGATAATCAGTTCGGAGTAAGCGGGTTCCCGGTGCGGGTTTACAGTCGCCGAATGAGAAGAATGAGCAATTCAGGCAAGTTTTTCCGCTTATATCCGTACAGTCCCGAATTGCCGGGCCGGACGTAGTCGGCGAGAGTTAATGCAAGGGAAATCAGACATTTGGTTGACGAAATGAGGCGATTCCCTCATGCTAACTGGCAAGCAACTCGAGCGCCCGCGGCGCCGGCATGGGGAATGCCTGGTCGACGCAGGAACGTAGTTGCGGAACAACAATTAAAACAAAAGCTTAGGTAATCCACGTGTCAGTATTTGACGTCGATCAGCTGATCGCTCCCGTCTCCGACGAAGCGCCTTCCGGAGACAACCTCGAATATGAGCCGGAATTCGGCGAATTCGAGCGCGCCGGGCAGGCTACGCCCGACCAGCAAATGGGTGACGAGGTCGTCGAAGGCCATGGTGCCGACTGGTCGACAGTCGTCGAACAGGGTCAGGAGCTCTTTGGCCGCACGCGAGACCTCCGCATCGCCGTGCTAATGACGCGTGCCGCGGTCAATCTGAAGGGTCCGGCCGGCTTGGCTGACGGTACCGCGCTGGTGCGCGGCCTGGTCGAGAATCTCTGGGACACAGTTCATCCGCAGCTCGATGCCGAGGACAACGACGACCCGACGTTCCGCGTCAACAGCATTCTGCCGCTGGCTGACCGCGACGGCATGTTGCACGATCTGGCGATGATGCCGCTGGTGAGCTCCAAGGCGGTCGGTCGCTTTAGTTTGCGGGATAGTCGCGTCGCTGCTGGTGAGGCAACTCCGGTCAGCGACGCGGATCAGGTGCCGGATACGGCATTGATTGGTGCGGCATTCCAGGACTGCGATCTCGACGAACTGCAGGCCGATGCGGCATTCATCGATCAGGCGCTCGACGACATCGGCAAAACCGAAGCGGTCTTCGCCGAGCAGATCGGTGCGGCCAATTCGCCCGACGTTGACGCTTTGGTCTCCGAACTCAAGGAAATCAAGAAGATCTATGCAGAGAACCTCGCGGCTCGAGGTATCGGCGTGGAGGTCCCCGAGGGTGAGGGGGGTGCAGCGGGCGCTGGCGGCGGTGGTGCTGCGATCAGCGGTGACATTCGAACGCGGCAAGACGCGATTCGGATGATCGACAAGATCTGCGGCTATTACGATCGCCAGGAGCCATCGAGCCCCGTTCCGATCTTGCTGCAACGGGTTAAACGTCTAATATCTATGGACTACATGGAAATTGTCCGCGAGCTGACGCCAGAGGCGGTCGCGGCGGTGGAAGCGTTAGCAGGGGTTCATTCGGACGAGTCCGAATACTGAGGCCTGCTACGTAGTAGAGTGTGCTTGCAGGCGTGATGCCGGTGTGTTTTTCGGTATCCGTCGGCGCGTGAAAACGAAAATAAGAGGTGTTTCGTGGCCAAGAAGAGCAGTCAGAAGTTCATCGCGCGTAATCGTGCGCCGAGAGTGCAGATCGAATACGACGTCGAAGTCTACGGCGCGCAGAAGAAAGTCCAGATTCCTTTTGTTATGGGGGTAATGGCCGATCTCGCGGGCAAACCGGCCGAGGAACAGGGACCGGTGGATGACCGCAAGATGCTGGAGATCGATGTCGATAACTTCGATTCCCGTCTGAAAGCGCAAAAGCCGCGGGTCGCGTTTGCGGTTCCCAACACCCTGACGGGCGAGGGTAATCTGAGCGTCGACATCACGTTCGAGAGTATGGACGACTTCTCGCCCGCAGCCGTCGCACGAAAGGTCGGTGCGCTCAACAAGCTGCTGCAGGCGCGCACGCAGTTGTCGAACCTCATTACGTATATGGACGGAAAGGCGGGTGCTGAAGACCTGATCGCCAAGGCGCTCGAAGATCCGGCAGTTCTTCAATCGCTCGCGTCGAAGCCTAAGGATGGCGGCGACGAGTCAGAACCGGAAAGCGAGGAGTAGGCTAGATGGCAAAGGAAAAAGCAACC
>CALZMR010000300.1 GCA_945788575.1 uncultured Woeseiaceae bacterium
GACGCCTGCACTTTCAAACAAGGTAAGGGAGCGACGCCGGTCAGTCAGATCGGTATGCACCTCGCGCAGCAATTCCTCATCGACAGCGGCACCGAGTTTGACGTGAAGCACACGAAGACTCCGGCCGAATTGATCGAACTCTACGCGATGGCAAGGCTTGCCTACACGGAAAAGGATGCGCTCCACAAGATGGCGCCTTCCGAGCATCGTCAACGGCTCGTAAGCAACCCATATCGAGGCACCGGCTTCTACATCAACCCGCATCACGCTGAGTTGATTCGCGTGTATACGCCGCCACTTGCTGAGTGCATCGATAAGCAGACGCCGATGAGCGATGGCCAGCGGCTATTCATCGAGATGGTATTTCCAATAACGTATGCTGTGCTTCAGACACTTGAGATCCTTTAGCGGTCTAAGAAACAGAAGCGATGCCCATGGGACACGTGAGTAAGGCAATCTTGGCGATCGCGCTGTCGATTCCGCTTGCTCTTGCTACGGGCGAACCCGAAGAAGCACTCGCCAACGGCCGGCTCGAGCAAAGCCGCGCAATCATCGCCGAGTTCGCGTCCCGCCTGCAGCATGCGCTGCAGTCGGCGATGGTCGAAGGCGGTCCCGCAGCGGCAACTGAAATATGTCGCGACGAAGCACCGCGGATCGCCTCGGAGCTGTCCCGGCAATTCGGTGTGAACGTCGAGCGGACCAGCCTGCGGTACCGGAACCCCGCGAACATGCCAACGCCCTGGCAGTCAGCGGTGTTGCAACAGTTCGAGGACGAGGCGCAGCAGGGCGAGCCGCCCGATCGTCTCGAATACCTCGATGACACCGGGGCAAGATATATGAAGGCAATACCGACGAGTGGCCTTTGCCTGGCATGCCACGGAAGCCGGCTCGCGCCCGACGTCGAGGCTGCGCTTGCTACAAGCTATCCGCACGATCCGGCCCGCGGCTACACCGTCGGAGAGATTCGCGGCGCGTTCAGCATCACCTGGCCGTCGGAGGACGAATAGTCCGGTGCTCGGTGGCGTCGCAAGAACCGGCCATCCGTCGTAAAATACGGCCGCCATGACCGACAGCCAAAGCACATACGACATAGCTGCGCCCTATCTCGAGCCCTACGTGCAGACTTTGTGGCCTGGGGCTCTCGCCATGCCGATCGAAACCCGTGATCAGGACGGCAGACGGCTGAGCCTCGCCGACGACCACCTGTCCGGGCGTTCGCTCCTGCTGGTGTTCCTCAACGGCGCGAGCGAAGAATCGAGCACCACACTGTTGCAGGACGTTGCCGGCCGCCGTGACGCGCTGGACTCGGTCGACTGTACGGTCATCGTGGTCAATGCCTGCAGCGATGCCTCGGCTAACCAGCGCTTGAGAGAAGCCTCGGGATTCCCGTGGCCCATTGCAGGCGACTCCACCGGCGCCGTTTTTGCTTCCTACGGCCTTCACAAGGAAAATGGCGAGCAGATTCGGCTCGTCCTTCTGACGCCCCTACGACAGGTTCGACTTTGGTTCGACACGCCGACAGACAACGATGAGACACTGAACACCATCATGGATGTACTCGAGAATAGCGAGGCAAACGCGGAACTGCGCTGGGCGCCGCCGCACGCGCCGGTCCTGCTCGTGCCGAACGTACTTTCCGCCGAGGAGTGCGGGAAGCTGGTCGAATCGTTCGAGACCGGCGCTCCATTCATGATCCGCCCGCCGCGGCCCGGTGAACTTGCCGGTGACTACAAGATCCCCGTCTACGAGCACGACCGCCAGGACCGTGTCGATCAGATCATCAGGGATCCTGCGATGCTGAAGTTATTGGACGAGCGGCTGTTTGGCCGCGTGACGCCGATGATGAAGAAAGCCTTCGCCTTCGAAGTGACCCGGCGCGAGGATCTGCACATCGCGCGGTACGTGGGCACACGTGGCGGACACGCGATGGGGCATCGGGACAACACCAGCCCGGCGACGGCGTATCGACGATTCGCGCTCTCGATGAGTCTCAATGAGGACTACGAGGGCGGTGGCGTCGTATTCAAGGAATTCTCGCCGAAACCGTATCGGCCGCCGGCCGGTACGGCGATGGTGTTCTCGTCGTCCCTGCTGCACGAGGTGCAGGAGACAACGAGCGGCACTCGGTACAACCTGATCTCGCACCTGTTCAACGAGGAGTCGCTTCCGCGTTAGCGCCTTCCTCCGGCAGCACCCCGGATTCGACGTAATCCCGATAGCGCTGACACGCACGATCGCGGTTCTCCCGGTTTTCCTCGGTGGGGTGGCTGTCCGCGAATTCAGTCCACTGGATGCAGTTGCGGGACAGTCCCAGGCCGGTTTCCGACTCCATGCGCAGCTGTGCCTCGGAGCGCGGCCTCGAATTGATCTGGTCGGTCAGCGTGTCCTGCATGCGCTGCGCATTGAGATCGCCCTGCCGGACGACGGTCTCGGCCTCGTCGCCCGTGACGGGCTGATTGCCGCGCCATTCGAGCGCCAGTACAAGGGCGACCGCCGCCAAAAAAGCGGCAATCGCCACACCGATTGCCTTCTTCTTACTGAACATAGTCCGCAACGCCTTGTAACATAGGCAATTGTCCGTATTCCGGCGACGGTTTCAATTCCACACCATTCGATTATGGTGAAGACAGAGAGGTTCATGGTGGACGATCAAGGCAATTCAGAGGCGAAAGACTCGGATACGACGGTCCTGAGCCAGGACGTGCCAATCCCGGAGGGCGAGTCGGCTGCGCATATTTTTGGCGAAATGCGCCACCATCCCGAACAGATTCGCGAGCTGTTCCGTGAAGGAAAATACCCGTATCGGACCAGAATCCGGCGCTCTGTCTACGAGCGCCACAAAGAAGAGCTGCAGGTCGAACTGCTCAAGGTTCAGAACTGGGTCAAGATGACCGGGCAGAAGATCGTCGTGATTTTCGAGGGTCGCGATGCGGCCGGCAAGGGTGGCACGATCAAGCGTTTCATGGAGCATCTGAATCCTCGCGCGGCCCGCGTAGTGGCGCTGGAAAAGCCCACCGATCACGAGCGCGGCCAGTGGTATTTCCAGCGCTACGTCTCTCACCTGCCCACACGGGGCGAAATGGTGTTTTTCGACCGTTCCTGGTACAACCGTGCCGGCGTCGAACGGGTCATGGGCTTCTGCGACTCCCTCGAGTATCTCGAATTCATGCGTCAGGCCCCGGAATTCGAGCGCATGCTCGTGCGCTCGGGCATACAGCTGTTCAAGTTCTGGTTCTCGGTCACTCAGGAGGAGCAGGAGGCGCGATTCAACGCGAGGCAGGGCGACCCGCTAAAACACTGGAAATTGAGTCCAATCGACGAGAAGTCACAGGGAATGTGGAGCGAATACACTCAGGCCAAAGAGGCGATGTTTTTCTATACAGACACTGCCGATGCGCCGTGGACGATCATCAAGTCGGACGACAAGAAACGTGCCCGCCTGAACTGCATGCAGCATTTCCTCAATCATCTGGATTATCCGGACAAGAACACGCGCGTTGTCCGCCCGCCGGATCCGCTGATCGTCGGCAGTTCGTCTCAGGTCATCGAGCGCGACCGGTACCTCTGGGGCTGACCCGCCGTTGTGAAACCCCCGCGTAACGGGGATAATCGCCGCCGGCTCGCGTCGGCTTCCCCGCGACGGTCAATCGTGAACTCCGCCAGGCCCGGAAGGGAGCAACGGTAGCGGTGACGCCGGGTGCCGGGGA
>CALZMR010000301.1:0-1967 GCA_945788575.1 uncultured Woeseiaceae bacterium
ATAGACGTCGACCGTGCCGAGGGATTCGGCGACGTGCGCGAAGCGGACATCGAAGACCGTCGCCGCGTCGTCAAAGCTACGCTCATCCGCCTCCCAAACGGTAACCGTCGGCGCGAACAGATTGCCTGTCAGGACGAACGTGTAGTCTCTGTCCGGATCGATTTTCTGAGTGATCGTCGCCACGCGGCGTGCTTCCGCCTCTCCGAGAACCACAACCTGGAAGTTGAAGTTGTATTCGAAGTCGTCGAAACGCTGAGCCGCGGTTGCGCTCTTGAAAGGCACAGACTCGACTTGCCGCTCCTCGATGAGGAACGCGATATTCGGTGAGCCTTCGATCCCGTTGATCGCGCGAATCGTTCCCTTGCCAGTCGGATTCGGCAGGTTCGATTCGCCCGTGCAGGCCTGAAGCGCAAACAGCGCCAGAATCAGGACCAGTCTTCTCATGCCTTACGTTCCTCATAACCGTAAATTGACTTGACCTCGAGGAACTCCTCGATGCCGTGAGCACCCCATTCGCGACCGTTGCCGGACTGCTTGTAGCCGCCGAACGGCGCCATCGAATCGAGCCAGGCGCCGTTGATGTGCACCATGCCCGTGCGCAACCGCGAAGCGACCCGTCGAGCACGCTCCAGGCTGCTCGACGAGACATATCCGGAAAGACCGTAAGGTGTGTCGTTCGCGATCCGGATCGCTTCATCCTCGTCGTCGTACGGGATAATCGACAACACCGGCCCGAAAATCTCCTCACGGGCGATCGTCATGTCATTGCTGACACCGGAGAACACCGTAGGTTTCACGAAATAGCCTTTTTCGAGGCCGTCCGGACGGCCTGTTCCGCCCGACACCAGCGTAGCGCCTTCGTCGATGCCGGCTTGAATCAGTGACTGGACCTTGTCCCATTGCATGCCGGATGCTAGCGGTCCGACGTGGGTATCCTCGGAGGTCGGGTCACCGACGATCGTTGCCTCAGCAACGCGCGATGCAATGTCCGCGGCCTCCTGCATTCTTTCTCTCGGGACGAGCATGCGAGTCGGGGCGTTGCAGGACTGCCCGGTGTTCTCGAAGCATTCCGCAGCGCCATGCGCCACGTGCTTCTCGAGGTCGGCATCGTCCAGAAGAATGTTGGCCGACTTGCCGCCGAGCTCCTGCGAGACCCTCTTGACCGTCGGCGCTGCGTTTTGTGCCACGAGAATGCCGGCTCGCGTCGAGCCCGTGAACGAGACCATCGCGACGTCCGGATGAGCACTGAGCGGAGCGCCTACCCCGGGACCGTCACCGTTGACGAGGTTGAACACGCCTGGCGGCACGCCCGCTTCGTGCAGGACCTCCGCGAGGATCATCGAATCGAACGGCGCGATCTCGCTGGGTTTGAGCACCATCGTGCAGCCGGCTGCCAGCGCCGGAATTACCTTGACCGCGACCTGATTGATTGGCCAGTTCCACGGCGTGATCAGACCGCAAACCCCGATCGGTTCCTTCACGACCAGAGTCGTGCGGTGCTGCTCCTCGAATTCGTAGGTTTCCAGGGCACGAATCGCGGCCTTGATGTGCTGAGTGCCGCTGCCGGCCTGCGCGCCCTTGGCCAGTTTCCACGGCGCGCCCATTTCGTTCATGATCGCGACGCCAACGTCCTCGCTGCGTCGAAGATAAATTTCGAGTATCGATCGGAGCAGTTCGAGCCGCTCTTCGCGGCTCGTCTGTGAGTAGGAATCGAATGCGCGTTTGGCGGCCGCCACGGCCTTGTCGACGTCGGCGGCGGTACCGCCGCTGATGCGGCCATAGACTTCTTCGGTGGCCGGATTGATGACGTCGATAACGTTCGGTTCGACGGGATCGACCCATGCACCGTCGATGTAGAATTCAAGGCGTTCCAGCATTCGGAGTCCTCCTCGGGCAAGCCGCGCATCATAGCGTAATTCCCGGGCCGATTGGGTGCGGCCCGCGGCTTTGGCCGGGTCTGTCAAGCG
>CALZMR010000301.1:2049-5739 GCA_945788575.1 uncultured Woeseiaceae bacterium
CCATGCCCAGCCGCTTCTGCCGATATTCGACAGGCGGCATGTCGTACCAGGACTTGAAGGCTGTCGTGAACGACGAGAAATCGGAGTATCCGAGCAGCATGGCGACTTCGAGCGCCTTGAGACGTTCGTCGCTCAGGTAGCGTACGGCGAGTTCGGCACGAACTTCCTTCAGAATGCGCTGAAAACTCGTCTTCTCGGCCTTCAGGCGACGCTGAAAGGTCCGTCGCGACAATTTCAGAGCCCGGCACGCGGCGTCGGCATTGGCCTCGCCACGCGCCATGAGATCGGCCAGCATGCGTTTTAGCTGCGCAGCGTAATTATCCCCGGTATTCAGAGACTTAAGATATCTGTTTGCCTGCTCGATGAGTTTTCCGTACATCGCGATTCCAGAGCGATTTTCGTTCCGTGTGGCGGACCATTAACATACCGCGCAGCGCAACAATTGCCAACAACAGGGAAGCCCATGTCCGTCAGCTACGCACTGCAAAACGATCTTGGCGTCATCACCATCGACAATCCGCCCGTGAATGCGCTCTCGCACGCCGTCAGGAGCGGTATCCGCGACGCGATCCGGGAGGCCCAGGCGGACGCCTCGACCGCCGTCGTCATCGTCTGTGAGGGGCGCACGTTCGTCGCGGGTGCCCAAATCAAGGAGTTCGGCAAGCCGCCGAAAGATCCCTGGCTGCCGGAGTTACTCGATGAAGTCGAGGCATCCGAGAAGCCGGTCATAGCGGCGATCCACGGTACGGCGCTCGGCGGCGGATTCGAGCTTGCGCTCGCCAGCCACTATCGTATCGCTCAATCCGATGCGAAGGTCGGCTTCCCGGAGGTCAAACTCGGACTGCTCCCTGGAGCGGGCGGCACACAACGGGCCCCAAGGCTGGCGGGTGTCGGAACGTCTCTCGAACTCATTACCAACGGAAATCCGATCGATGTCGGCACGGCGAACACAGCCGGACTCGTTGACGAGATCGTGGATGGCGATCTGCAGCAAGCCGCTTTCGATTTCGCGCGCCGAATTGTCGCCGAAGGCGCGCATTGCCGGAAGACCAGCGAGCTGCCGGCGCCGGAGGCCGATCCCGGATTGTGCGCCGACTACCGCAAGCGGCTGGCGCAACGGGCACGCGGCCAGATCGCGCCACAGAAGATCGTCGATTGCGTAGAGGCTGCGGCCGCGCTGCCGTTTCCCGAGGGCATGCAGTTCGAACGGGAGGCCTTCATGGAGTGCATGGCGAGCCCCCAATCGGCGGGCATGCGGCACATGTTCTTCGCCGAACGTGAGGCCGGCAAGGTCAAAGGCCTGTCGAAGGACACGCCGCGGCGCGAGGTTCGGAGTGTTGGCGTTATCGGCGGCGGGACGATGGGCAGCGGTATCGCCATGAACTTCGCAACCGCTGGCTGGCCGGTGAAATTGCTCGAGGTCAACGACGATGCGTTGGGACGCGGTCTGGAGATCATCGCGCGAAATTACGCGGGCGGGGTCAAACGCGGCAAGATGACCGAGGAGCAGGCCATCGAGACCCGAAACCGCATCCAGGGCACGACGGACTACGAGAGCCTCGCGGACGTCGATCTGGTGATCGAGGCTGTCTTCGAAGACCTCAACCTGAAGCAGGACATTTTCGCTCAGCTCGACGATGTCTGTAAGCCGGGCTGCATCCTGGCGACGAACACTTCCTACCAGGACGTGGACAAGATTGCGTCTGCGACCGGGCGGCCTGAAGACGTCATCGGGCTGCATTTCTTCAGCCCGGCTCACATTATGAAACTGCTCGAGGTCGTGCGTGCCGGGAAGACGGCCGACGATGTGCTTGCGACGTGCATGGACATCGCCAAGAAGATACGCAAAGTGCCGGTCGTGTCTGGCGTCTGCTATGGCTTCATCGGCAACCGCATGCTGCAGCACTATGGACGCGAAGCGAATCTGTGCCTGATCGAGGGCGCGACGCCGGTCAGCATAGACACTGCTATGGAGCAGTGGGGCATGGCGATGGGGCCGATCCGGGTCTTCGACCTCGCCGGCATCGATGTCGGTTACAAGGCACGACAGGGGCTGCCCGTCGACGAGCGAGGCGACCCGAAGGCGTACCGTATCGCCGATGCGTTCGTGGAGATGGGCCGTCTCGGCCAGAAATCCGGCGCCGGGTTCTACACCTATGATCCGGAGACCCGCAAGCAGAACTTCGACGAGGCGTCTCTCGCGGTCATCGAGCGCGAAGCGGCGGCAATGGGTGTCGAGCGCCGCGAGATCGACGCCGGCGAGATTGTGGACCGATTGATTTACGCGCTCATCAACGAGGGCTTCCGGATCGTCGAGGAAGGCATCGCTCAGCGGCCGTCCGACATCGACGTCGTCTATGTGTACGGCTACGGCTTCCCGGCTCACCGAGGCGGGCCGATGCATTACGCGGACGCTGTGGGATTGAAGGAAGTCCTCGCTCGCGTATCCGAGTTTCGCGAACGATTCGGCGACGAGAACTGGACGCCGGCGCCGCTACTGGAGAAGCTCGCGAAGGAGGGTGCGAGCCTCGCGGACTGGGCAAGGGATAACTAACAGATGACGCGCCGGGTGATCGCGCTAATCCTCGGATTGACCGCTCTCGGTCTTGTGACCTCGCTCATGATCTTCACCAAGGAGGCGGGGATCGAGGTCGAGCGTGCGGAGGAGGGCATTGCTTCGTCAGAGTCGACGCTGACCGTTCTGATCGCAGCGACATCGAGCGGAGAGATTCGCGTGGACGGGCAACCGGTCGATCGAGCCGCGCTCGCAGACGAGATGGCTCGGATCATCGCCAGCGCCGAAGAGGCGTCGCTGCCGGACCCGTCGTTCGTCATAACGATGGATCCGGACGCGGACAACGCCGTGATTGTCTACATCATGGAGGCGCTTGCGCGGGCCCAGGCTACCTCGGTTTCGCTCGATAGCCGCGAGTCCGAGTGACCGGTCCGCGGTAACTTACGCCCAGGCGTTCGCGCGCGCGTCCTGCCGCATCATCAGCATCTGCACTGTGCCGATCATGCGTTCGATGAAACCGGCCTCGCAGTAGCAGAGATAGAACTGCCACATGCGAATAAACTCGTTTGTGTAACCGAGTTCCCGGACCTGATCAATTTCTTCGAAGAAGCGATCGTGCCAGTCCCGAAGAGTCTTCGCGTAGTGCGGCCCGATGTCTTCCAGGTTGATGATCCGCATGTCCGTCGACTGCGTCATTATCCCGGCCATGTCCGACACGGACGTGAGACAGCCGCCCGGGAAGATGTAGCGCTGAATGAAGTCGACACCGCGTTTGTACTTCTCGTAGAGTTGATCGGTGATCGTGATGGCCTGCAGAAGCATCAACCCGTCGGGCTTGAGCAGCGACTGGCACTTGCGGAAGAAGTCCTCGTGGAACTGATGGCCCACGGCCTCGATCATCTCGATGGACACGAGCTTGTCGTACTCGCCTTCGAGATCCCGGTAGTCCTCGAGCAGTAAAGTAATGCGATCTTCGAGGCCCGCCTCACGGACGGCCGTCTGAGCATAGTCGTACTGCTCCCTCGAAATCGTGGTCGTCGTCACGCGACAGCCGTAGGTCTGCGCCGCGTAGATTGCGAAGCCACCCCAGCCCGTGCCGATCTCGACCACAGAGTCGTCGGGCGTCAGTTGCAGCCGCTGGCAGATGCGATCGAGCTTGGACGTCGAGGCTTCTT
>CALZMR010000302.1 GCA_945788575.1 uncultured Woeseiaceae bacterium
CGGTTCAGGCATTGCTGATGCGGCAGCGGCAATCGCCGCGGTCTCCGGCGGCCCGCCGCCACCGCCACCTCCACCCGGCGGCGGCGAGCTGACCAATGGCGTACCCGAAACCAGCCTTGCCGGAAGCACTGGTGCGGAGCTGAGGTACACGCTCGTGGTGCCGGAGAACGCGACCAATTTGAGCTTCCAGACTAGCGGCGGTACAGGCGACGCGGATCTGTACGTGAGATTCGGCGCCGATCCGACAACCAGCACCTACGACTGCCGGCCGTATCTCTCGGGCAATAACGAGACCTGCAACATCTCCAATGCGCAGGCCGGCACGTACTACGTAATGGTGCGTGCGTACTCGACGTTCTCGGGCGTCACGCTCGTCGGCAGCTACGACGAATCGGCCGGCGGCGGCGGTTCGCTCAGCGAGGACAACCTGTCCGCATCGCGGCGCAACTGGCTGCGTTACACCATCGAGGTTCCGGCGGGTATGTCAGCGCTGACAGTGAACATCAGCGGCGGTTCGGGCGACGCCGACCTCTACGTTCGGTACGGGGCTGCGCCGACCACGCGTCAGTGGGACTGCCGTCCATACCGGAACGGTAACAACGAGACCTGCACCTTCAGCAACCCCCCCGCCGGTACCTGGCACATCGGCATCCGTGCGTATCGGACGTTCGCCGGCGTGGATCTGGAGGCCGACTGGAGCCCGTAAACGCGCAGAAGCGAACCGCGTGCCGCCGTTCCCGCATGGGAGTGCTTCTTAGACTCATGCGGCACTTCAGCGACATGTTGACGATTCCAGGGGCCCCTTCGGGGGCCCTTTTCTTTGTTCGCCGGGACCGCATGTCTGGAACTTTCCGGGCCGCGCGGCGATCATACGCGGCACGCGCACAAGATAAGGCAATTGATGATCAGAAAATTATTGGACCAGGTAGCAGACGTCATCTCGGCCACGCAGTCGAGGGAGGACGGCCCCGCACGTGAGGACGCCATTCGGATGGCGACAGCCGTACTCATGGTCGACGTCGCGCGCGCGGATCATGTATTCGAAGAAAGTGAGTTCGAGAGCGTGCTCAAGCTGATCGAAAGTCACTTCAATTTGGCACCCGATGCAGCGATCGAGCTGCTGAACGAAGCCAACGAGCAGGTCGACGATCTGACCTCGCTGCACGAATTTACGCAGCTGCTGCACACGCACCTCGACGAGGCCGAGAAATCCCGCATCGTCGCGCTGCTTTGGCGCATCGCTTATGCCGACGGCCGGCTCGACAAGTTCGAGGACTCATTGGTCAACAAGATCAGCGACCTCCTCCACGTAAGCCGTGGACGCGTCATGCGCCTGAAGCACGACGCGGAGTTGTCGGCGGGCTGACAGGTGGCGTCGCGTCGCAGTTAAAGGGCGTGGCGATCTCGGCCCTCCGGCGCTGCCGACACAGAAAATACTTTACGGTCTGATACATAGCATTCAGCATTCGTGTCGTTGCACTAAAGATGTGCGCGGTCGCGCCGATACACGATGTAACAGACTGCTGCGATTTCGACAGAGCAGGAAGAGAACATGTTGACACCGGCGATACCGGCAAACGAGCGACAGCGCCTTAAAGCCCTGCGCGATCTCAAGCTCCTGGACACCGCTCCGGAAGAGCGTTTCGATCGTGTGACTCGCCTTGCCAAGCAGGTGTTTGCGACCGAGATCGCGCTGGTCAGTCTGGTCGACGCCGATCGGCAATGGTTCAAGTCCCGCCAGGGCCTCGATGCCCTCGAGACACCCCGCGATATTTCCTTCTGCGGCCACGCCATAAACGACGATAGGATCATGGTCGTCAACGATGCGACCGAGGACGAACGCTTCTGCGACAATCCGCTCGTTTGCGGAAATCCCAATATTCGCTTCTACGCCGGATATCCACTGGCCGCGCCGGACGGCAGCCGTATCGGCACGCTGTGCGTAATCGACAACAAGCCTCGCGACATTTCGCGGGAACAGTTGGGCTTGCTTCGTGAACTCGGCCGGATGATCGAAGAGGAACTTATCGAAGCATCGGCCTGCACGACCGACGTGGCGACGGGCATCTCTAATCGGAATGGCTTTCTTGCCATCGCCGATCACTTACTGGCCATGTGCAAGCGCTGTAAGCAGCCGGCCACCCTGATGGTCGGCCACCTGCAAAACCTCAGGAGCATCGATCAGGAATTCGGACGGCCTGATGGCGACGCCGCCGCCGCCGAGTTGGCTCACACGCTGATGGCCAGCTTTCGGGATTCGGACATCGTCGCGCGGGCCTGCCTCGATATCTTCTGCGTGCTGATGGCTGGCGCCGATCTGGACGGCGTGGAACCTGCCCGCCTGAGGCTGGAAGAAATGCTCAGCGCCCGCAATCGAGACTCCGGCCTGCCGTACGAGCTACAACTGGACCTGCACATCGTGGCCTTCAAGGAAGGACGGCACGCCGACGCCGAGTCGCTGCTCAACGACGGCGAGTCCCGCATCCTCGAAGCGGCGGAAGAAGAAATCGCCGACCACGCCGCAAGCGTAGCTTAGCGAACCCAGCAAGCCCGGCCTCGGCCTGCGCCTCTATCAACCCAGCCGAATCGGCAGGTCGCGTACCCGAGTGCCAGTCACCGCATAGATCGCGTTGCCGATCGCCGGCGCAACCGCAATCAGCGGCGGCTCGCCCATGCCGGTCGGGAACTCGGTGCTCTCCATGAACTTGAGGTCCAGCTGCGGAACGTCGGCCATGCGTAGCGGCGTGTAGGTGTCGAGATTGCGATCCCGAACCTGACCGTCCTCGATCGCCGTGCCTTCGTACAGCGCAAGACTCAGACCCCAGAGCGTTGCGGATTCGGCCTGGGCCATCGCGCCATCCGGATGCACGACCGTGCCGCAGTCAATGGTCTGCCAGATTTTCTTCACGGTAACCGCGTTGGTTTCCGAGTCGACCGCTACGTGAACAACGCAAGCCGTCCACGTGGGCATGTTGCGTTCCTGACCGCCGCTCACAGCAACACCCATGCCCTCGCCTTCAGGAAGATCGCCGCCCCAGCCGGAACGCTCTGCAACATCACTTAAGGCCGCGGCGAGACGAGACGCGCCTCCCACATCCTGCGGTTTGCTGCCGGCATTCTTGCCGGCCGCATCGAGCATCGACAGCCGGAACTCGACTGGATCCTGGCCAAGTTTCGCAGCGAGTTCGTCCATGAAGGACTCGACCCCCCAACCGATCCAGCCTGGACCGACAGAGCGTAGCCAGCCGGGTAAGAACGTTCGTTGCGCGAGATCGTTGTTGATCGCGCGCACCCGGTGGCTCGGCAGCGTGTACCAGTGATCGGCGCCATTGATCGAGAAGCCGTCGAACTTGCCGTTACCATCGACGCCGTCGCCCATGAAGAACGGGGCCATCGAGAGCGTGGGCCAGCCGGCGGCGGCCCCATGATCGATGCCGGTGAGTTGCCCGTCAGCATCGAAGCAAGCCTCGAAGTGCGCCACCGACGGCGAACGAACGCAGTCGAAGCGGCTATCGTCCGCACGTTGGAAGATCAGCTTCACGGGCCTGCCGAGTTCGCGCGCCGCCAGCGCTGCGGGGATCATCTGATCGCCGATCAGCCTTCTGCCGAATCCGCCGCCCAGATAGTACTGGTGCTGCACGATATTCGACTCCTCCACATCGAGTGGAACACGCCATCGACGTACTCGACGAGCGCGTTCTGCGGCTCGAGCGTGAAGTGCAGCGCCGTACTCGTCCTGTACAAGGCCGTCATTGTCTCGGCCGCACTATCGCGCGCAGCGTCGAGATCGCCGTCGTCCACGAACAACACACCGGCACTGCGATCCGTCGCCAGACGCTCGCCTTCTTCAAGGATATGCGACTCGAGAACCGATGCCGTCGGTCCCGGGGTCCAGTCCACTTCGACGGCGTCTGCCGCCCGCATCGCGGCCGGGAAGCTCTCGGCGATGACGAGGCCCCAGCCCTGCACGTAGTCATTGGTGTCAGGGACAACCATTGTCTGAATGTACCCGGGGATGTCGGATGCCGCCGAGTCGTCGATCGAGTTGATCCGGCTGCCATAGCGCGTCGGCGGAATCAGCGGATGCGCATACACCATGCCCGGTAGCTCGGTATCGAGGCCGTACACGGCTTCGCCGGTGGACTTGGCGGGAATATCGAGCGCCGCCGTCTCGCGGCCGATTAGATCGCGCTGTTCAGCCGTCTTTATCGGCATCGCGGCGAGTTCCTCGTCGGTGAAGGTCCGTGTGATGTCACTTTGCGCGACGATGTCCCCGTACGTGACGCTTTGGTCCCCGGCGGTGACCTGGCCGTCGCGTGCTTCGCAATCGGTCGGGTCGGCGCCAAGGATCGCCGCGCCCGCCTCGACAAGCGCCGTGCGTCCCGCGGCACCCGCCTGCGACAGCATCGTGAACGACGTAAATACCGACCATGAGCCGCCCGTCACCATGTAGCCCCATTTGGGGTCCGAGTCGACGTGCTTGATCGTCACGCGGCTCCAGTCCGCGCCGAGTTCGTCGGCGACGATGCGTGCCAGCGATGTACCAACATGCTGGCCCATCTCGGCCCTGACGATATTGATGAGTGTTGCACCCGTACCGTCGATCTCGAACCACACCAGCGGCGAGAAACGTTTACTTGCGCCTGCTGCTGCCATATCGCCGGCCGCGTCGTCGCGGCTGCAACCCGGCAATACCGTGCCGAGGCCCATAACGAGTGTCGTGCCCGCGGTGCCGATAAGGAAACTGCGGCGGCTGATCGTTTGTTTCTGCTTTGCGATGACCATTACTCACCTCCCCCGTTCGCGGCCGTCCTGATCGCCCGGTGGATGCGGTGGTACGACATGCAGCGGCAGAGATTGCCGTTCATGGCGTTGTGGATCTCGTCATCGCTGGGCGAAGGGTTATTGGCCAGCAGATCCGCGGCCTGCATGATCTGGCCCGACTGGCAGTACCCGCACTGCGGCACCTGTTCGGTGACCCAGGCCTCTTTCAGCGCCTGACCTTCCGACGAATCGAGACCCTCGATTGTCGTCACCGCCATTCCACCGACGGCTGCAAGAGGCACCGAGCAGGAACGCACCGGCGCGCCGTCCAGGTGCACCGTGCACGCACCGCACTGTGCAATGCCACAGCCGAACTTGGTGCCCTTGAGTTTGAGTTCGTCCCGGATCACCCACAGAAGCGGCGTGTCGTCAGGACTCTCCGATGTCACGGTCTCGCCGTTGAGCTGGAATTGGATCACGCGTTACCCCCCGATTCGATTTGTCGGTTTGCCGCCGGTGGGGCCGACACGGCCCGGCGGTCGTTTGTAGAGCAAGTCTACTCCGAACGCCGGTCGTCATGCCATCGGTGGGGCGAACCCCTCGGGTCGCACGGAACCGGCCCGGACGCCCGATACGCGCGTCTATACTCGTCATAGTCGAATCGGTGGTCGAGGTTGGCCATTATGAACGCGGACACATTGGGAGAGATCTGCCTGTCGCTGCCTGCCGCGATCGTCAACGTCCAGTGGCACGACAATCGCGTGTACAAGGTAGGTGGCAAGATGTTTGCGGTCTCGGGGCCGGACGCCGCCAGCCTTTACTCGTTGAAAGTCGACGACCATCGTTTCCTCGAACTTACCGATCCGCCTGGCGAGCGCCAGGTGGGTGCAGATCGACCCGGCTACCTGTGTCCTCGATGACGGGGAACTCGAGGACCTCGTTCGCCACTCGTATCAAATGGTGTTCGGCAAGCTGACGAAGAAAGTGCAGAAATCCCTATCCCCGCCCGGATAGCCGTGGCGCATCCCGTCTCGACTGGATGGAAACGTATTCAGGCATCGAGGTCCTGCGCCGGGGCCTACGTACAATCCGAGTCCCACCTCGCCTGCTTCTGCATTACTATCAGAGAGTTACCGTTAAACGCGTGGCAAACCCAAGCGAGCCCCTATGTTCGAAACCGCGGAACTCGGCCAGTCGGTCGACAACAGTGAATTCAAGAAACGCGAGCTCGAGCTCCGCGCTGAACTATTGACGCTGCAGTATCGGCTGCAGGACTACGCGAAGTTCCCGGTGATCATCGACTTCGCCGGCGTCGATGGCGCCGGCAAGGGCACGACCATCAACATGCTGAATAAGTGGATGGATCCGCGGCTGCTGCGCACCACGGGATACGTCGCACTGACAGCAGACGAACTGGGCCGTCCTCGATTCTGGCGCTACTGGCGAGACATGCCGCCGAAGGGGCGTATCGGACTGTTTCTGACCGGCCGATACTCGCGGCCGCTGATGGACTACGTCTACGGCCGGATCGACGAACTGGAGTTCGACGAACAACTCTCGCAGATCATCCGTTTCGAGTCGGAATTGGTCGAGGACGGCGCGCTCATGCTCAAGTTCTGGATGCACTTGAGTTCCGAGCATCAGAAACAGCGGCTGGAAGCTCTGTCGGCAGACCCTGAGAAGAGCTACATGGTCCGCGATGTCGACTGGAAGAATCGCGACCACTACCAGGACTTTGTGCGGGCTGCGGAGAAGATCGTAACCCGCACGAACAAAGGCCGAGCCCAATGGAACATCGTCGAGGGCGTCGATCCGAACTACCGGCACCTGCGCGTCGGCGAGATCATCGCCGAGGAGCTCACCAGACATCTTGATCGAAGTCACCCTACAGCCGTCGACTACGCGACGCATACTCACGTCGAGGAATCGGGGCTGCGGCGTACGTCTTTGCCGCCAACAGTTTTCGACAAACTGAAGCTGTCCACTTCGTTGCCGAAAAGCGAGTACAAGAAGCGGCTACCGGCGGTTCAATCGCGACTCGGGGAACTCGGACGCAAGGCGTATGAGAAGGGGCAGTCCACGGTCCTGGTTTTCGAGGGTCCGGACGCGAGCGGCAAGGGCGGGGCTATCCGCCGCACTGTCTGGAGCCTGGATGCCCGCTCGTATCGCGTACACCAGTTCGCTGCGCCC
>CALZMR010000303.1 GCA_945788575.1 uncultured Woeseiaceae bacterium
AACGAGAAGCTCATTTCGCCGGGCGGAGGTATCTACTCGCGGCAAGCGAAAACGATTCGATTGAGTCGAGAGGTCCGCAATTTGCTGGGCACTGACGAGCAGTCGATGCAGCCGGATAAACTGATCCGCACGTTATTGCGGATGGACGTCGATCTGCTTTGGAACGGTGGCATCGGAACCTACGTCAAGGCAAGCACGGAGGGCCACACGGATGCGGGCGACCGCAGCAACGATAATGTGCGCGTCAATGCCGACGAGCTTGGATGCCAGGTCGTTGGCGAAGGCGGCAACCTCGGCCTGACGCAGCGAGCGCGTATAGAGTTCAGCTTCGGCGGCGGCCGCATCAATACGGACTTCATCGACAACTCGGCGGGCGTCGACAGCTCCGACCGTGAGGTCAATATCAAGATTCTGCTGAGCGACGTCGCGGTGAAGAAGAGCATGACCCGGAACCGACGCGATCAGCTTCTCGCATCGATGACCGACGACGTCGCCGAGCTCGTGCTGCGGGCAAACTACCTGCAGACGCAGGCGATCAGCATGAGCGAAATCCGCTCGCTGGAACGAATCGACGAGACCGCCCGGCTGATCACGAATCTGGAACGAACCGGCCTCCTCGATCGCGATCTCGAGTACCTGCCCGACGATACGGAAATCGAGGAACGGCGTGCGAGGAAGCAGGGCTTCACCCGTCCGGAACTCGCGATCGTCTTAAGTTACGCGAAGATTGACCTCTACAACGGCCTGATTGCGGCCGACGAATCGCTCGAGGATTTTCTGGGTCAGGACCAGTACCGCTATTTCCCGGCCGTGCTTCGTCGGCGCTACGCCGAACTCTTGCCCGGACATCGACTGAGCCGCCAGATCCTTGCAACGCTGATCTCCAACGACATCGTCAATCGGATGGGACCGGCTTTCGTCAAGCGCATCCAGGTCGACACCGGTGCCGACGTCGTGACCATCGCGCGTGCCTACACGATCGCGAGGCGCATATGTCGCGCCGGCGGTCTGTTCGAGACCATCGAGGCACTCGACAACGAGATTCCGGCGGCCGCACAGCTGTCGATGATGTTCGAAGTAAGCCGCACGCTAAGGCATGCCTGTTACTGGCTGATCGAACAGTTTGGCAACGACCTCAAAATCGCGGAATCGATTGAGCGACTGGGCGACGGTCTTGCTGCCGTCTACTCGCGGCGAGGTTCCGCAGTCTCGACTTCGGCCAGGGTCCGGCATCAGACCGCGGCCGATAATCTCATGCAGATGGGCGTCCCGGAGAAACTCGCTGACCGAATGGCGGCACTGTTGCTCACTCGCGCCGCGCTCGACATCGCGGATCTCGCCTGGCTGCACAAGCGTTCGGTCGCCGAAGCGGCGAGGGTCTACTCCGAATTCAACGAGCGTCTCGGCCTGTTCTGGCTGCACACCAGCGTCGAAGATCTGCGAGTCCATGGTCGCTGGCAAGCTATTGCGCGCAGCAATCTGCGCGAGGAATTCTATCGGCTGCGCCGCAAACTGGCCTCCCGGCTGCTTCAATCCCGCAGCAAGAAAGACGTCGGTGCGCTGGTTCTCGCCTGGCTCGATGGCAACGCCGAAGACGTCGAGCGTTTCAAGCAGATGATCAGCGAGATGAAGGTCCGCAGCGACGTCGATTTTGCTACGCTGTCGGTCGCCGCGCAGGAACTGCGCGGTCTCGTTACCACTTAATTTCTGAATTACCGGAGACACTATGGCGGGCAAGCTCGTGCTCTGTCGGCATGGCCAGAGCGACTGGAATCTGAAGAATCTGTTTACCGGCTGGACCGATGTCGACCTGACCGAAAAAGGCATCGACGAGGCACGCGATGCCGGTCGACTATTGAAAGAACTCGGTTACGACTTCGACGTCGCTTTCACGTCGGTCCTGAAACGCGCCATACGAACGCTGTGGATCATGCTCGACGAGATGGACCGGATGTGGATTCCGGTCATCCGCGACTGGCGTCTCAATGAGCGCCATTACGGAGCGCTGCAGGGATTGAACAAAGCCGAGACCGCCGCGAAGTACGGCGACGATCAGGTCCACATCTGGCGGCGTAGCTACGACATTCCGCCGCCGGAACTCGAGCCGAGCGACGAGCGCCATCCTGGGCACGATCCGCGCTACGCCGGCATCGACGGCCTGCCTGCGACCGAGTCTCTCGCAACCACGCTCGACCGGGTGCGGCCGAGCTGGGATGAACTCATCGCACCGGAACTCGCCGCGGGCAAAGACGTGCTGGTCGCCGCTCACGGCAACAGCCTACGCGCGCTCGTCAAGATGCTGGACGAGGTGTCCGACGATGAGATTACCGGGTTCAACATACCGACAGGCATCCCGCTGGCCTACGAACTCGACGACGATCTGAAGCCCGTATCACGAGAATTCCTGGGCGACCCCGATGCCGTGGCGAAAGCGGCGGCGGCCGTGGCCGCGCAGGGTAAGGCAAAGTGATACTCGAAATCGGCGATCGCAGACCCCTGCTCGAGGGCAGCGGTCACTTCGTCGCCGAGAACGCCACCGTGGTCGGCAGCGTGCGCCTGGCGCATGAGGCGAGCGTCTGGTTCAGCTGCGTGCTGCGTGGCGATAACGACTGGATCGAGGTCGGCGAGCGGAGCAACGTTCAGGACGGCTCGGTACTGCACACGGATCCGGGGCTCAAGCTCACGATCGGGCGCAATGTCACGGTCGGCCACAAGGTGATGCTGCACGGTTGCAGCGTCGGCGACAATAGTCTCATCGGTATCGGCAGCACCGTACTCAATGGCGCAACGATCGGCTCGAACTGCATGGTCGGTGCGCATACCCTCGTGACCGAGAACAAGAGCTTCCCCGACGGCACGCTCATTTTGGGCGCCCCGGCACGCGTCGCTCGTGAACTCCACGAAGACGAGATCGCGACGATCTTGAAGTCGGCGGACGTATACGTCGCCAACGCGAGGCGTTTCTCCGAACAGCTGAAGCCTGTCTAGCCCGCTTTATTCCTGCTGCTTCGGATCGGAGCGCTGCCGGCGCTCCTCGACGACTCGAACCAGACCCTCCTGACTGGTCGAAGCAACCAATGCCCCGTTCTGACTGAAGATCTGACCGCGAGCGAATCCTCGCGCGCCGGCCGCGTTCGGGCTATCGATCGAGTAGAGATGCCAGTCGCTCATGTTGACCGGGCGATGGAACCACAGGGCGTGGTCGAGGCTCGCCATGATGACATTGTCGTGGATGAACGAAAGTCCGTGCGGCAGGGTGCTCGCGCCGAGTAACTCATAGTCGGAAACGTAGGCGAGCAGGTTCTGGTTGAGCACCGGATCGTCAGGGACTTCGCCGACGGCGCGCACCCAGACGTGCGCAATCGGCGGCAGACGTTCGCGACCATCGAAGTCGATCGCTCTGACGGGCCGGAACTCGAAGGGCCGTTTCGCCGTAAGAAAGCGCCGCATCTTCATCGGTACGCCATCGGGCAGATCGCTGGCGAATTCCTGCAGCTCCTTCAGACCGTCAGGACCGGGAACTTCGGGCAGCTCCGCCTGGTGCTCGAGTCCGTCTTCCGGCGTCTGGAACGATGCCGCGCAGTTGAGTATCGGCCGGCCGTGCTGGATTGCGACCACCCGGCGATTTGAGAAGCTGCCGCCGTCTCGGGCACGATCCACCTC
>CALZMR010000304.1 GCA_945788575.1 uncultured Woeseiaceae bacterium
ACCCTGGTCGGTGTGGTTTCGACCGCCGATCTCTTGAAACTGTATCTGCTCGCTGACTCTCGTGTCGCCGAAAGCGGAACCACGGTCGATAAGATCATGGCGCGTGATCCCCTCACGCTCTCGAAGGAATCGACATTGAGAGATGCAGCCGAGGCGCTGTCCGCCGGCGCCTTTCATTCGCTCCCCGTCGTTGACGGTACCGGCCAGCTCGTCGGCATCGTCACGTCGACCGATATGGTTGCTTATCTGCTGAAACAACTTCCCATTGGCGACGGCACGATGAGCGAGCCGTTTGCGGGCGACGTGCTGCAACGGAATCACGCCCTCGAGAAGGTCTATGCCGCCGCAGAAAGCTACATTCGAAGCGGGATGGCCGCAAGGGAGCACACCATACTGGTGAAACGCCTCGAAGAGGCGCGCGCCTCGTCGCCTGAAGTCAATCTCTAGCTTTCAGAGCCGCGCGAAGCGCTTCGCGCTCCCACAGGCCCAGGCTCTTTCCGGTGCCGTCGTGGTCCGTGTCCTCGACGTAGCGCAGCGGCTCGCCGAAATCGAACGGCTCTTTGGCCAGGTTGATCATTCGGCAGTGACCGGTAGGTATGTCGATATTTCGATTGACCTTCGTATGGGTCGTAACCAGCCAGTATGGAACGTCACTCGCAAGAAAATTCTGCACGGCACGTTCGATGTCTTCGAACGATAAGTGAATCAGGCAGTCTCTGCATAGCCATAGATCGGCATCGGGTAACGGATCGCTTGTGATATCCAGGTGAACGAACTCTGTCTGGTCGTCGCTGTACGCTGAAGTATTCGAGTCCACCAATGCTTTGACGATGTCGCCGCCGATGTAGTGAAGATCGTCGCCGCGGTCGACGAGCCGAAACCAGTTGTAGTCCCCGCAAGGTGCGTCTAGAAAGCGCCGTACGCCCAACTCCTCGAACAGACCGGGCAGCGCGGCACGGGTCGCAGCGGTCGTTTCAAGAGAAGAACCGGCGCCGGATCGCGATTCGGCATCCTTCCACTTGTTCTGGTCATAGATATGCGTGAACCGGTCTTCGGCGTCGCCGATCTTCTCGAGCTTCCTCTGCCGCCGTTTATACGACAGCCGCTCGGTCAGGGCGCGTCCGCCGGGAAGGCGCTGTATTAGTGCTTTGATAGGGTTCATGGAGCAGGATTGTAGCCGAGGAAGCGAGTCATCGCGCCGTCATGAGCTTTCCGACTATCGGGCCAGGGCACCTTATTGTAATGTGATCGGGTGCGGGCTGCCCGTCCGGTTGCCTGCGACAGGATGTAGCAAAGAGGGCCCTGTCATGTACCGAATCGTATTGGCGTCGTGTGTGCTCATTTTTTCTGCCTGCGCGGCTTCTGATCCGCCGACGGTCGTATCGACCGCAGCTGAGCCGGTAGTGTCTGCACCCGCCGATGCGGCGGAACCCGGCCAGATCGAGTTCGCGGAACCGCCTGTTCCGCCGGAGTCGGTGGCAGTTGCACCAGCTGCCGAACCGGAAGTCATATGCCAGCTCGAGCGCCGGACCGGAACCAATCGCAAAGTTCGCGTCTGTCGTCAGCAATCTTCAGCAACGGATGCGGCGCGCGCGCAGGCGACCTTCGATTCGCTGCGGCGCCAGCAGATCGAGCAGAACCGGCCTACGCGGGAGTAGATTATTCGTCCGATGCTCAGGCAGTGTTCGAATCGTTGCAACTGCGCCGGATCGACCCGCAATAGGTACTCGAGCCCCGCTGGAAACGATCGCCCGAATTCGGTCTACACGGGAAACAGCGCCCAGATACGCGTCGGCAGTCCCTGCGCATAGTTGCGAAACCCCAATTGCCAACTAATCTCGTAGACACATGTGTTTGCGAGCTTTGAGGGCATCTCGCCTCGGTTGTGCACGCCAAAGGTGTGCGCCCGGGCAGATCCTGGACGCAAACCAAGAAGCGACACGCTATCGCGTGAATACGGACCGACCGCGCGTGCGCGACGGATTACCGGAGGTAATACGATGAAATTCTGGAAATATCTAGTTCTGCTCGCTGGCTTAAGTCTGATGGCCGGCTGCGGCGATCACCCTTCAGACGGCGCCGAACACTCAGCGGATGCGAACGAATCGTCCGATGGCCATGGAATGGTTCTTCCGGCAACGACGTCGTCCGATGCGGCGCTCCAGAGCTATACGGCCGGCTGGGCAGATTTCGAGAACAGCCGATTTGCAACAGCACACGAGCATTTCCAAGCGGCGGCCGAAGCTGACGGCAACTTCGCGATGGCGCACCTGATGGCTGCACTGTCCGGGGCTTCGACGGAGAGCTTCATTTCCAACCTGAGGGAAGCCTCCGCCGACGCGGACGAAGCATCGCAGGGTGAACAACTCCTGATTCGTGCGTTTGAGCTTGCTCTCGCAGCAGATGCGGAAGGACGGATCGCTGCCCTTACGGAGTTGACTGAGATTCACCCCGATTCACCACGCGCCTGGGTCTTTCTCGGCAACGCGTATGCCAATATCAACAGCAGTGGAGAGGCCCGCACGGCGTACGAGACCGCGATCGAACTCGATGCGTCCCTGGTACCGGCGCGGATCAACCTCGGCACAAACCTGATGAGCCAGAATCCAAAGGATTTTGCGGCAGCAGAGGCTCAATTCATGGAGGCCGTGGCGATCACGCCCGACGAACCTAATCCGCACGATTTGCTCGGCGACGTACATCGCGCCCAAAACAATCTGCAGGCAGCGTATGACGACTACACTCGTGCGGCTGAATTGGCTCCGGAACTCGGTTCGGGTTATCAGCAGCGAGGGCATGTCAATTCCTTCCTGGGGAATTATGAAGAAGCGCGAGCAGACTACGCCCGCGCCGCCGAACTGGAAGACGCCCGTGGCACGAACGCCGGTGGGTTCTTTCTGGTGTTTAGTTGCTACGTGCCTGCGCACCAGGGCGATCTCGACACGGCGATTGCGGAACTCAGAGCACTTGCTGCCGGCGCCGACGAGGCCTATACCGAAGGCGTCGCGGACCTGAAGGTCAATGCGTTGAACAGCGCCGCACTGTTCGCCATCGAGGCTCGAGACGCCGATGCCGCGAGTGAAATAATCGCAGAGATGGCAGGCATTATGCGAGAGCAGGCTGAGGATGTTGGATCGGACGACGTGCGCGATGCGCAGGAAGCGACGATCGCCTATATGGAAGGCTTGCTGGCTGCACGTATGGGTGACGCAGAAGCCGCGGAAGCAAGTGCAGCCGCGTTCGAGGGTTACGTCGCGTCGAGCACGAATCCCCGAGCGATGGAACGTATGCACGAGATTGCCGGGATGACGGCCTATTATCAAGGTGACTACGGCGCCGCCGTCTATCAATTGAGTCGGGGCGATCACTTGAACAACATGTACACGAAGTACTTTCTCGCTCGCGCCAACGAAGAGGCAGGAAATGCCGAAGAGGCTGCGCGGCTCTACGACGAACTCGCCGTGTGGAATTTCAATGGCCCGGGCTACGCAATGTACCGAAGCGATATCATGGAGCGGGCGGCCGCGACCTGAGTTGGCTAAACGCTAAGACTACGCTTAGCCTTCGGAAAAGCCCTCAGTCCTGAGGGCTTTTCTCGTTCGGCACCTGCCGTTGGCGGGCATCCAACGTCGACGGCCCACGGGGCGGAA
>CALZMR010000305.1 GCA_945788575.1 uncultured Woeseiaceae bacterium
AGTTGGCAGCGTGTCAGACGTCCACCGGCGTCAACGTCCGGCGATGCTCGCTTACTGCGCGTCTATGCTCTGCCCGGTGACACCCTTGCTGTCCGGACCCAGCAGATACAGATAGGCCGGCAGAATCTCCTCCGGAGTCTTGAGCAGGTCCCGGTCTTCGGCCGGAAACGCTTCCTGGCGCATCTTCGTCCGCGTGCCGCCCGGGTTGATGCAGTTGACCCTGAGCTTCTGCGCATCGTGCTCGGCGGCCAGAACCTGGGACATGCCTTCGGTCGCAAACTTGGAGACGGCATAGGCACCCCAGAAGGCCCTTCCAACGCGGCCGACGCCGCTGCTGGTGAAGATGATCGACGGATCCGGCGATTCCTTCAGTACGGGCAACAGGACCTGCGTCAGCGCGAACGCCGCGGTCACGTTGACGTGCATAACCTGCTGCCACATTACCGCATCGTATTGCTCTATTGCATAGCGCTCACCGAGGATGCCGGCGTTGTGTACCAGTCCGTCCAGCCGGCCGAATTCTTCGGCAATGCTGCTCGCGAGCGTCTCGTAGGCGGCTGATTCGGCCGTCAGCAGATCGATGACGGCGATCGATGGGCGAGGGGCGCCGTCGATGGCCTCGATCTCGTCGTACACCGCTTCGAGCTTGCTCACGTTGCGGCCGTGCAGAATGACCTGCGCGCCGAGCTCAGCGGATTTCAGCGCAAGCGCGCGGCCAATGCCGTCGCTCGCGCCGGTGATCAGAATGATTCGCTCGCGCAGACTGTCGGCCGCGGCCGTGTAGCTTTTGGGATCCATTGGGGCCTACTGCAGGGTCTTGTCGTCCGATGGGATCGGGTCGTCCTCGCTGCCCGTTTCGAGCATGCGTCTCGGTTCGACCTCGATCGGTTCGAGTTTGTCGATGTCCTTCTTCTCGTGCACGCCGAGTTCGGTGAACTTGCGGGCACCCGGCAGCACGCTGCGTTCCAGCGAGCCCACTGCCTTGTTGTAATTGTCGACCGAGCGTCCGAGTTGACGCCCGACCTGATTCATATGCGTGACGAAGGTGCCGATGCGGGTGTACAGATCCTCAGCGAGCTTGCGGATCTCTTTGGCGTTATCGGCCAGCGCCACCTGACGCCAGCTGTAGGCCACCGCCTTGAGCAGCGCCACGAGACTCGTCGGCGTGGCCAGCATGATGTGCTGCGACAGTGCGTATTCGATGAGATCCGGCTCCTCGTTGAGCGCCGCGCTCAGGAACTGATCGCCAGGGATGAACAGGATCACGAACTCCGGGCTTTGCTCGAACTGGCTCCAGTAGGCCTTGCCGGCGAGCATGCGGATGTGGGTGCGGACGTTCTTGGCGTGCCTCACGAGGCCAAGCTTGCGCTGCGCGTCGTCTTTGGCCTCGACCGCGGTGAGGTAGGCGTCGAGCGGTGTCTTCACATCGACGACCAGGTCGCCTCCGTCGGGCAGATGCACGACGAGATCCGGCCGGAGAACCTGCTTGTCACCGACCGTATGCACCTGTTCGTCGAAGTCGCAGTGCTCGACCATGCCGGCGAGCTCGACGAGACGCCTGAGCGTGATCTCGCCCCAGCGTCCGCGTACTTCCGGGCGGCGCAGCGCGTTGACCAGATTCTGTGTCTCCTGTGACAGCATCTGCTGACTCATCTGCATGGCTTTGAGTTGCGCTGTGATGTCGCCGTAAGCTTCCCTGCGCGAGTTCTCGAGTTCGCCGATCTGCTTTTTCGACGAATCCAGAGCATCACGAATCGGTTTCACAAGCGACTCGATCGCCTTCTCGCGTTCGGACAGATCCGCTTTGGCCCTCTCGTTGTGCGTGCCGAGATGCTCCTTCGCCAGCCTCAGGAAGTTCTCGCTGTTGTCCTGCAGGGACTTGTTACTCAGGTCGTTGAATGCCTGCGTGAGCAGAGCATTGGCGGACTGAAACGCCTGCTCGCGCTCTTCACGCAGGGAATCCTGGGTTTTGATGCGCTCCTCCAGGGCGGCACGCTTGCGGCGCGCCAGCGGCCATGCGACGAGGGCGCCGATGACGAGGCCCAGGCCCAGCGCCGGAAGGCCGACCTGCAGGAATACCGGATCAATCTTGAGAGATAGCATCAGGACTCAAGATTAACCGCTTTGAGCACCATTTGGGTGAGTTCGGCGACGTCGGCGGCAATCAGGTCGGCATCCCAGGCTGCGGGATCGTCGTCGGCCGTGACGTAGCCGTAGCCCGCGGCAATCGTGCCCATGCCGGCTGCGCGCCCGGCTTCAATGTCCCGCAGGGCGTCGCCGACATAGATCGTCCTGGCAGCCTGTACGCCCGCCAGTGAGCAGGCGTGATGCATTGGCGCCGGATCGGGCTTGCGCGTCGGCAGCGTGTCGCCGCAGACCGTCGCGGCGCTGCGGCTGCCGAGTTCGAGCGCGGCGAGCAGCGGATGCGTCATGCGCTCGGGTTTGTTGGTGACAATGCCCCAGACCCGCTCCGCGGCTTCGAGCTGATCCAGCAGCGCGTCGAGGCCGTCGAAGATCGCCGAGTCCCGGCAGAGCTGTGCCTCGTAGCGCTCCAGATATTCCAGATGCAGCGGCGAGTTGAACTCGATCGTTCGATCCGGGAAGCCGACCTTCAACAGGCCGATAGCGCCGTTCGAGACGTTCGAACGGCCGAGGTCGTAGTCGACCGGCGCCATGGCGTGGTCATACTGCATGGCCTGCAGCACCGCCACCATGTCCGGCGCCGTGTCGATCAGCGTGCCGTCCAGGTCGAACAGGACGGCGTCAAAGGAACGGGACCCGAAGTCCGTCAAGGCGTCGACTCGGCGGGGCGCTGGTAGTACATCATGTAGTTGACGTCGAGGCCCTTCCCGAGCGTGTAGTCTTTCGTGATCGGGTTGTAGTGCAGGCCGATGCTGTCCTTCAGCTCGAGCCCGGCGGCACGAGACCATTCGTCGAGCTCGGAAGGCCGGATAAATTTCTCATACTCGTGCGTGCCTTTGGGTAACAGCCTTAGCACGTATTCGGCGCCGACGATCGCGAACAGGAACGACTTCGGATTGCGATTGATGGTCGAGAAGAATACGTGGCCGCCCGGTTTGACGAGGGCGGTGCAGGCCCGGATCGTTTCGGCGGGGTCGGGTACGTGTTCCAGCATCTCGAGGCAGGTGACGACGTCGAACTCGCCGGGGCGTGCGTCGGCAAGCGCCTCCGCCGAGATCTGCTCGTAATCCACCTCGACACCGGATTCCTTCTGATGCAGTTTGGCCACCGCAAGTGGCTTGTCGGCCAGATCGATGCCCTTGACCGACGCGCCGGCGACCGACATGGATTCGGCCAGGATGCCGCCGCCGCAGCCGATGTCCACGACCTGCTTGCCGCCGATGTCCGCGTGCTGGCGTATCCAATCGAGCCTTAAGGGGTTGATCTCGTGCAGCGGCCGGAAGTCGCCCTCCGGGTCCCACCAGCGCGATGCCAGTGCGTTGAATTTCGCGACCTCGCCCTGGTCGACGTTTTCGATCTGTTCGGTTGCCATTAATTGTCTGCCTGACTCGGGTTAATACGCTCGCGCCACTCATGCGTGCGCTCCAGCACGCTATCCTCATAGATATGGGTCAATCGGCCGTCATCAAGCACGAGACGAGCTCGCGAACACCAGCTGCTCGATCGGATCGTAGACGGGCTGGCTACGGAGCGGACTCAGGTCGACGCAGACGAGGTCGGCCCATTTGCCGGCCTTGATCGAGCCGGTCTGGTCGCCCAGCCCGATGGCAGTTGCGCCGCCGATCGTGGCGAGCGCCAGCGCGTCGGACGCGTCCAGCGCGTCCGCGCCGCTCACGCGTGAGATCAGCGCCCCGGTCCGCATTTCGGACACGATATCCAGCGAGTTATTGCTCGCCGCGCCATCGCTGCCGAGCCCGACTCGTATGCCGGCCTCGAGGAAACGCCCGACCGGGGCGATGCCGCTGCCGAGCTTGAGATTGGAATTCGGGCAATGCGCGATCGACACGCCCGCGTCGGCCATGTGGGCGACCTCATCGTCGCTCACGTGCACGGCATGGACGGCGAGCAGCAGCGAATTGACCAGTCCGAGACGATCGAGACGCTCGAACGGGCGTTCGCCGGTTGTCGCGACCGCCTTGTCGATCTCGCTCGCGGTTTCGTGCAGGTGTACCTGCACCGGGACTTCCAGCTGGTCGGCCAGCACCCGCAGCTCGCGGAAGCCGTCGTCCGAGAGCGCGGCGCTCGAATGCGGTGCGTAGCAGGTGCTGATCAGCGGGTGGTCTACATACGGATCGTGGACGAGGTCGGCCGCCTTGCTCAGGTACTCCGCCGCGTTATTCGCCCACGGTGTCGGGAAGTCCATGATGGGCGTGCCGACAACAGCACGCATTTGCAGATCGTTGGCGGTTTCCGCCACGACCTCCGGGAAGAAATACTGGTCGGCGAAGCAGGTAATGCCGGCCGACAGCATCTCCGCGATCGCGAGCTCCGTGCCGTCGCGAACGAAGTCCGACGATACCCATCGCTTCTCGACCGGCCAGATGCCTTCACGCAGCCATCGCTCGAGAGGGCGGGCGTCCGAGATACCGCGAATCAGCGTCATCGCGGCATGGGTGTGAGCGTTGACCAGACCCGGAATCAGAACGTGCTGATCGCGTTCCAGAATGACGCTCGGCTGGTATTTTTCGCGGGCCTCGGCTGCCGGGAGGATGTCCAGTATCCGGCCGTCGGAGACGGCCACGGCATGCCCCGTGAGCGCACTCGTCGCCGGCTCCACAGGCACGCACCAGCGCGGAAAAATCAGCGTGTCACAGTGCTTCATGAGAGAGCGCAGTATACGCACCTATGGTATGATTGCACCTCGGTTTTGGGGCCCAATCGGGGCCAATTTTCAGGCCGAATCGCGGCCCGGAGAAGTACCCAAAGAACGACCAGCAAAACCGCTCGAAACCCGCCGAAAAAATGCTCCAAGAAGCTCCTTCCAACGGTCGGGGCCGGGCCCGGGTTTTGAGTAAACGACGCAAAAACTACGCAGGGAATCATGTCAGAAGTCGCTCAGGAACTGTTGTCGGTCAGTCTCGAAGAGGAGATGCAGAAGTCCTATCTGGACTACGCGATGAGCGTCATCGTGGGCCGCGCATTACCCGATGTTCGAGACGGCCTGAAGCCCGTTCACCGTCGCGTCCTGCACGCGATGCGCGAACTCGGCAACGACTACAACAAGCCTTACAAGAAATCCGCTCGCGTCGTCGGTGACGTGATCGGTAAATACCATCCGCACGGCGACTCGGCGGTCTACGACACGATCGTCCGCATGGCGCAGCCGTTCTCGATGCGCTACCTGCTGGTCGACGGCCAGGGCAACTTCGGCTCGGTCGACGGCGATGCGCCTGCCGCGATGCGATACACCGAAGTCCGGATGTCGAAACTGGCAGGGGAACTGCTGGCTGACATCGACAAAGAGACGGTGGACTTCGTCGAAAACTACGATGGCTCCGAGAGCGAGCCCTCGGTCATGCCCACCAGGGTGCCGAACCTGCTCGTCAACGGCTCCTCAGGCATCGCGGTCGGCATGGCGACCAATATCCCGCCGCACAACCTGAACGAG
>CALZMR010000306.1 GCA_945788575.1 uncultured Woeseiaceae bacterium
TGGTGCGCTACCAGGCTGCGCTACGCCCCGACCGTGCATCTGGTTTCGACTCGGGTGGGGTCCGCGAGTCGCTCAACGCCGGGCCGGATCAGGCGATCCCGCCACAGCATCGAGGCGGCAATGATACTTGCCGACGGTGGATCTGGAAAGAAATGAATTAGCGGCGCAGGATCTTAAGAACTTGTTCAAGTTCCATGCGCAACTGTTTGATAATCTGCTGACTTTGCGTCACATCAGATTTCGCGGAATCGCCCATCAGGCGCTGACGCGCACCGCCGATCGTGAAGCCGTCGTCGTACAGAAGGCTACGAATCTGACGAATGATCAGGACGTCCTGACGTTGATAGTAACGTCGATTTCCCCGCCGCTTGACGGGTTTTAGTTGTGGGAATTCCTGCTCCCAGTACCTGAGTACGTGAGGCTTCACCGCGCAAAGGTCACTCACCTCACCTATCGTGAAGTAGCGCTTGCCCGGGATTGGAGGTAACTCGTCGTTATTCCCCGGTTCCAGCATATGCTTCCACTCGGGCCTTTAATTTTTGTCCAGGTCGAAACGTCACCACGCGACGTGCCGATATAGGAATTTCCTCTCCGGTCTTAGGATTCCTGCCAGGACGTTCTTTTTTATCCCGAAGATCAAAGTTCCCGAAACCGGAAAGCTTGACCTGCTCCCCAACTGCGAGAGACGCTCGCAGCTCTTCAAAATACATGTCGACAAGTTCGCGCGCTTCTCGCTTGTTCAGACCGAGTTCGTTGAACAGCGATTCCGCCATGTCAGCTTTAGTTAGCGCCATTGAATCAGTCTCTCAGTTGGGCCGCAAATTCTTGTTGAAGTTTTTGCACTGTTGCGGCCTGAGCGGCGTCCGCATCGCCGTCAGTAAGGGTGCGGGATGTTTCCTGCAAAATCAAGCCTATTGCAACGCTTTTTAGCCCTGCTTCTATGCCCGGCCCGGTATAGATGTCGAATAATCTGACATCCTTGACGAGCGCCGGCGCGGCGGCGAATGCCGCTCGAACGAGATCGTCGGCTGACACTTTCTCATCGACGATAATGGCCAGGTCTCGACGTATCGCCGGGAACCTGGAGACTTCCGCTGCGACTGGCGCACTGGAAGCAAGAGCCTGGTCGGCATCGAGTTCGAACAGGAAGACATCGCGCTTCAAGTCAAAGCGCTTTGCGAGCGTCGGATGCAGCTTGCCGACGATGCCGATCGCGTTACCATCACGCACCACTTCCGCAGCCTGCCCTGGCTGCAATGCCGGATGCGACGCCGCGCTGAATTCGAACTCTGCACCGTCACCGGCCAAACCGAGTAGCGCCTCAAGGTCCGCTTTTATGTCAAAGAAATCAACCCCTTGTGATGCACTCCCCCATTGCTCCGGGAGCACGTCACCGGTGATAAGGGCGGCGATTCTTTGTACCTCTTCAGCCATGAAACGACTTTCCGACTTCGAATAGACGCACGCGTCCCTGCTGACGCGCCGTGTTGTTCGCGGCCGCTTCGAGCATTCCCACCCACAGCGACGAACGCATGACCGACATTTCTGAAGAGATCGGATTGCTCAGCACGAGTTGCGATTCGGAACCGCTGATCGCGCTGTCCGCATCCTGATCGACGAAGCTATACGTGATGACTTCCTGATAGTCGCGTGCGACCAACGTCGCCGAAACGGCCTCGAGATCGATGCTCGATTCGGTCACCGTTACCAGTGCGTTGTGTGCGATCTCGGTCGTCTCGGGAATCTCATCGTAACCGTAGATTCGAGCGACTTCTTCGATCAGGTCCGCCTCTATCGAAATGTCGAATCGGTGAGACGGCGGAAGCACCGTCCAACCGTCGGCATCCGCGGTCGCCGAAAGCTCGAGTCGACTGAGAATTCCGGTCACCAGATCGTCATCGATCTCGGCGCCCAGCAGCAGGCTGAGCCTGGATCGGCGCAGGTAAATAGATTTCGATTCCGGGCGGTGCTCATCGGCGGTGGTTACAAGCAACGGACCGGCGTCACCACCGGATATCTCCAGCAGCATCTTCGTGGCAAGTTCTACAGCGCGCCCTTGCCCCTCCGGATCGACGCCGCGTTCGAAGCGCATCGACGCATCCGTATGCATCCCGTACTGACGAGCCCGGCCGGCCATGTACGCCGGCGGCCAGAAGGCGGCCTCGAAGTAGACGTCGGTGGTCGCGTCCGTCACTGCGGTGCTCAAGCCACCCATGATGCCCGCAAGGCCGATCACGCCGCTGTCGTCGGTGATGACAAGCGTGTTTTCCCGAACCTCGACGTCGCTCTCGTCGAGAAGTGTCACTTTCTCGCCGGCCTTTGCGAGGCGCGGGCGGATGGCGCCCTTGACCAGCCCGTAATCGTAGCCGTGTAGCGGCTGTCCGAGCTCCATCATCACGTAATTCGTCACGTCGACGACCGGATGGATCTCGCGAAGGCCGACCCTCCTAAGCCGCTCCACCATCCATAACGGCGAACGTGCCTGCGGGTCGATGTTGCGAATCACACGGCCGGCGAACACTGGACATCCGGCGGGCTCGAGCAGTTCAATCGGCAGCGAATCGTCAATGGATCCGGCTGCCGGATCCACGACCGGCGGCCGAAGCTCCGCGCCGGTCAGCGCCGAAATATCCCGTGCGATGCCGAGCACACTGAAACAATCGCCGCGGTTCGGTGTCAGGTCGATGTCGAAAACCGCGTCCGGCAGTTTCAGGTAGGCGGCAAGCGCCTCTCCCAATGGCGCATCCGCCGCCAGCGCCATGATGCCGTCCGACTCCTCACCCAGCCCCAGTTCAACGGCGGAGCAAAGCATGCCATTGGAGACGACCCCACGAATCTTGGATTTGCGCAGCTTGAGACCGTTCGGCAGCTTCACACCGGGCGTTGCCAGCGGCGTCTTCATGCCTTTGACGACGTTTGGAGCGCCGCATACGATCTCGAGCGTTTCCTTACCGTTGGATACCTGACAAACACTCAGGCGGTCGGCGTCCGGGTGCTTTGCGACCTCGAGGACCTCGGCGACCACGACACCATCGAGCCCGGCGCCCTGGATTTCTACGCCGTCCACCTCGTGGCCGAGCATCGTGAGCTGATGCGCCAGTTCTTCGGTAGTCAGCTCGGGGTCAACCCACTCACGAAGCCAGGATTCTGCAATCTTCATCGCGATTACCGGAACTGTCGGAGGAAACGAAGATCGTTCTCGAAGAACGTCCTCAGATCGGTTACGCCGTAACGCAGCATCGCCAGCCTCTCGACGCCCATGCCGAACGCGTAACCCGTGAATTCTTCAGAATCGATGCCGGCACTCTCCAGCACGTTCGGATGCACCATGCCGCAGCCCAGAATCTCGAGCCACTTGCCGCTCTCCCACTCCACGTCGACCTCCGCCGACGGCTCGGTGAACGGGAAGTACGACGGGCGGAAACGCAGCTTCGCCTTGCGCTCGAAGTAAGCCTCGACGAACTGGTGAAGCACGGCTTTGAGGTTCGCAAAGCTGATTCCGCGATCGACGACCAGCCCTTCCACCTGGTGGAACATGGGCGTGTGGGTCTGATCCGAATCGCATCGGTACACGCGCCCGGGAGCGATGATCCTGATCGGCACGCCCTCGGAGGCCATCGAGCGAATCTGTACCGGCGACGTATGTGTCCGCAGCAGGTGGCCGCCGGGGAAATAAAAGGTGTCGTGCATTGCACGAGCCGGATGGTCGTCGGGGATGTTGAGCGCCGTGAAATTGTGGAAATCGTCTTCGATTTCCGGTCCGGACCGAACCGCGAAACCGGCATTCGTGAATATCCGGTCGATGCGCGTCATCGCTCGAGACACCGGATGGCGGCCTCCAATTGAGGTGCCGCGCCCGGGCAGGGTCACATCGACGGCATCTTCGGCAAGCTTTGTTTCGAGTGCAGCTGCCTCCAGTGCCTCACGCCGCGCGTTGATGCGCTGCATGACATCCTGCTTGGCGCGATTGATCTCCTGACCGGCTGCAGGGCGTTCCTCCGCGGGCACCTGGCTGAGACCTTTGAGCCTCGCCGTCAGCGCCCCCTTCTTGCCGAGGTACTGGACGCGCAGTGCGTCAAGCGCACCGAGATCCGCGGCGGCATCGATTTCCGATGCCGCCGTCTCGATGAATTCACTGAGATTCTGCACGGTCAGACCTGGGCATGCGGCACCCGGGTCGGCTGCAAAGCGCCGACCGAGCGCTCCAGACCTAGGCTGCCTCTGCGAGCGCCGCTTTTGCGGCTTCAGCCAGCGCGCCGAATCCCTCGGGATCACGCACCGCGATATCCGCGAGTATCTTGCGGTCGACCTCGATCTCGGCGCGATTCAGGCCGTTGATCATCCGGCTGTAGGACAAGCCATGCAGCCTCGCCGCGGCATTGATGCGGGTAATCCACAGCGCCCTGAACTGACGCTTGCGCTGCCGGCGGTCGCGATACGCGTACTGCCCGGCTTTGATGACCGCCTGCTTGGCCGTCTTGAACAGTTTGCTGCGAGCGCCGTAGTAACCCTTAGCCTTCGACAGAACTTTCTTATGGCGTGCTTTGGCGATAACGCCACGCTTTACTCGTGCCATGTCTCAATCTCCTCTTAGCTGTAAGGGAGCATGCGGCGCACGCTCTTGACGTCGGCTTCGGCAACCTGCTGGGTTGTGCCCAGCTGGCGCTTACGCTTCGACTTCTTCTTGGTGAGGATATGATTCATGTGGGACTGGGCTCGCTTGAAGCCGCCCTTACCCGTCCGGCGGAAGCGCTTGGCAGCGCCCCGGTTGGTCTTCATCTTCGACATTTTGTCGTCTCCACTTTGTTAGCCATGCCACGTACCACGGTTGTTAAACAACCAGGCCGCTGCAGGCGGGGACAGCCCGGAGCTTTCGCTCCCTGGGCAATACTTACTGCTTCTTCTTCGGCGACATCACCATGATCATCTGCCGCCCTTCCATCTGCGGCATCTGTTCAACGACGCCGTAT
>CALZMR010000307.1 GCA_945788575.1 uncultured Woeseiaceae bacterium
GGGCGCCCGCGCCGGTGCCGGTGCCGGCGCCGGTTCCGGCGCAGCCGCCGGCAGTTCGTCCTCTTGGAGACCTTCCATCTCGTCTTCGTTGAGCATCACACCCGGATCGGGCGTGGCTGCTTCCTCAGCAGCCTTAGCGGCTGCTTCTGCGGCGCGCTCGGCGGCCGCAAGCTGTTCGGCACTTTGTTGACCAGCCGGAATAACCATCGTCTTCTCGAACTCGTCCTGCTCCGTCTCGGGGGCTGCCTGATCGGAGAAACGAAGCTGATGGTGGCCAATGGTGATGACGTCGCCGTGCTGAAGCGCATGCTTCTTGATGAGCTTGCCGTTGACGTACGTGCCGTTGGTGCTGTTCAGGTCCTCGAGGAACGAGTCGTTCAGAATATTGATGATGAGCGAGTGATGTCCGCTGACCGCAGGGTTGTCGATACGCACGTCATTGTCCGGGAGGCGTCCGATCGTGTAACGCTCCTTGGTCATGTTGTACTCAGCGAGGACCTGGTTATCCAGACTCAGAATTAATCGCGCCATGGTTAATCGCCGCTCATCAAAAGAGATCTCAAGTTGGTAGCGGGGCACGGCGAACGAACGACTGAAGGCTCAGCCGCATCGCTCAGACAATCCACGTTTCTCCCGAACCCTGCATCCATTCCTTAGTCACCAATCAGCTGAACCAGCCCGCAATCCTTGCGAAAAGGCTCTGCTTCGCCGCAAACGTATCCAGTACTTGCGCAAGCTGGACCGATACGTTGTCTCGCCCACCGTGGTCGTTTGCGAGATCGACCAATTGCTGACTAACGACGTCAAGACTAGCATTAAAAGTACTGATAGTTAAGTGAATATCTTCATCTTCGACCATGTCGGGCAGGCCGTCAGAACAGAGCAAATAGACGTCGTCGGGGAGCACCTCGTACTCGCGTACTTCGACCTCCACGGTGGGTTCGACGCCGAGTGCTCGGGTCACGTAATTGCGGTTCGTCGAGCGCTGGGCCTCTTCGGCCGAGTAGAAGCCGCGATCGACGAGTTCCTGCAGCAGGGAGTGGTCCATCGTGACCTGTTCGAAAGCGCCGCCGCGCAAACGATAGGCACGCGAGTCGCCAACGTGCGCGACCGAGACACGGTTGTCGTAAAACATGCAGGCGACGATGGTGGTGCCCATGCCTTCGCAATGAGTCTGGCTTTGAGCGGTCTGGAAAATGACTTTGTTGGCGCGATAAACGGCGTCGCGGAGGATGATGGTCTGGCGCATCAGGCCACTGTGCGGATCGATGTCGCCGCGATCCTCGCGCATCGCTGCTTCCGTCGCCTGTTCGGTAACGATGCGCACCGCGATTCCGCTGGCGACTTCACCAGCGTTGTAACCGCCCATGCCGTCGGCGAGCACCATAAGACCGATGTCGGCGACTGTGCCTATCGCATCTTCGTTATGCTCGCGCACACGACCGGTGTCGGTCAGTTCCGCGAAATTGATCTTGCCCCGCAAATTCATCATTTCCGTGCTATCGCTCTAATGTTCGAACTACGAGTACCGAGCGCAATTGCGAAGGGCTATCGCCATCTCGGCGCCGCAGGAGAAACGGTCCTCCGGCCGTTTCGCCATAGCCTTCGCGAGCACTGCATCTACGCTCGGCGGAATTCCGGCTCGGCGGTTCGCGACCGGTCCGGCATCCTCGCCCGTAATCTTGCTCATCAGCACTGCAATGTTCGTCGCTTTGAATGGCACCTCGCCAGCCAAAAGCTCGTATAGGGTAACACCAAGCGAAAACAAGTCCGATAGGCCCGTGAGTTCCTCGGCACCCAATTGTTCCGGCGACATGTACATCGGCGTGCCGAGTACGATGCCCGTTTTCGTCTTGTTGTTATCGGTCAGTCTTGCGACGCCGAAATCCGAGATCTTGAGTGAGCCCTCTTTTGGGTTGTAAAGCAGGTTGGCCGGTTTGATGTCTCGATGGATGACCCCTTGATTGTGGGCGTAGTCGAGCGCTTCGGCCGTCGTTGCGCAGAGCTCCAGCGCGCGTTTCGGTGCCAGCAACTTGGTTGGGTCGGTGAACTCGCGCAAGGGGATACCCGGCACGTATTCCATCGCGATGTACGCGAGGCCCTTGTCCTCGCCTGCGTCAAAGACGGTGATGATGTGTGGGTGCGTCAGCCGTCCCGCGGACTCCGCCTCCCGATAGAAACGCAGTCGAGCTTCCTTGAGTTCGTCGTCTTCGAAGTCCTTCTCGATCGGCAGCGCTTTAAGAGCGACCGCCCGATTGATGCGCGGGTCTTTGGCAAGATAGACGGCACCCATCGCGCCACGGCCGATCCGACGTTCGATGAGGTAGCGGCCGAGCCGCTCCGGCATGCCGCTGCCGCTCTTTAGAACCTCGACGGCCGGGGTGGCGCCGTAGGTCCGCTTCATCCATTCGAGTACTGCTTCCGCGCGTTCGGGCTTGGCCTGTTGTTCGAACGCCAGCGATAACTTGTACATCAGTGTCGCAAGCGTCTCTGACGGAGGGCAGCGCCTGAACTCGGCGAAGGCAGGTTCGAGACGACCCGCCGCCAAAAAGTCACGGCCGCGTTTGAATGCGTCCTGGAAGGCTCTTTTCTCGTCGCCGACAAGCCACAGGCTCAACGCGCTGACGCCAAGGAAGATCAGTATGGCCCGACCCAGATCAAGCCGAACGTGCAATAAGACAAGGGTGAGCGCCTGTACGATGATGAGTCCGATCAGCACGGCAACGGCCAGTACCATGATGTCTCGTCGCTGCCGGTCCGGCATGAACAGTACCGCAACGATCGCGAGCAGCACCGGTGCGAGCGGGAAGGTCAACGCCTGGATCCAGGCTGGTGCGATGACCGTCTGATCGTGCTCCAGGTCGGCGAGCAACGCCGCGGTGATTTCCGAGTGCGTTAGAAACTGTCCGGACGGTAATTGTGCGACGGCGTCGACCAGCGCACGGTCGGAGTCGAGGAGTACCGTGGAGCCTCGCAGCGAGCGCACGTTGAATCGGTCGAAGATGATGTCGTCGACATCAATCCGCCGTACGGGCTGGTAGTTCGACAGGTAGATCGCATCCTCGGCGCTCGACATACGATGGCTCGACTGCAGCGCGGCATTGTCGAACGAGACAGCGAGCGGCAGCGAGGGCGACATGACGTCGTTGTCGAGATGCCAGAGCTGAGACCGCCGCAGCACGTCGTCGGAGTCGGGCTTGACGTCCACGAAGCCGCTGCCCGACGCGAATTCCTCGAAGCGGTGCCGTGAAGGAACGTAGACGGGCGAACCCGACGAAAGCTGACGAACCCACGCCGGCAGTCTATCGGCGGCCGCCAGCTCGGGTGGATTCGCCATGATGATGCGAGCGACGTCTGCCTGATTGAGTCGATTGATGAGCTCGCCGTACAGGTCCAACTCGCGCTCCCCGCCGCTTCGTGACGGGTCGATAGTGACGATTACCGCGTTATCGAGCGCCTTCTGGGGCAGGCGGCCGGCAAGCTGGTCGTACAGGAAGCGATCGGCGGTGACGAACCACTGCGACAGCGGCCCGTACACGAGCAGCAGCAAGACGCTCGCAAAAGACAGCGCAATCAGACGGTTACGTTTTTGCTTCTG
>CALZMR010000308.1 GCA_945788575.1 uncultured Woeseiaceae bacterium
CTGGCGCGAACGGCAGACGAATCGTGAATCGACAGCCGATCTTCAGGTTTTTCGCCCGCACGTCGCCGCCGTGTGCCTGGGCGACAGCCTGAACGACTGCAAGGCCGAGACCGGTGCCCTGTGGACGGGTTGTGAAGAAGGGCCTGAACAGCTGTCGCAGTGCATCCTCCGCGACCCCCGGACCGTCGTCAGTCACAGTGAAGTAGACCGACCGGTCATCGTGCCAGGCGCCGAGTTGAATTCGCACGGCACCGTCGCCGGCCTGATCCGCATTCGTAACGAGGTTGATCAGCGCGCCTCGAAGGGCATCGGCATTTCCGGCGAACGAGAAACCGTTGGACGCGGTCGTACTTGTGCCGAGGGGACTACCGTCAACCAGCAGATCGAGTGAGGTTCCCGTCCCGAGTTGGGCGTCGAGATTGGTGCGTGCGCTCTCCAGCAGTTCGCGGACGTCTATCGTGTCGTCCGCGCGCCTGCCGCCGCCGGCGAATCCCAGCATGTCGTTGACCATGCGACCGAGATCGTGGAGCCGCTCTGAAATCTTGTCAGCAATGCGCCGCTCCGCAGCCGTTGTAGGTGCGAGCTGCGACACGTACAGCATCGCGGATGCCAGCGGGGTTCGCACCTGATGTGCGAATTCCGCTGTCATCTTGCCGATCGTCGTCAGTCTTTGTTGCCGCTCTCGCAGCTCGGCGATCTGCCGGCTCTCAGTGACGTCCGCGAGCAGGAGTATCTCGCCCGGTTCCGACTTTAGCGAGCGTCGCGACAAGCTGAGCCAGCGGCCGTCGCGCAGCTGAATGTTGCCATCCTGGCTACCGCCGGCCCGCACTTCGCGGTTGACGATGCTGGACCAGGAGCAGCCGCTAAGCGGCTCGTTGAGTAACGCGACGGCCTCAGAGTTTTGCTCGCGGATGAAACCGTGACCGTCGAGCACGACAATGGCACCGGGGAGCGTCTCCAGAAGCAGCGACAAGCGCTGCGAGAGGCGCTCCTTCTTGATGAGTTCCTCCAGCCGTGCCGAGCGAACACGCGTCAGCTCGTCGGTCAGAGTCTCTACCCTCGCCTGCAGCTCTCGATACGAACGCTCGAGAACGTCTGAATGCTGATTGAACAGTTCGAACGCGCTCGTAAGCTGTTCTGTGTTCAGTGCACTGGCTGCCACACTTGCCTCACATGCCGGTTTCCCGGCGCAACGGTTTCCTACCCATTGCGAAGCAAGTTGCGTGCCAGAACAATTAGTGCCTACTTTTCAGTAACTTATTAATATACGAGGTGAGCGAAGTGCGTCAAAAATCCGACATGGAGGAGGCTGCCGACGCAAATACGACGCGCGCGTACGCGGCAGCGCCGACCCCGGCGCGGATTCCCGCCGCCGATGCCGGTTTGCCGATGCCGAGTTACCGATCTAGCGTGAGTAGAGACCGACGCCCCAGGAACAGGGCTCGACAGAGCAAGCCGCCATGTAGACGTGGATGCGGTAACGCTGGGTCTGATAAGGGGTCACGGCGACCACCGGAAAGTCATCGACTTCGTAGTCGGAGTCGATCGAGACCGACTCGGAGGAAAAGAGTTCGAGATCGACGTCGGTGCAGTCCTCGTCACAAACGCCGACAAGGACGTATTCCGTTCCGCCGTCGAGTTCGAGCCAGATATCCTCTGACGCCCCGTCCTCGAGCGCCGACTCCGTATACCCGTCCAGCATGACGTAGCCCTCGGTCGAGAACATCTCGGCGATGATCTCCAACTGGGCCATCACCTGAGCCCGATAGGGGTCCTGAGCGACCGCCGACGGTCCCGTAAGGAGTGCGGTCATAGCAGCGAAGGCCATGATCAGACCCTTCGGGAAAAGCGAACGAGCGCGAAATACGGATTCAAAGATCATGAGGCACCGCCTTGTGATGGTCGTTTTCGTAATTCGAAGGTCGGTCCGACGGTAACCCGCCGACGTACCGTGGGCAATTGCGGGTGTTGTCTACAGCCGAATTTACCCGAGCTGATACTTGCTGATCTTCTCGACGAGCGTCGTCCGGCGCATCGACAGCAGCCTGGCGGCCTTCGCGACGACACCGTCGGCGGCCTCCATTGCCTGACCGATCAGTTCCTGCTCCAGTGACTGAAGATGCTCGCGCAGATTGGCGTCGGTCATCTGTATCGCTTCAGCGACACTGTTCGTGACTGGCTCGTTCTCACCGCCGCCTTCCCGGTACTTCGCGGGCAGGTCGTCGATCTCGATCGCCCCTTCAGGTTTCAGAATTGCGAGGCGCTCCACCAGATTCGACAGCTCACGGATATTGCCGGGCCAACGGTAGGACGCGAGCGCCCGCATAGCTTCCGGACTTACGCGTAGACTGCCTTTGTCGGCACCGGTCTGGGCGATCAGCAACTCATCCAGTAGCTGCGGCAAATCAGACACGCGCCGGTACAGCGGCGGCATCTCGATCGGGAAGACGTTCAGACGGTAGTAGAGATCCTCGCGGAACTAGCCGTTCTCCACGGCGGGCGGAAGGTCCACGTGCGTCGCAGCGATGATCCGCACGTCGCAAGCCTGCACTTTTCCGCTGCCGACACGCTCGAAACATTTTTCCTGCAGTACGCGAAGAAGTTTGACCTGCATGTCCAGGCTCATCTCGCCGATCTCGTCGAGGAACATCGTGCCTCCCTCGGCCAGTTCGAAGCGACCCTTGCGAGTATTGATCGCGCCCGTGAACGCGCCCTTCTCGTGACCGAAGAGCTCGCTCTCGAGGAGCTCGGCCGGAATCGCCCCGCAGTTGATCGGTACAAAGGGTTTGTCCGCACGATCCGATAATTCATGTATGGTCCGCGCGACGAGTTCCTTGCCGGTTCCGGACTGGCCCGTCACGAGAACGTTCGTATTGAAGTCCGCAACCTGCTCGATCAACTCGCGGACTTTGCGGATCGGATGAGACGTCCCCGTGATCCGATGACGACGCTCCGAGCCCTGGAAGCGTTCCGCGCGGCTCAGGTAGCGCTCAAGTTGGGATCGTTTCAGCGGCAGATCGAGCGTCCAGTTCGGGCCGCCGTCCACGGCGCCGGCTTCGGAAATGCACAAAAAGGGCAGATCCGGCTCCGACTCCCGGATCGCGTTGGCAGCCGATTCGATTTCGCCGTTGCCGGTCGCGTTCAGAACGACGACAGTGACGTCGCCGGCATAGGCCTGGGCAGGATCGTCGGGAATGACGGGTTCGTATTCAAGGAACCGCAGACGACGGCCGAGCTCTTTGGCTCGGTCTGGATCGGCATCGAGTACAAGTACTCTTGCACGTGTTCCAGCGGTCATTGCTGCCCCTTATGGCAAGTCTGCTCGGTGAGCATAAAGGGGCGCAATGTACGCATTTGTGATCAGCGTCACAAACGCGGCAATTCTCAGCGCATTTCGTAGGCTTTTGCCGCCGCCTGGCCGCGGCGCAGGGTCGAGATCCGGCCCGCGACGTCATCCCGGGCCGAGCGAACTTCCTCTGCCACCTTTTCGATGCTGCGCTGGACGACGTGCACGAGCGGCCGGCGATCGTATTCGGGCACGCTCAGGAGCGCGCTGTGCAGCTGCCCCATCAGTCGCTCAACGTCTTTCCAGTCTCC
>CALZMR010000309.1 GCA_945788575.1 uncultured Woeseiaceae bacterium
GCTGCCGGGCGTATTCCTGTGCCCGGTTGCGGGCCTCGGCGATGCGAGCCGAACTAACCGGGTGCGTGCGCAGGAATTCGGGCGCGCGCATCTCGGGGGCGGCGGGCTGCATTCTCGAGATTACTTCGAAGAATGATGCCATGCCGTGCGGATCGTAGCCCGCCTCGTGCAGGGCGTTGATGCCGATACGATCGGCTTCGTACTCGTTGCTTCGCGTGAAGTTGATCTGCTGCTGCGCGGCGGTGCCCTGGGCGACCGCCATGCCAGCATTGATTACGTCGGAATCGTCGGAGGCCATGCCCGCGATGATGGCGCCGAGCATCAGGGCAGTCGTCAGGATGCCCTGCCGCTGATTGGCATGGATCGCGCGTGCGATGTGCCGCTGAGTGACGTGCGCGACTTCGTGCGCGAGAACTCCGGCGAGTTCGTCCTCGTTGCGGGTCGCCTCGATGAGACCGGAGTGAACGCCGATATAGCCGCCGGGCATCGCGAACGCATTGATTCGGTGATCGTCGACGACGAAGAACTCGAATTCGTGCGTGCCGTCATTGGAATGGGCCGCAATGCGGTTACCGATGTCGTTGATGTACTCGGTGATCAGCGGATCTTCGACGACCGCTCCGCTGCGGCGGATCTGGACCATCATCGCCCGACCGAAACGGGCCTCCTCCGACTTGGACAGCACCGCGTCGGCCGGACTCCCCAATTCGGGCAGGTTGATGTCGTCCGCACCGGCGCCGCTCGCGAAGGCGAGGGTGGCGGTGGCCAGGACCAGCCCGGCTCGTTTGAGTAATCCGTGTTTCAAATCGATCGTTCTCGAACAGGTAGTCTTGTCTTCGACACAGCCCACGGTGCCGGCGTTCCGCTCATCCTATATGGCGGCTGGGCGCGGCGGCGTCACATTGAGCATAAGTCGCTGAATTCAGTGCTGAATCAGGCGTTCAGCTCCTTGGCGGCCTCCAGTACTTGTTCCGCGTGACCCTTGACCTTCACCTTCCGCCATTCAGCGCGGAGCTTGCCATCGGCGTCTAGCAGGAAGGTGCTGCGCTCGATACCCATCATCTTGCGCCCGTACATGTTCTTTTCCTTGATGACGTCGAACTGCTTGCACAGCTTTTCGTCAGGATCCGACAACAGGTCGAATGGGAAATTCTGCTTGGTCTTGAACTTTTCGTGCGACGCAACGCTATCCCGCGATACACCCAGAATTACTGTCTTTTGCCTCTTGAAGCGGCCATGCAGATCCCGGAAGTCCTGACCCTCGAGCGTACAGCCGGGGGTCGCATCCTTGGGGTAAAAGTAGATCACGACATTGTGTCCGCGCAGATCCTTCAGACGTATCTTTTTGTCTCCGGTTGAGTCCGCGTTGAAATCCGCAACGACGCGGTTCATTTTCGGTCCGCTCAAGGTTGTCTCCCGTGTCAGGCTTTGACGGGTTCCAGTATCCCGTCGAGGTTCATGCGATCGCAGAGATCCGCGAATTCTTCGCGAAGCTGCGCGAGGTTTACGTTGCTGGGGACGTTGACCGACGCCTGCACGGCAAACATCGGCGAGCCCGTATGCGCCGCGGCATAGCGGCGTGTGGCGACGTCCGCGATTTCGATCTTGCGCGCGGCGAAAAAGTTCGCAAGATTGAAAACGATCCCCTGCTGGTCGAGACTGATGACGTCGACGACGTAGGGCATGAGGTCGTCCCGAGTCGGACGTTCGCCGGTCGGGCGAATTGCGAAGGTCAGATTGTCGTCGCCTCTGATCTTGTCGAGGCCGCGTTCCAGGCGGTCGAGCGTGTGCCAGTTTCCGGAGACGAGCATCAGCACGGCGAATTCCGAACCGAGGGTCGTCATGCGGCTTTCCTCGATATTGCCGCCGCAACTCAGGATCACCTTGCTGATGTCCTGCACGACTCCGGTACGATCCGATCCAATTGCAGATAAAACAATAAGTTGTGACATTAAGTTCGATTTCTTCTAGCGTGGTTGCCGAACAGGCGATCCGCCTTGCCAGCGCAGACAGCGAACAGTAACATCGCCGCCTTGTTGAAGGCGAGGTTCGTCTATGTTCACCGGTAGCCTGGTCGCGCTGGTTACTCCGTTCGATGGGAGTAATCGGGTCGATTACGGCGCTCTCAAGCGCCTGATCGATTTTCACGTCGACGCCGGTAGCAACGGCCTTGTAATCGCGGGTACGACGGGCGAGTCCGCAACCCTCGAAAGGGGCGAGCACGCCGAACTCATCGATCGCGCCTGCGAACTTGCCGCGGGCCGGCTGCCGATCATCGCGGGCACCGGATCCAACTCGACGGCGCAGACCATAAGGCTGTCGCAGGAGGTCGCGAAGAGCCCGATCGATGGCTATCTGCTGGTCGTGCCGTACTACAACAAGCCGATGCAGGAGGGCATGTACCGCCATTTCTCGGCCATCGCCGATGCCGTGGACAAGCCTGTAATGCTGTATAACGTGCCCGGCCGGACGTCGTCGGATCTGCTGCCCGAGACCGTCGCAAGGCTGTCGAAGAACGGCAATATCTTCGGCATCAAGGAGGCGACAGGGGACATGCAGCGGCTGGCGGAGATTCGGGCGCTGGTCGATGAGGACTTCCGCTTCTATAGCGGCGACGATTTCACGGCGCTGGAATTCATGCAGCAGGGCGGACATGGAGTAGTCACGGTCAGCGGAAATGTCGCGCCGGCGGCCATGGCGGAACTCTGCAGGCTGGCGCTGGCGGGCGAGCACGAAGCGGCGAAGGCGCTGGATGACAGCCTTCAGGATTTGAACTCCGCATTATTCGTGGAATCCAACCCAATCCCTGTAAAATGGGCGGTTGCGCAGCTCGGGCTCATGGAGCCCCACATACGGCTGCCTTTGACAGACTACAGTGAGCAGTACCACGATCAGATGCGCCAGGCGATGGCCCGCGCTGGTGTGACACTAAAAGGACAAGCGTGAACGGAAAGGCATTAATAAAGACGATGATCATGATGGCTGCGCTGGCGGTCATGAGCGGTTGTGGCGTCGGCGGCGAAATCGACAACACTTGCGACGAAGTGCGGCTCTATCAGCTGGCGACGGAGGGCCGACGTCTCGAGACGCCGGAGGGCCTGGACGATCTCGACCAGTTCCGCGAAATGCCGCTGCCGCAAGCGTCGCCAAGGCCGCCCCGAGGCGCAGGCATGCCATGCCTGGATCTGCCGCCGAGCATCCTGGGCCAGGGCAGCAGCGATGAGGACGACGAGGGCTGACATCCGCACGCCGACGACGTGCAAGGGTCGCAGGCAAACAGAATCCGGAGAGATGGCTGAGTGGTTTAAGGTGCTCGCCTGGAAAGCGAGTGTGCGGTGATACCGTATTATCCTTGCGGCTTCGAGGGAGACTGAGACTACTGATCAATGAAGACCCGAGGGTTCGATCCGAGCCCGACGTAGTCGGGCGACAGACGCATGAGCGCAGCGAATGCGCCCCGAAGGGGTGAGGCGCCGAAGGCGGCGAATCAATCCCTCTCGACACAGAATTCGGAGAGATGGCTGAGTGGTTTAAGGTGCTCGCCTGGAAAGCGCGTGTACGGTGATACCGTACCGAGGGTTCGAATCCCTCTCT
>CALZMR010000310.1 GCA_945788575.1 uncultured Woeseiaceae bacterium
GCACCTATGGCGTGCCTATATCCATCTACGACGTAACGCCTGAAGACATTCTCAAGACAATCGATATTGTCGCGCGGAGCTTCGACGAACCATTCGGAAACTCTTCGGCTATCCCGACCTATCATTGCGCCGCGTTCGCGGCTGAAGACGGCCAGTCAATTTTGCTCGCGGGCGATGGCGGCGATGAACTGTTCGCGGGGAATGAGCGGTATCGGACACAGCAGATCTTTTCCTGGTATCAGAGAGTTCCCCGGTTCTTCCGCAAAGCGGTGCTGGAGCCGTTCTTCCTCGGCCCGATGGCTGGAACTGACTTCCTGCCGATCCGAAAGGTTCGACGCTACATCGAACAAGCAAAGATGCCGATGCCGAAGCGGATGCAGACGTATAACTTCTTGCTTCGCGATGGCCTGAGTAAGATCTTCACCGATGCGTTTCTGGACGCCGCGGATACGAATGCGCCGTTCGACCACCTGCAGACTGTCTGGGATCAAGCACCCGACTGCGACCTCATCGATCAAATGCTCTATCTGGACTGGAAGATCACGCTCGCCGATAACGATTTGCGCAAAGTGACGACGATGTGCGATGCCGCAGGCATAAGAGTCGCCTTCCCGATGCTGACGAATACGTTATTGCAGGCCGCGTGCGATATTCCGGGCGCAAGAAAAATACAGGCCGGAAAACTGCGCGGCTTCTACAAGTCGGCGACGCGTCAATTTCTGCCTCAGGAGATTCTAAGCAAGCAAAAGCACGGGTTCGGATTGCCGTTTGGGCCGTGGTTCAAGAAATCGAGCATGCTTCGCGACGCCGTACTCGATCGACTCAACAGCCTTGCCAATCGCAACATCGTACGTCCGGACTACATCGACGAGATGTGCAGGGTCACGATTGAGGAGCATGCCGGATACTTCGGAGAAATCATCTGGGTAATGACAATTCTGGAAAGCTGGCTTTCTGCTCGTGCGGAATACAGCAACTTCCGTCTATGACAACCGTAGACTAATCAAGGCAATGCTCGCCTGACGGCTCTGGTGCCTTGAGGCTTCGGCAGATCCCGCCTCGCATCCGGCCGATTTTGCATCCTCAGCCACGCATCAATTGACCGAATCTTTCGAGATTACGATCCCAGTTGTAGTTGGTCATCACATAGTCTCTGGACGCTTCGGCCGACGCAGGATCATTCTCATCCAGTACTGCTGACACCGCCCCGAAAAATTCCTCCGGAGACGTCGACACTGTCAACGGCAGTGGTTCAGACTGATGCAGCCCGGCCGCCGCTTGCGGGGAACAGACAACCCTCTTTCCCATAGCGAGCGCTTCGAGCACCTTGTTCTGTACTCCACGCGCGATTCTCAAGGGCGCTACAACGACATCCGCATGACGAATGTACGGACGAATATCCTCGACCCGACCGGTAACGTGCACCCCCGCGCGTTTTCCAAGGGCCAGGACGTCCCCTACAGGTGACCCACCGACGATCCAGAATTCACAGTCTGGCCGAGACTCTCTTAGCTGCGGAAAGACCTCATCCGCAAACCATTTCACGGCGTCAACATTTGGCAGATAGTCCATCATGCCGGTGAACACGACCTTCTCTGACCCGTCTGCGAATGGAGAGCTGAATTCTTTGGCAGGCTCGAAATACGACGTATCGACACCGTTCGAGATGGCGAAGTGTACCTCGCTCGTTTCAGGCGAGATGCTGGAAAACACAGACACTTCGTTGGCCGAAACGAACACGGACGCATCGAAAACACTCGCCACCTTGCATTCAAACTGTTCCAGTTCTTGACCTTCTCGAGCGTAGAGCCACCTAACCGGGCCACTACGTTGGCTCGCATAACGCTTCCACTTGTCGGAGTCGACATCGACGAAGTCCATCACCCTTCGTAAGCCGTCATAAGCGGATCCGAGCAGGTACTGCGCCATCGGCGAGGAAAACGCGATACAGGACTCTATCGACTCCCGGCGCAGCGTCTCGTTTACCCAATTCTGCATACGCCGGCTGCGATAATACGGTAGCGAAAGAGCCTCACCAGTGAGAAGACCGCGCAAGCTCGATAGACGCGCTAAACGCGGATTGAGTTTCTCTATGAATACGCTGCGACAGATCGACTCGAGATCCGGCGCGTATTGAAGGTCAGCCGGATCGTCAGCGAAGCAGCCCAGATGAACGTCATAGTGGCGGCAGAGGTACTGGAGCAGATGATAAGACCGGATCTTATCGCCCTTATTCGGCGGGAAAGGCAGCCGGTGTACCAGATAAAGAACAGGCGGACGGGAATTCTCGCCGGGTTCGGCGGCACTCTTATCGCTCACTCGATGCACCTTGCTATTGACTGCTCACTCAAACCGGCGATGAACGAACGCAATTCCTGCCAGTTAGCGATCGATTGCTCGTGCTGCGGGTTAGCCAGACCTGGATCGCTGACTTTCGAAACTATTCCGCCGTAGACCAGACAGTGCATAGACATCAGCGTATCACTATACAGAGGACAGTTGTCTGCACGATGACCGTATCCAAACGACGTCTCCCGTCCGTTCGTCGTACGAGAGTAACCGCGAGCGGTTCGGATCCTGTTACCGTCGTGCACTACGCGGAGCACCAGACCGCCAGGAGACGGGCTCGAAGCACGCGTATTTGTGTAGGGATTGGTGGAGCTAGGCGGGATCGAACCGCCGACCTCTTGCATGCCATGCAAGCGCTCTCCCAGCTGAGCTATAGCCCCACGGAGCCGGGACTATAGGGACGCGGCATTAGGCTGTCAAGAAAGACGACGCAGAATCAGGTTCTTTAACGGACACAAGGAGTTACGGAAGGTCGGGCTCAGCCGTCAGCGGCCCGTTGGCGGACCATGTCGATCGCCGTGTCGAGCCGCTTCCTCGTGCGCTCTCGTCCGACCAGCCAAACGGTCGTATCGATGGGTGGCGATACCGGACCACCGGTCACCGCCACGCGTATGGGCTGCCCCAGTTTGCCCAGATTGATTTCGAAGGTGTCGGCGACGCCTGCGATCGCTGCCGCGATTGCCTCAGGTGACCATTCCTCGAGTTCTGCCAGCTTCTCACGCGCCGCTTCGAGCGGTTCCAGGATCACCGGCCGCAGGTTTTTCTTCGCGGCTTTCGCATCGATATCGTCGAAATCCTCGAAGCAATAGCGAGCGCTGGCTGCCATCTGCGACAGTGTCTCAGCGCGTTCGCGAAACCCGAGCGCCACGTCCTCCGCAGCTGGCCCGGCCTCCGGATCGAGACCCGCCTCGACGAGATACGGCACGAGCATCTTTCCGATGCGCTCCGCTGGCGCCGCGATGATGTGCTGCTGGTTCAGCCACAAGAGCTTTTCCGGATTGAATGACGAAGCCGACTGATTGACGTCGGCGATATCGAACAGCGCGATCATTTCGTCCACCGAGAAGACCTCCTGATCGCCGTGCGACCAGCCGAGCCGAACGAGGTAATTGAGCATTGCCTCCGGCAGGTAACCCTGCCCTCGGTAGTCACGAATATCGACCGCGCCGTGCCGCTTTGAGAGCTTGGCGCCGTCCGGCCCGAGGATCATCGGCAGGTGCGCGTAGGTCGGCGCATC
>CALZMR010000311.1 GCA_945788575.1 uncultured Woeseiaceae bacterium
TCGTCGAGCACGTCGATATCGGACGCACTATAGAGCAGGGCTTTGTGGGTCTGGGTGCAGAGCTCGATACGCAACTGGCGGCTCGTCCTCGGCATGCGTGGCCGACGGACCGTATACCAGCGGCCGTACAGCTGATTGTGGCTGTAAATCGTCAGGCCATTGTCGAAGCGCGTGAGCATGGCTTTACCCCGAGTATGGACAGCCGTCACGATGTTGCCGGACAGTCTTTTCTCGAAGCGTTTGAGCTGCGGCAGGCCGAAGCCAACGGTTTCGACCCTGTTGTCGACCAGCACTCGTGCGACCTTGTCCGCCGCCAGGCGGATTTCAGGCCCCTCGGGCATCGCGACACCTGTTTCGCTGGCAGCGTTTCGAGCAGTATTTCACGGCTTCCCAGTCCCTCTTCCATTTGCGGCGCCAAAGAAAAGGTCGGTCACAGACGGCGCAGACCTTGCTCGGTAGATTTGCTTTGGCATGCACGTGTGCAGGTTACCAGTGGCCGGTGCCGGGCTCGCCCTTAAACGGCCCGACCACTTCCGATGTGATCCAGCCGCCATAGAATCGTCCAGGCTGCGTTCTCACTAGTTCGCCGTCGAGGCAGCAGTCGACACGGCCCGGGTAAAACGCGAGATATCGCTTGATGACCTCGAAGCGCGGCCGTGGCCGTTCGTAGCACCAGCCAACTGGTTCGGCGGGATTGCGCGCAAGGGCCCAGTAAGTTGCCGTGCCCTTCCATTCGCAGTAGGTCGTATCGGCCACAGGCACAAGAAGATCGAAATCGACGTCGGTGGCGGGAACATAAAAGGTCGGCGGGCTTGCCGTCTCCATTACCTTGTATGCGCCCTTGCTCGTCGCCACGACCGCGTTGCCATCGCACACTTCGACCAGCCGCCCATCCCGCCGAATAGCCGGCGGTCGTGGATAGTCCCAGACCGACTCCTGGCCTGGGCCGGGCTCGACAGCGAACCTGGGCCGTATTCGAGCCGTAGTTGTCGATGCGATGCGTTCTGATTTGGTTTCCATTACGCAGCGATCATACGATACGAATGGCCGCCAAAACGCAGCTGATACATTGCGTTACAGAAGGCCTTTACAGCGATCAGCAGCGCGTCGATGGATCGACGTAACAGAAAAGAGTGCAAGAGTAAACGACCCCCCGCTTTCGCGGGGAGCCATTTGCAGACGCTGGCGAGCAGGGGGAATTATCGCCTCAAAGCGCCCAGGAAAAACTTAAGCCATACACGAGTCCGGGTTCCTCCACGAACGTCGCGGTGCCGGCTCGTTCGATTTCGATCTTGTCGTCAAGCAGGTTCTGCACCTTGGCTTTTAGCGTGAATTTTTCGGTCGGGTACCAGAAGTAGGTCAGATCGAGCGAATTGAACGGCTTCTCGAAACCATCCGGCGAACCGTTGCGCCCCGCAACGTAAAGCCGCTCGCCGAAAACGTTGTAGATCAACGACGCCGTGTGCTTCGCGTCGGGCGAATCGAAACCGATCATGACGTTGGCAACGTAATCGGAGGCGCCGGACAGCTTGCGCACCGGATTGGTCGGCACATTGGCGTTCGGGCCGGCAACCAGCTCAGAGTCCTGGATCGTCAGGTTACCCTGCACGAACATCGTGTCGAAGATACCGCCGAGGAACGACAGCTCTTTCAGCCCCTCGATCTCGACACCGGTGATGGTCGCCGACTCGGCATTGACAACTTCTCGGGCGATCGTCGTGTCGCTGGCAGGAATTTCGAAGAACTCGATCGGGTTGGTGATGTCCTTGTCGAAAACCGTGACGGAAACCGTGTCGCCGCTCCCGAAATACCACTCCGCCCTGACGTCGGTATTCCGGACCTTCGCAGGAACGATACCCGGGTTACCACGCACCAAATCATCGGTGATCGGATCGATGTAGCTCGAGTCGGTGATTTCACGCAGATCGGGCCGCACCGCCGTCTCGCTGTAACCAAATCTGAGCTGGAACGTCTCCGCCCACAAGTCACCTATGTACGTTATGCCGGCTGACGGATAGACTTTGTCTTCGTTGAAAACGCCATTGCGCAGAGTATCGACATCGGATGTTATCTGCGGATCCGACTCAGAGTAGCCATAGGGGTTCCAATCCACGGCGGCCTGACGATAGTCTTCCCAGCGAGCACCGACGGCGAAGCGCCACGTATCCTGCCAGGTGTAATCGACCTGGCCCCAGATGGAATCCGTCATCGTGGCCGCGATGTAGCTGTTCGAGTTCGTGCCCTGGCGATCGAAGACCACGTTGTTGACGAAAACGCGTGAGCCTGGCACCGGGTTGGTTGGATCCGGATCCGGGATATCGGCAAATATACTCTCGTCCGAGAACACGTCGCCCAGGCCGCCCTCGAGCACGGACTGATCATCGACGCCCAGAAAGCCCAAGCTGAGTTGCGTCTGTTGGTAGGTTCGGGCTTTCCTCGCATGGTCATAGCCGCCGCTGACCTCAACGTAACCGCCGCCAAACTCCAGCGGCACCATTGCGCTCCAGCCGTAGTGATCTACTTCATCGTCCAGATCCGTGAAGCGATAGTCTGCAGCCGACGACGTCAGGCGCACGAACTCGCTTTGCACGGTGCCCGTAACCGGGTCCGTGAATGTCTCGGACGCAACCCCAACCTGGTTCGGAATGCCGGTCTCGGCGTCCGACGTCGAGTAAAACCAGCCGAGCTTGGTTTCTTCAGGAACATACTTGAGAAGACTGCCCAGGAAAGGCAGTTTCTCGCGCGTTGCTGAGCCGAGATAGTGCGTGCCCCTGACCTGGTTGGTCACCATCTCGCGTTCCTCGAACTGCAGCCTATAGTTCCGGAAGCCGCGACCACTCGGCAGTGGCCGGTTCTCGTTGAAGAAATCAAATATCTCGGTTTCGTCATCGGTATTGCGCAGGAATAACGTCGTCGTCGCTATCTCGTGGTCTTCTGTGAAGCTCAGGCCAAGGTTCACCGTCCCCGAAATATTTACGGATTGGGTCGACTCCTGTCGTTTGCCGTTTTGCTCTTCCGGTAGTCCAAAGTTGGCAGTCCGCGTCTCACGGAAACGCCAGCCTGTTTCATAGGATGCGCCGATATTGAAGCCAGCCTCCCAATCACTGTTGAGCTCGAACTTGTTGCCGAAGCTCGCTCGAATCTTGTAGTCGGGGTCCGTGGATTCGGACTCGATTCCGATATTGCGATTAAGGCTGGCCGCCAGCTCACGATTAGCCAGCTCTGCGTCGTAAAGTGTCGCAGACGAGTCCTGCCCTTGCAGAACGCTAAAGATCGAGTTGACGCTGGGATTGCCCTGATAGGTTGCAAGCGCCTGTGAAATCGAGGCTGGCAAGGCTCGAAACCCGTCATCGGTACCGAGCCTATCGTCACCACTGCCGGCGTAGTGGATCGCGCGACTCGGTGTTTGCGAGTTTTCGGCAAGTCCGACTTCGACCTTCAGCGTGAGCGCATCGGGTGTGCCGCGAGTTCGAATATCCACAGCTCCGCCGCCAAAGCTCGCTGGCATGCGCGGCGACCACGATTTCTGGACGCGCAGTGACTCAACGATCGAGGTGGGAAAGACATCCAGAGGAATCACGTT
>CALZMR010000312.1 GCA_945788575.1 uncultured Woeseiaceae bacterium
GGGCAGGGCGCGCGATAGAGGAGGGCCCGTCGGCGGGTGACGGCCGACTGAATCCTTACAAGTCGGAGTTCGTCCGCGGCTTCGAATTGAGCGACGACGAGCGAGCCGATCTGTTGGCGTTCCTGCACGCGCTCACTGATGAAAATGCGTTGAGCAATCCGCGCTGGTCGAATCCTTTCCAGCCTTAGGCCGCCTGTCGGAGACGTGTCCGACTCGCTACACTCGGTGTACCAAACAACAAGACCCACAAGGGGAATGCTATGGGGATTATCGATCTCTGGATGCCCATCCTGGTTTCCGCGGCGCTCGTATTCGTCGTGAGCGCACTCGTCTGGACGGTGCTGCCGTGGCACAAGACCGACTTCAGCAAGACGAAGGACGAGGAGGGCGTACGCGCCGCGCTCAAGGGCAGCGCGCCCGGGCTGTACCTGCTGCCGTATCACCTCGATCCGTCCGACCTGAAGGACGAAGCCGTCCAGCAGAAGTACAAGGAAGGACCGCAGGCCTACATTACCGTCATTCAAAACGGGCTTCCTCAGATGGGGCCGAAGCTCGGGATGTCGTTTGCCTACAACGTCTTCATCGGCATCTTGTGCGCGTATTTCGTGAGCCGTACCACCGGCCCGGATGCTGAGTATCTGGAGGTGTTCCGGATCGCCGGCACCACCGCCTTCATTGCTCACGGGGTTGCGTATCTGCAGGAAAGCATCTGGTTCGGGCGGCCATGGTCGCTGACGGCGAAGAGCTTCCTCGACTCGCTGATCTACGCGTTACTGACCGGCGGCGCATTCGGCTGGCTGGTGTGATTCATGGGGCCGGAGCGGCCCCGAGTCGGCAGGCCGAAGGGGGCGGAAGCGCCGGTCGATGGGCCGGCAGAATCGGCTGCGCTTGAACGTGCGCAGGCGTTGCGCATGCACTACAACGGCACTCGATATCTGTTCAGAATATTGCATATGGAGACGCAAAAGACAGGGCAGTCGGCGTGCCGGGATTCTCTGTTACGTCAAGAGTAGCATTCAAGTCATTGATTATTAAGTAATTCTTCCACCGGACAAATTCGAATGTGGAAAACAACCCGACGATGACGGATAGACGAGGGGATTGGTGCCCGATAAGCTTCGGCGATCCTTGCGTCGGGAAACGCCATGGGTAGGCCCCTGTGATCTGGCAGTCTACAGCTGCCATGACGATCATCGACATCGTCCTCTTGCTGATCATGGGGGCGATGGTCGTATTCCTGTGGCGCAATTGGTCGTTCTTCAATCAGCCCCGGCAAGTCCGCTATGTTCTGATGATCGCAGTCGGCGTCGCTGCGATCGGGCTGTTCCATCTTGCTGACCTGGTGACGATGCTGCTGCTGCCGAGTTTCATCGGTGCGGATGCCGCAGCGGAGCTGACTTTGGAGTTGCGCCTCAATGTGCGGTGGCTGGTCACGTTGATCGCCGCACCGCTAATATTCTTCGGCTTCGTTGGGACTTTTGCCCGCCAGGCCGGACTCGTTCAGGAGGTCGAGGCCGCGCGCGAAGACCTCGGGGCGAGCGCCGACCGTGTCGAGAGAATCCTCGATCTGGCCGCTGAAAGCATACTGACGCTCAACCTCAACGGTGACGTGATCGGTTTCAACCGAGCGGCACGAAAGATGTTTGGCGCAAGTGCCGAACATGAGACGCCGCCTCATATCGATGAGTATCTGAAGGCTCGCAGCGAGGGAAACTACGGCGGTTCCTTGCTTGATGAACTGGAGGCTGCCGCCGAATTAGCGGATGCCGCGGACGCTGCGAACGACAGCAATAACGCAGGCAAGCAGGTGCAGCTTGCCAGAGGAGAGGGCATCGGCAAGAGCCTGGGCGGGCGTGAGTTTCCGATCCTCTATTCGATCAGTGGTTTTCCGGTCAGGAACGAGTACCTGTACACGGTGGTGGTCACGGACGTGTCGGCAACGCGCCGCGCAGAGACGGCCATGCAAATGTCGCAGAAGATGGAGGCTCTCGGCAGGCTCGCAGGCGGCATCGCGCACGACTTCAACAACCTGCTGGCGGTCATTCTCGGTAGCACCGAGCTGGCCGCGTCGCAGCTGCCGAAGGATTCACCGGTACTCGAGGAACTCGAGCACGTCGAGCACGCGGGCCATCGTGCCGCGAATCTCACCAAGCAGCTCATGGCGTTCAGCCGCCACAAGGGCATGGAGCCGCGGGCATTCGACCTCGGACAGATGATCTCGGATCTGGAGACCACGCTGCAGCGAACGGTCGGCGATCGCATTCGTGTCGTCTTCCATCCCGGGCACGGCTCCAACGTGGTGAATGCGGATCCATCGCAGATGGAGCAGATGCTCATGAATCTCGTGATCAATGCGCGCGATTCAATCTCAGGTTCCGGCGTCATCACGATCAAGATGGAAAGCGCCTATCTGGACGACGCGTTCGCGACCGAGCATTCAGAAATCAGTCCGGGGTACTTCACGGTCCTGAGCGTCTCGGACACGGGATCCGGCATGGATCCCGAGCTGCAAAAGTACATATTCGAACCGTTCTTTACGACCAAGGGTGAAGCCGGCGGCCCGACGGGCCTTGGGCTGTCGACGGCGCACGGCGTCATACAGCGCGCCGGCGGTACGATTACCGTGGAGAGCGAGCCCGGCAAGGGCAGTACTTTTTACATTTATCTGCCGATCAGCAAAGAGAAGCCGGAAGTCACGGAAGATTCCAGGTTGCTTGCGGACGTTCCCGGCAGCGAGAAGATACTGCTGGTGGAAGACCGCGCGAGCGTACGTCGGCTCGTGAGCACCATTCTGTCCAGAGAGGGTTACGAGTGTGTGGCATCCGACAGTGGCATCAGCGCGCTGGAAGTCTTCCGGCGGGACCCGGAAGGCTTCGACATCGTATTGTCAGACGTGCTCATGCCCGGCATGGGGGGCATCGAGCTTGCCCGGCACGTGCGTGAGATTCGCGCGGACATTCCCATCCTGTTCATGTCCGGTTACGCCGACAGCAAACAGCTCGCCGACAATCAGGTCGCCGGCAACATCGAGCTGATGCACAAGCCGTTCACTCGCAAAGAGATCCTCGGCAAGATTCGTGAAGCGCTGAAGACGGGCACCTGATCGCAGCTCAGGCGGTCACGCTCGAGCCACCAGAGGCTCCTGTTTTTCGAATTACGCGGCTATTCTGGCCGCAAACGTACTCTCAGGCTTGGCAGGCGGAGAATCCTTACCGGGCTCGGTAGGTTCTTTGCCGGGTTCCTTGGTCGGAGCTCGTCTTAGTGGCGGCGGCTCGTTGGGATCGGGAACCTGCGCGCGGGTGGCGCCGCGTACGGACGTCATATGACTCATCTGTAGCTCCAGTGCAAAACAAGTATCGGTACGCGGAGGAGCGTACTACAGAACGGCGAAATTGGCCCAGGGGCAGCAGCATAGGAAGGGGGTCCGCAAATAGAACGCTAAGCAGCACCAAATGTATTATTTAACATAATATACATTATGCGCACATAATTATCTATGTTCGCTGTAATGCTTCAAGGTACTCACGCGCTTGACGTTGATACGAACTGAAATTATTACCCA
>CALZMR010000313.1 GCA_945788575.1 uncultured Woeseiaceae bacterium
GTTTGCGAGGATCGCTCCGTACAGCGTGGTCAGCAGTGCGACGGCCATTGCGGGACCGATCTGCTTGGGGTCATCCATGTTGGAGAGCATCTGCACCAGGCCGATAAGCGTGCCGATCATTCCCATGGCGGGGCCGACGTCGCCAATTGCCTTGAAAATGTCCTGGCAATCGTTGTGACGCTGGACGGTCAGTGAGAGGTCCTTTTGCAGCAGGCCCAGAACCGTATCGGCCGGATGACCGTCGATAAGCAGTCCGAGACCGCTCTTCATGAAGCTGTCCTTGACCTCGCGGTCCTCGAGGGCGAGGAGACCGCCCTGACGAGCGGTCTTGGCGAGATCGACGGCTTCCTCGATGAGTTCCTGGGGGTCGAGCGGCTTGTGCAGGAAGGCTTTGACGGCGATCCCGGTGGCGCCGAGGAACTTGCCGAGGCTGAACTTCATCATCGTCACCAACACGGTGCCGCCCAGGACGACGAGAAGCGACGGAACATTGACGAACGTGCCCGCCGAACCGCCAATCAGGATCGACGTCATTACGATGCCGAATGCTCCGATCAGTCCGATGAGAGTTGCAAGGTCCAAGTTGTGTTCCTCTGTTGCGCCGCAACCCGACAGGTCGCCATATAGGATTTATCGGCAGCCGAGCCGCCCGCTTTAGAGCGGCGGACACATTCCTGGCGAAGCGCCCGTCAGGCGCCGGTGGTGTCCTCCGCGGGTGTATACGGCAGGAAGCTTGCCTTGTTACGACCCTCGGCCTTGGCTTTGTACAGAGCCTTGTCGGCGCGATTGATCAGGCTCTCGACAGAATCCGACTCATGAATCTCCGTATAGCCGGCCGAGCAGGAAACCCGTTCATCTGTGGATGCGTACGGGATATTCACGTCGCGGATATACTGCATGAACCGCGCAATGAGGTTGGTGCTGTTCTTCGCGGAGGTGTCGTTGAGCACCACCGCGAATTCGTCACCGCCGTAGCGCGCGACCAGGTCGCTCTTGCGGATAAAGGCCCGTGCGAGGCATTCGCCGACTGCGCGAAGCACCTCGTCGCCTGCCGCGTGCCCGTAGGTGTCGTTGATCGTCTTGAAGTTGTCGAGATCGATCATGATCAGCGTGATGGGCTGGTTCAGGATGAAGTGCATGTTGAGACTCTGCGAGATCGCTGAGTCGAACGCACCCCGGTTATAGGCATCGGTGAGCGCGTCGCGCTTCATCTCTTCTCGAGCTGCTACGAGATCCTGGCGCAGGCTCGACATACGTTCGTTCAACTCCTGCAACTGTTCTTCGTACTGTCTCTTCTGCTCCTCGAAGGTCTCCGTCACGTTCGCAATCGTCTTCGCGAGCGTTGCACGGATGTCGGGAAGCACGCCGGTTGAGACGACGTCCCCGATCTGGTTCAGACTCTTCTTGACGCTCGAGGCCGTGCTCTGGTCACGTTCGGCGATGATGCGCAGGCCCGACACAAGATCTTCGACGACGCCCCGGTAGTTGTGCAGACGCTCTGTGACGAACTCACGCTCGGCGCGGCGGCGGTCCGAGAAGAAGCGGCGAAGCTGCCCCCATTCACGGCTACCGTCAGCGGACTGTGGGATATCGAAGGAGGGCACGGCTGCGCCATTCTCGACATGACAGGAAAACTCTTTACACATCTCCGGGAAGACCGTCGGATCGATGTCCTTCTCTAGCGGGAACGATTCATCTCCCAGTACGCGGAACACGGTGGCCAGCGTATCGATCGCTCCGTCCAGGTTGTCGTTTGATTTCATCGATTTTTTTCCGTTCGATCCGGCCCGTGAGCCGCCGGTACCCATGATTTTCGCGACTATAGACATCCGTCTCTTCTCACTGTCTTGCGCGCAATGGTTTGTTGCGCGCGGTCCTGGGGATTCCACATAGAGGAAATATCGACCGCGCGCCGCCTTTCTTGAGGGCTGAATGTGACGGGTTCGACAGTTTCCTGCTGGCTGACGGAGTGGGAGTTGAGTAACGTTATGTAAAAGTGCGCTAAAAAGCCCAAATAAAGCATCATGAACCGATTTCATTGCTGCTTATGGGCGACGAACCCTATATTTCGTCGTAATCAACGGTCCGATAGGTTAGACGCGGATGCCGAACGGCGACAAAACCATCCTTGTGATCGACCATGACTTGACAGTCTCGCGACACGTCAAGGAACTGCTCGAATTCATGGATTCGCCGTGTGTTGTGACCGCGATGCCGAGCGACTGGAGAGAACGGCTCGGGCAGCGTCGTCTGGAGGCCATGTTCGTCGGTCCCGAATTGCCCGATGACACGGTCGACGTGCTACTGAGTGAACTCGAGGCACTCGATCCCAATGTGCCGGTGGTCGTGATGCAGGAGTTTGCCCGATGATTACTGGCGAGCTGCGCAAACAGTATCCATGGGCCAGGTTGCACTCGCTCGACTATCCAGTGCGGCTTGACGCGCTGGGCGAGGTTCTCGAGGAGATTCGATCGTCCCACAGCCCCGTGCATCTCGAGGCCGCTTCACTGCAAAGTGATCGACTCATAGGCGGCAGTGATGACATGCAGATCGTGCGGCGCCTCGTCGAGAAGGTGGCACCGTCGATGGCGACAGTGTTGATTACCGGGGAGTCGGGCACCGGTAAGGAAGTCGTTGCTCGTCAAATCCACGATTTGTCCGGTCGGGACGGCCCCTTCATTGCCGTCAATTGCGGCGCAATCCCTGAACACCTGCTCGAAAGTGAGTTGTTCGGCCATGAGCGTGGTGCATTCACGGGCGCAGTGAGCGCTCGGGCCGGACGGTTTGAACAGGCGAAGGGCGGTACGTTCTTTCTCGATGAGATCGGGGACATGCCGCCCGTAATGCAGGTCAAGCTGCTGCGCGTTCTGGAAGAGCGGGTCGTCGAGCGAGTAGGCGGCACCAAGAGTATTCCGGTGGACGTGCGACTGGTCGCGGCGACTCACAGAAATCTTCCCGAGCGCATCGAGGAAGGAAAGTTTCGCGAGGATCTTTACTATCGACTTTGTGTCTTTCCTGTCGAGATTTCGCCGCTTCGGGACAGGCCTTCGGACGTGCGGCCATTAGTCGACGAATTCTCACAACGCCTGCACGAGGCGCATGCTGTCTCCATCCGGCTCACGGATGCGGCGATGCAGCTTCTCGAAGCCTATGACTGGCCCGGCAACGTGCGCGAACTCTCGAATCTCATTGAAAGGCTCGCTGTCACCCGACCGAACGGAATCGTCGACGCACGCGATCTGCCGTGGCCGATTTCGGGTGAGGAGGCGGGCGAGACCGCCGTGACCGCCTCTGAAACCGCATCCGCGGCAGTTCATCTCCCCAGCGAGGGGATCGATCTAAAGCGATATCTTGCGGACATCGAGCGCGACATGATCGTACGCGCATTGGGCGAATCGGACGGTGTGGTCCAGCATGCCGCCGAGAAGCTCGGTATTGGTCGAACGACGCTCGTCGAGAAGTTCCGCCGGTACGAGATCCGCGACACCTAAGTTCTAATCCTGACCTCCGTCAGGTAATTCCTTGACACAATGCGGGAAGCA
>CALZMR010000314.1 GCA_945788575.1 uncultured Woeseiaceae bacterium
CCTCGACACGATCATCGTCTAGCCCCAGTGATCCAACTCCGCAAGTAGCAACCGTCGGAAACTCCAGGCCCTTGCTGCTGTGCATGGTGATGATCTTTACCGAGTCCTCCGATGCGCTGAACTGTCGCTTGCTCAACGTGTCTCTGAGCCAGGTCGCCGGAATTCTGGCCTTGGCCAGCGCGTGCCCGAAATCGAGGAAGTCCTCCGTGAGTTCGGCGCGCTGACCGAAGCGCGGTTCGGCGTAAGCGTAGTAGACGAACCACTCGATTGGTCGATTTCCGATGGAGAACATGCGCTCCATGCTCGCGATGAGCTTCGGCGGCGGACGTAACGACGATAATTACTCAATCGGATGAGCTAAACTAATGAAACTGCGCATGTTTTAAATCTCAGTAAGGTCGCGCAGAGGCTCACTGCAATCATGTCTCAAGATCTCGATCGCGGATTTCAACTTGGCGCTTATGAGATTCACCCGCTAGATGGCACGATCGAGGGCCCTGCGGGGGCTAAGCACGTGCAGCACAGAGTCATGCAGGTGCTGACGTGTCTCGCGGCCTCGGCGGGCCAGACAGTCGACCGGCAGACCATCATGGACCGTGTTTGGTCGGATTCGGTGGTTGGTGACGAAGCACTGAACCGCTGCATCAGCGAGATTAGGGCTGCACTCGATGACGACAGCGCAAGTCCAAAGTACGTTCAAACGATCCCTAGAATCGGCTATCGACTGATACCGAGTATCGCGCTGCTCGACGAACCGGGTCCCGCCATAGCCCGTCGCAAGCCGTCGCTTGGCCGCCGCCGACTCATGCTCGGTGCTCTGATCATCGTCGTTGCGTTGGTCGCTTTATCGATGTATTTCCGTGACCTGATCGTCGGCGAATCATTCGAGCTGTCTAGCGGCGACACGTTGGTAATCACTGCTCTGAAGAACGGGACGGACAACCCACTGCTCGACGACTCGTTGCTGGTGGCACTGCGGATCGCCCTCAATCAGACAAAGTACTTTCGCGTTGTGCCTGAATCGAGGATCAATGCGGCATTGCGTCGCATGCAGGCACCCGCCGGTACTTCGCTGTCACGAAGCAGGGCTAACGAGGTCGCAGTGCGCGAAGGCTTCAATGTCGTGCTCGTGGCGGAGATAGTGGCTGTCGGTGACGGTTACACAATCGGTGTCGAGATCGTCGATCCTGTTACCGACGATACATTGCTGGCGCGTGCAGTAAGCGTAGAGGGCGTCGACGACTTGCTACCGGGCCTTGACCTACTAGCGCGTAATCTCCGACAGGCGCTCGGCGAATCGCTCGTGGATATCGAATCCAACAGCGCCCCGCTGGAGCGAGTAACGACACCCAATCTCGAAGCGCTCAGAGCGTATTCGCTGGCGTTGGCAAAACAGAACGAGGGCAGGCCGGAAGAGGCCATTACGCTTTTGGAAAGGGCACTGCAACTCGATCCGGAGTTCGCGACGGCCCATGCCACGCTCGGCACCTACCTCTCGAATCTTTCCCAGCGGCCGGGCGACGTGATTACTCACTGGGATAGGGCGATCGAGCTGAAGAATAGACTTACGGAGCGCGAGAACCTGTACATCGAAGGTGCTCGCTCGATGATGCTTACGGCAGACGACATGCGTGAGGCATGGTTGTTGTTCAGCACCCTGTACCCTAACGATCCGGTCGGTCATTCGAACCTCGGATCGATCTATTGGTTCTTTTTCAATGATCTCAACGCAGCTGAACAATCGTTCGTGAATGCGGCAAGGCTTGATGGCCAGACGTCCCCGATCGGCCTGTACCTGCTGGCGACTATCCGTATGGGCCAGGGCCGGCTTGACGAATCGGTCGCGGATTTCGAGGGAGCGATGGAGATCGGAAACAATCCGGTGAATTCCGCTTATGCGGAAGCCCTGATCGCCGGATTCAGGTATGACGAGGCCGAAACGTTTCTCGAAACCACGGGTCGGCATACGTCTGCGAGCGTCCGAGACTGGTCCTCTCTGAAGTTGGCAAACCTCTATCTGGATCGCGGCCGTCTGGCAGACGCGCTTGCCACTGCCGACCACGCGGTACAGGTTCGTCAAGACAGAGACCGGTCGTTGCACGAGGCATTGGCGTACCGTGTCGCAATTCTTGAGCGTAGTGCCGATAGAGCGGCGTTCGAGGCGGCCCTCAACGATCTGTTGGCAGTGATTCTCGACGATCTGGACCAGCCTGTTTACGCACTGGCGGAACGGCCCGTTATACGGGCGGCGATGCTAGGAAAGATTGCCGCACGCAACGGCCTCAGGGCACTCGCCACCGAAGTGATTCGTCGGCTGGAACCGTACGTGGGTAGAGACGAATTTCCGCTGCGTGAGCCGGCGGTGAATACTCTTAGAGCAGAACTGCTCATGTTGGATGAGCGCGCCCCCGAAGCCGTGGCCCTGTTACGGACGGAACTGGAGCATTCGCATTCCGATCTCTATCATCTGCGTGAGACACTGGCTCGTGCGTGCGCGGCGGCCGGAGACATTGAATGCGCCAGAGAGCAATTCACCTGGATACATGACAATCGCGGTCGTGCCTTCGTGGAATGGTACGACGACTTCTTTGCCAAAGCTTTCAATGTCGCAGATTGGGGCGCCGCGACGCTCGCCTTGGCGCGTCTGGCCGAGTCGGCTGGAGATGTGCCCAGCGCGCTGACCTACTATCGTATGCTGCTGAATCATTGGACTGACGCCGATCCCGATATGCCGTTTCTGATCGAGGCGCGGCGTGGCGCCGAGCGGCTGGCGCCTGACAGTTAGCCCAGTTTGCGGTCTCGCGCCGCGATCGGATCGTAGCGTTCGCAATGGAACTCCTGGCCGTCTCCGGCCGGATTCGGGACGCCGCAGGCGAACGCGGCGATCGCGCCTTCCGTTATTCCATCCAGGCCCAGTTCGTTGTTGATGTTGCGGTCGTTGACCGCACCGTAGAAACACGCACCGATACCAAGTTCCGAGCAGACAAGGTACGCCGTCTGACTCAGATGCGCGATGTCCATCATCGCAACCTTGTAGGACTTGGCGTGATTCGGATATTTGAAGTTGTGCCTCGCGAACCGGTAGGTCAGCAGCAGACAGACATTTGCCGTGGCGAAATACTCCTGACCCGCCGAGAGATCGACGGTCAGTTCGCTGGCCTGATCCGGCGTCAGTGGTTTAAGAAATTCGAGGCAGTGGTCCTTCGGTCTGTAGTGATAAAGGCCTGCCTCAAGGCCGTCGACGCGCGACACCAGCGGATAGACCTCGGCGGGATGCATCGCTCCACCGGACGCGCTGGTCTTCTTCAGACTGATAAAATCGGGGGCGAGCGTGAACGTCCCGTGGCAGCCGAAAACGTAGTAGAGAATGAGATTGAGCTGGTCCAGCGGCAGGTTCGAATCCAGATCAAAGGTCCGGGTGGACTTTCGTTTCAGCAGCAGATCGTAGATGCCTCCGTCCCGAGTCGGCCGATCAAGCGCAATACCCTCCGACAGCGGTTTGCGGCAATGGAAGTGGTTTGGCGGCT
>CALZMR010000315.1 GCA_945788575.1 uncultured Woeseiaceae bacterium
GCTACAGCGACACGGGTCTGACCGCCAGCACCAGCTACTCCTACACCGTCGCTGCCCGCGATGCCGCCGGCAACGTCTCCGCCGAATCCGCGGCCGTCGATGTGACCACGCAGGCCTCGGCAGATACGCAGGCCCCGACCGTCCCGACCGGCCTGAACGGCAATGCCGTCTCGGCATCGCAGATCGACCTGTCGTGGAACGCGTCCAGCGACAACGTCGGCGTGACCGGCTACGAAGTACGCCGTGACGGTGTCCTGATTACCACCACGGCAAACACCAGCTACAGCGACACGGGTCTGACCGCCAGCACCAGCTACTCCTACACCGTCGCTGCCCGCGATGCCGCCGGCAACGTCTCCGCCGAATCCGCGGCCGTCAATGTGACGACACAAGCCTCGGCGGATACGCAGGCGCCAACCGTCCCGACCGGCCTGAACGGCAATGCCATCTCGTCGTCACAGGTCGACTTGTCCTGGACCGCGTCCACGGACAACGTTGGTGTCGTGCGCTACGAAATACAGCGCGACGGAAGCACGGTGGGTACCTCGGCGAATACCACGTTCAGGGACAGCGGGCTGCTCGCCAACACCAGCTACTCGTACACGGTCACGGCAAGGGACGCCGCCGGCAACGTTTCGGCCGCGTCGAATCCGGTCCAGGTTACAACCCGCACATCGCCCCCCCCGACAAGTTCGTCCGGCGGCGGCGGGTCGATGGGCTCTGGCCTGATCGTACTTCTGCTGATAACTCTCCTGCGTACCCGCAGCCGCGGCAGAGTAGACTTCAGGCCGGCCTCCCTGCTGGAATAGCGTCTTTTGCGACGAAGCATTCTTGTCCCGATCGGTATTGCCGTTAGCGCGGGCATGCTCTGGCTTGCCCTGCGGAACGCGGATTTCGCAGCGATTGGCCGCTCCCTGCGGCAGGCCGATCTGCTCTGGTCAATACCCTTTCTCTGCGCCCTGTTTCTCTTTTACTGGCTGAAGGCAGTCAGGTGGCGCGACCTCCTTGCAACAGCCGCTCCGGCTCGCGCCAGGGACCTGTTCCCCAGCGTAATGATCGGCTACGCAGGCACGGCTATCCTGCCGATGCAAATGGGCGAGTTGGTCCGGGCATACATCGTCGGAAAACGGTTCTCACTGCCGTACTCGCTTGTACTGAGTTCCATCGGTATGGAGAGAATCTTCGACTTGTTGACGATTCTCCTGCTGCTGGGTCTGACGCTGGCGAGCGGTCAGGAGACGCCTGACATTCTGGTCAAGGCCGGCTACATCATCGGCATCATCGTGTCGCTGTGCCTGATCTTCGCCTACTGGCTCGTGATCAAGTCCGAAAGCGCGCTGTCGATTGCGCGAAAGCTCACATCGCGGATGCCGTCGAAATACAGCGATTCGCTTGTTGCGCTGCTGAAGTCGGTCGTTCGCGGCTTCGAATCGATCAGAAAACCCAGACTTGCCTTTCGTATCGCGGCAAATTCGCTTGTCCAGTGGGGTCTGATGGGGGGCTGTATCGCCTTGAGCCTCTCCGCACTGCACATCGACGTGCCCGTCTCCGGTGTCGTACTCGTTCTGGTGGCGACGATACTCGCGATTTCCTTGCCGACCAGCCCAGGGTACGTCGGCAATATTCAGTTCGCTTTTGTAATCGCACTCCAACCTTTCGGCATCGAACCGGCCCTGGCCGTTGCTGCGTCGGCGTTCTATCACGTTCTTGCCTACGTTGCGGTCGTCATCGTGGGGTTCGCATTCCTGCACGCAACCGGCTATGGCATGCTCCAACTCAGAAACGAAGCACAGGCGGCAACGTCAGATCAAAACTAACGCGATCGCCCGAAACGCGGGGATACGCCTACTAATTCAAACAGACAGGTTATGGACAACGGAAACGTGCGACTCACTGTCATCCTCATCGCGATAGTGATGATTGTCGGTCTGACTCAGATCGTGCCTTCGCGAGATCCCGGTCCGTCAGAGTCAGCTAACGGGTGCAGCCAATTCTCACCGACTCCCGTCCTGTTCGTTCATGGGTCCGGCCTTTCGCCAGACAGCTGGCAGGAGATGATTCGCCACTTTCAGTCTTCCGGTTATCCGGAAGGGTACCTGCTCGCAGTCGAGCTCGAGCCGAACGACGGAGACAATATTCGAGCGGCAGAAGAACTGATCAAGAACGCGGCGCAGCAACTCGAGAGCGCCGCGGAGACTGCGTCCGGGCGTAGCGGATGCGACGGTGCAGCGCCCGATCGAATCGCGATTGTGGCGCACAGTATGGGCTCCGTCAGCAGCCGCTGGTACGCCACAGTCATTGCTCCCGAAAACGTCTCGGCGTTGATCACACTGGCTGGCTCGAATCACGGTACCGACGAACTATGCGGTTTCTCGGGAGAAGGCAACGCGCAGATGTGCCCGGCATTCTCGGACGACGAACAGCGCAACCACGTACAGACCGAACTCAACGGAACGCCGTCTCGGCCGACGGATGAAACTCCCTATGGCCGTGGATTGGACGGTGACCCGTCTCTAAGCGTAAGACCGGATGCGGAGCGACGAATCCTGTACGTCACCGTCTACCTGGATCCGGATAGATGGATACGCCCGACAGAGAGTGCGCTTCTCGACGGTGCCGGAACCGGCACGGAAACGAACTTGCCTGATGTCTACGGTGTCGTTGAGACCACGTCCGGCAACTACCGATTCACCGGCGATTCCACCCATGACGGGCTACCCGAGCACCCGCAAGTCTGCCAGTTCGTTCACTACATTCTGACCAATTGGATCGACTGACCCCCTGTCCTGGACGGGCGTGTGCGTGCTTCTCCGCACACAGGCGTCGGCATTCTTTACATTTCCGACCCTCAACTGTTGTAACCCGTCTGTAAAGCACTGAAACATCAGCACGTGGCATTGATGGCATGTGTCTTGCAACATAATAGGTGATTTAGGCCGTCGCGCAGGGGCCTGCACTAACGGGCACGATTTAAGGGGCTCTAGATGGTTCAGAATACCGCCGGTGACGGCTCGACGAGCGGTCAGCGTTCGACTTTCCTCTCGACCTGCTGGATTGCGTTAGCCGTTATCCTTTTGGGTGTCGGATTGCCGCAGGATGCAGCAGCGCAATTCGTCGATACGTTCGATCGCCCCGATGCCGCGAATGTCGGTAACGGTTGGATCGAAAAAAGTCCTGCTGCGTTTCAGATTGACGCGGGGACGGCCGAGAAAGTCGCAGTCAGCAGCGACTATCGCAACAATATCGTTTACCGGCCAGCCGCCGAGGACCTGTTGGACAGCGAAGCGTCGGTGGAATTTCAGCTGACCAACGCATCGCCCGGTTACCCTCAGATCTTCACACGAGTCCAGTCGAACACCGTCGGGTTCACGAATTTCTTAGACGGCTACATTCTGTACGTCGACGACAATCCCACACGGGCCGTCGTCGGTCGTCAGACCGGCTCGAGTTTCCTTTCGTCGCTTGCGACGCTCACGATTACGCCCGGACTGAATACCACCGATAA
>CALZMR010000316.1 GCA_945788575.1 uncultured Woeseiaceae bacterium
CAGGGCACCTACCGCTACAACCTGAACGAATTCCGGGACCTGCGCTCCGAACTCGAGCGCAACAGCCTGTTCGTCTACATCAATCACGAGTTGGAGAGCGGCGCGGAGTTGTTCACGGAGATCTCAGCCTACCAATATGACAGCTCGCTGAGCCGGCACCCGTCGGCGCCATTCTCGACGGTCAAACTTCGGGTCGCAGCGCAGAACTACTGGAATCCGTTCGGACCCGTGGGCTCACCGAATCGTCTGCCTGACTCGGTCATCGGCACCGGTGTACCCGCCGGCGGTCTGACGCTCGAAATCGACAACTATCGTTTCGCCGAGCTGCCGCGAATCGTGGACAACAGCGGCGACAGCTATCGCTTCGTCGGTGGCATCCGCGGCATACAGGGCAGCTGGGATTGGGAGAGTGCGTTCGTCTGGTCCCAGGCTACCGCCGATGACGTCACGCGTAACCGCGTCTCCAACACGCTGATGCAGGAGGCGCTGAACGACCCGACGCCGAATGCCTACAATCCGTTCAGCGGCGGCGTAAACAACAACATCGAGCGAGCACTGGTCGACGTGTACCGGCTGAGTGAAAGCGAACTGGTCATGATCGACTTCAAGACCTCGAACGCGGAGCTGTTCGATCTGCCGGCAGGCCCGGTCGCTCTGCTGTTCGGCGCCGAGCATCGCTACGAATCCTTCTCGGACGACCGCGATCCGCGTCTCGACGGCACGATCGTATTCACGGACTTCCAGGGCGATACGTATCCGTTCGTCTCCGACGTCGTCAATTCCAGCCCGACGCCCGACAGCTCGGGCGAGCGCCGCGTCACGTCGTTCTTTAGTGAGGCGCAGATACCTGTCATGGACAATCTGGACGTTCAGCTCGCGTTGCGCTGGGAAGCACACTCCGATTCGGGCACGACGACCGTGCCGAAGATCGCGGCAGGCTGGCGCATCGTCGAGCCGGTGCTGCTGCGCGCATCATGGTCGGAAGGCTTCCGCGCCCCGAACCTCGTCACGGTGAACGAGGACATAGTAGCCCGTCAGAACACCCGCACGGACTGGGCGTGTACCTACGCCGCTGACTTCGGTGGCGACCCGAACCAGGACACGATCGACTGCAGGAATTCGACGCAGCGTATCGCACAGGGCAGCGATAACCTCGAGCCCGAGAAGTCCGAGAACTGGTCGGTCGGCGTCGTCGTCGAACCCCTCGAGGGAATGACGATCACCCTCGACTACTGGTCCATCGTGAAGGACGACACGATCGGTCTGTTCGGCGAAGAGAACCACACGCTTCTCGACCTGCTCTTCAGGCTCGAGGCCGGTACGTCGAACTGCGCCGCCTTCCAGGGCAATCCCGCGATCAGCCGCGAGGCTTCTAGCGATCCGGTGGCCGACCAGATCTATCTCAATGCCGGAATCTGCCCCGCGGGCGACATCCGCTTCATCGACGACCAATACGCGAACTTCGATACCCGCACGATCAAGGGCTACGATCTCGGCTTCTACTATGATTTCGAGAACTCACTCGGCGACTGGGGCATTCGCTATGTCGCGTCGTTCCTCGATGAGTACGAGCAGGAGCCGGGCGGACGAGCCCTGCAGCTTCTCGAGTCGCAGCAGAGCGGTGGTATCCCCGCAAACTACCCGGTCGCCGGCTTCGCCGACATCATCGGCATGGACGGCAATCAGGAAGAGCGCATGAACCTGACCCTCTCCTGGAGGAGAGGAGACTGGGGATCGTCGGTCACGATGTATCACATCGGCGATTTCTACCAGGATTCGCTGACGCTGTCGGATGGCACGCAGTATGTGATCCCGTCGATGACGACCTACAATTTCCGGGTCGACTACACGACCGATCTGCCGAACGATCTGTCGCTGCGTACCCGATTCGGTGTCAGAAACGTGACCGACGAGCGCGCGCCGCTCGCAGATCGCTACTTCGGCTTCTTTGCTGACTCGCACCGCGACTACGGCCGGTCGTTCTATCTCGATCTCAGGCTCGACTTCGATTGAGTTGATGCAATAGCTAAGGAAAGGGGGGCTTACGCCCCCCTTTTTCTTTCGCCCTCCCATATGTTGATTCGCAGCTTCCTTCTCACTGCCTTACTTGTTGCTTCGACGGCTGTCGCCGACGAACTGGCAACCGGCAGCTCGACATTCGTGTTCGATGACTGGGCGGGGGCGGCGATCGACGTGCGCGTGTACGTGCCCGAGCAAGACGCCGAATCGGCGCCCATCGTATTCGTCATGCACGGCGCGAGCCGCGACGTGGAACGTTACTTCAATGACTGGGCGCCGTTTGCCGAGGAATATGGCTTCGTCGTCGTTGTGCCCGAATTTACAGTCGAGGCTTTTTCCGGCTCCGCGCGCTACAACTTGGGATGCGTTTTCGATCCGGAGTCCGGTGAACTTCGGCCCCAGGAGCACTGGACGTTCTCGGCGATCGAGCCGTTATTCGACGAGGTCGTCGAAGGTGTTGGTGGGTCGCAGCAGTCATACACGCTGTACGGGCATTCGGCGGGCTCGCAATTCGTACATCGATTCCTCTACTACATGCCGGATGCACGCGTGAACCACTACATCGCCGCGAACGCGGGTTGGTACGCGATGCCCCTGCTTGGAGTCGAGTACCCCTACGGGCTCGGGAACGCCGCAGTCGACGCGGAACGGCTGCCGGCGATCTTCGCCGCGGACCTCGTCATCCTGCTCGGCCGCGACGACGACGATCCGCGCGCGGACAAACTTCGGCACGCGCCCGAGGCGGAGCTTCAGGGCGGGCATCGTCTCGCACGCGGCATTACGATGTATCGCGTCGCGCGAGCCGCCGCCGAGCGTGCAGGCTTACCATTCAATTGGCGCATCGGGATAGTCGATGAAGCGGATCACGACAACGCGAAGATGGCGCCTGCCGCGGTCAGGATCATTCTCTCGGACTCCGACTAGGCCGCAGAATTTATAGCGGACTGCATGATGCGAAGGCGGAAGCGAACTGTCGAACGACCGATGCGGGCGCATCGTCCGCTTGCAGATACGCCATCGAAGAGCGGGGCGAAGTCACAGCTGTGCGCGTGCATAGAATCATGAGCAAGTCGGAAGTTATCGCGATGATCGGTGCGGTCGCTATGCTCGAGAACCCGACCAGACGTCTGTGGCTGCTCGGGAATCACATGCGCCGTACGGCTGAGGAGATGGTCGAAGTTGGCGAATACGCGGGCAGAAAAGTAAAAGGAGCGGCGCGAGTCGCCTATGTGATGGACGACGACGCGACCTTCGGTCTCGCCAACATTCATGCCGTCTATCGCGAAGACGACAGCTACGCGTATCAGCTGTTCCGCGACGAGACGGAGGCGATGGCGTGGCTGGCAGGCGAGACATCTACCTGAGGATTAGATGGACCGTGCCTGGTGACGGTATCCTGGGCCAAACCGCCCAAGATGAAGAATATCCTCGGGATGTATCTCGCCGACCGGGGGATCGC